>NZ_JAVSCQ010000027.1:0-54058 GCF_040560405.1 Facivitalis istanbulensis
CCCGCCGGTAAAGTGCCACGAGCGGTTAAAGATGCGCGCGGCCGTCAAAGAGGGATTCACGCCGGTGTCGGTTTGTGCTTGTATTGTTCCCATGTTCCAGCCAGATTTCTTCTCGCTCGAAGAGCAGGTTGCACCGGCCGTTCCCAAGGAGCGCCGCCGCCCGCTCGATCTGCCGGCTATTCTGGAACGGTTGACGGCGATGTGCGAGCGACCGCGCTACAGCTTCATGGTCCTCAATCTGATCGCCCAGGCCAGCGCGAAGACAGGCTCGGCCGGTCCGTATGTCCGCGAGGGCGATCAGCATATTCCGGTGCGCGACTGGCTCTGCGAAGCATTGGTTCCCGTGGCCCAGCGCGACCCCCGGCGGCTGGCGATCACCGACAAGGTTCGAGAGGAGCTGAAGGCGAAGCACGCGCTGCCGACGGACCGCGAGGCGGCGGATCGGCTGGTGCAGAGCGAGGTTCGCAGGCGGATCAGGCTTTCGGGGCGGACCAATGTCAGCCGCGCGGTTTCGGAGCTGGTCCGCGCCGGCTTCGTCCGCCGTCATTATCAGGGCTACCGGGTCGACCATCAGAATCGCGGGGCGCAGCGGCAGGCGGTCTATACCGTCACCGAAGAGGCGATGCAGGCGCTCCACGCCACGCGCTGAGGGGTGTGGGTCGCTTCATCCTGGATTCGTCCAGCCATGGCCTCCGTGCCCCCGTCTCGCATATGTCGTCGATGCGCCGTGGCCTGGAGACCTTGGGGCTGACGAGCGCCAGGGACCGGTCGGCCCCTGGTCCTGCAATCCAGACGGGCGAGCGCGGGCAGGTCGCTCGGAATGACAGCAATCAGGGGCGAATATGATCCTTATTGTCGCGGCAGGCCGGGTGGGTTCGTCTGCGAGCGCGGGATCGCCTCCGACGCCAGATGCCAACGATCGAGCAGATGCCGGTAGTTGCCGTTCGCGATCTGGGCGTTGATCGCTGCGGTGATCCCCGTCGCCAGCCCCGAGTCCTTGCGGGTCGCGACAGCGATATAGGCGGTGAGCGGCCACCCTCCGGCGACGGTGCCGACCTTGCGGGTACGTCCATCGCGTGCCTCATAGGCCGAAATGGCATTGGGACCGAAGGAAACGTCGACGCGTCCCGACAGGACCGCCAGGCGTGCGATACCGGTATCGTCGTAATATTGCGGTTCGGCCGGCTTTAGCCCGGCCGCCACATTCTCCGCATTCCAACGGTCCAGAATCTGCGACTGGTTGGTGCTGGCGCCCACTGCCACCTTCAGACCCGCGATGTCTTTCGGCGATGCGACCGACTGGACCGGGCCATCGGCGCGGGTGTAGATTCCCAACTGATCGTCGCGATAAGTGGAAAAATCGTATTTGTCCTTGCGTTCCTCCGTCACCGTCACGTTCGACATGACGGCATCATATTTCCCCGATGTGAGGCCTAAAGGCCAATCGGCCCAGGCCACGGGAACGATCTTCAGCCGCAGTCCCAGAGCGTCGGCGACGAGTTGCGCGACACCGGGCTCCACTCCGACTACGCCCTTGCCGTCCTTGGCATAATCCGCGAGCGGAAGCTGGCCGACGGCCATGCCGACCGTCAGCGCGCCCGGTTCGGCGAGCCTCAGCCCTTTGGGCAGGAGCGCGACAGCGCGGTCGTCGCGTTGCGCGCGGATCGGTGGCAGCGTCTCGGCGCCGGGTTTTTCCTCTGGTGGCTTGCAGGCGGCAAGCGCCAGTAGCGTCAGGGCGACGATGGCACGGCGCATCACCGGACCTTCGACAGGAATTCGGCGGTGCGCGCCTCTCGCGGATTCTCGAACACGCGCGCGGGCGATCCTGTCTCGACGATGCGACCCTGATCCATGAAGACGACCGTATCGGCAATCTCGCGGGCGAATCCCATCTCGTGCGTCACAATCACCAGGGTCGCCCCTGATCGCGCCAGTTCCTTGATGACGTCCAGGACCTCCCCGACCAGTTCGGGGTCGAGCGCGGAGGTCGGCTCATCGAACAGCAGCACCTTGGGCCGCAGCGCGAGTGCACGGGCGATTGCGACGCGTTGTTGCTGGCCGCCGGACAAATGGCGCGGATAGGCGTCGATCTTGTCCGAAAGGCCGACCCGGGCCAGCAGATCGCGCGCTTCCGCCTCTGCCCGTGCGCGCGGCACGCCACGAGCATGGATCGGTGCCTCGACCACATTCTGCATCACAGTCAGGTGCGGGAATAGGTTGAAGCTCTGGAATACCATGCCAACGTCGGTGCGGCGACGCAGGATCTCCGCCTCGGGCAACTCGAACAACAGGTCCGCCTGCACGCGATAGCCGATCAGGCCACCGTCGATCGTGATATAGCCTTCATCGACGCGCTCCAGATGGTTGATAGTGCGCAGCAGTGTCGACTTGCCCGACCCGGACTGGCCGATGATCACGGTCACGCTCCCCGGCGCTGCGGACAGCGACACATCGGCAAGAACGCGATTGTCTCCATAGCTCTTCGAGACACGCTCGATGACAACGGCACCGCCCTGCACCGCAGGCAGGGGCAAACGCGCCGTCGCCGTGGTGGAGGAATGGGGGGTGGAGGAATGGGGACGCGAGCGGACGCGTGCGGCCGTACCCGCCGCGCCGCGCGCAAAATGCCGCTCGATCCGCCGTTGGACGAGCGAGAGCGCGGTCAGGATGACGAAGTACCAGACCGTCGCAACCATCAGCAGCGGCACGACGTCCAGGTTGCGCCGGTAGATGACCTGGACGGTATAGAATAGTTCAGGCAGCGCGAGGATGTAGACGACCGATGTGCCCTTGGCGAGACCAATGACATCGTTGAACCCGGCGGGCAGGATGCTGCGCATCGCCTGGGGCAGAATGATGCCGGACGCCTGGCGCCAGCGGGGCAGGCCGAGCGCGGCGGCCGCCTCGCGCTGGCCATGGTCCACGGCCAGGATGCCGCCGCGAATGACCTCCGACGAGAAGGCGGCCTGGTTCAAGGTCAGGCCGATGACGGCGGCGGCGAACGGGCTGATGAGCGCGGTGGTCGACCAGCTGGCAATCGTGATGTCGGTCAGGG
This sequence comes from Facivitalis istanbulensis, assembly GCF_040560405.1. Lineage (NCBI taxonomy): Bacteria > Pseudomonadati > Pseudomonadota > Alphaproteobacteria > Sphingomonadales > Sphingomonadaceae > Facivitalis > Facivitalis istanbulensis. The sequence goes on from NZ_JAVSCQ010000027.1 coordinate 3,056, forward strand.
GAATGCCGAGCGAGATCGTCGCATATAGATAGCCGAGGTTGTTGAGCAGCAGCAGCAATACGATGAGCGGGATCGAGCGGAACAACCAGACATAGCCGAATGCCACGGCCTTCAGCAGCGGCGCGCCCGACATGCGCGCCAGCGCGATCGTCAGCCCCAGGGTCGAACCCAGCAGCGTGCCGAGCGCGGTGAGCAGCAGCGTGCGACCCAGACCGACAATGACGGGCTCCGACAGGAACCAGCTGGCGAAGACGGGCCAGCCCCAGCGGGGGTTGCCCAGCACGGACATCGCGATCGCAGCCAGCACGAGCGCGGCGATCGTCGTGCCCAGCATCCGGGCCGGATGCCGGGCGGGTACGATTTTGTAGCGCGCCGGCGGCGTGCCGTGTGAGGACGCCGTCGCATCCGGCACGGGCAGGGGGTGGGCAAGCGCCACGTTCATGCCTCGGCCTCCGTATGAACGAGCGTCTTCTCGAACGGCAGGGTGAAGCGCGCGGCAAGATCCGAATCCGGATCGTAAAGGCCGGTATAGCCATGGCGATGGTAAAGCGCCGCGGCTTCCGGCTGGCGGAACCCGGTCGTCAGGTGGATGCGGGTATAGCCAAGAGCGATGGCCCTTGCCTCCAGCGCCTCCAGCACGCGCCGCGCAAGCCCCTGACGGCGATGCGCATCCGATGTCCACATGCGCTTGATCTCCGCCGTGCCCGCGTCGGCATGGGGCATGAAGCCGCCACCCGCGATCGGTGCCCCGTCGCGCAGGATCAGGATGAAGCTGCCGTGCGGCGGATCGAACAGCTCGGCGGGGTAACGTTCATAGACCTCATAGGCGGCGGCATTGGCGTCCCGCCCGGCAAGGTCATGATAGCGGCGCGAATATTCGGCCACCAATGCCTCCAGCAACGGTCGGGCGAGCGCATCCCGTGGCGAGGATTCGACAATAGTGTCTATCTCGCCGGGCGGCGGCGTTGGCCGCCGGTCGGTGGGCGAGGCGAGCGTGAAGCGCATCGGCATTCTCCGTGCTCCGCGGCGTCAGCGAAGCCAGGTTTCGGCAAGCCGTGCCCAGAAGGCGGCGGCGGGGGCGATGACGTCGTCGTTGAAGCGATAGCGAGGGCTGTGGAGAGGTTCGCCCTCGCCAGCGCCCACGAACAGGAAGCTGCCGGGTCGCGCCTCCAGCATGAAGGCGAAATCCTCGCTGGCCGTGCGCGGCGCGAGGTCGACGATCAGTGCGTCCTCGCCCAGAAGGTCGCGTGCGACCTCGCGTGCGAAGGCCGTTTCCGCCGCATGGTTCACGACGCTGGGAAAGCCGCGCTTCAGTTCGATTTCGGCACGGGCGCCGAAGCCATCGGCGATCATGTGCGCCAGGGCCTGGACCCGGCGCAGCAGCATCTCACGCACGTCGGGCCGGAAGGATCTGGTCGTGAGCGTCAGGTCGACGCTGTCCGGGATCACGTTCGCCGCGTCACCGCCATGAATCGCTCCGACGGTGACCACGCCCGTGTCGAGCGGAGCGACATTGCGCGCAACGATCGATTGCAGCGCGGTCACGAAATGGGCCGCGACGACCACGGGATCGATCGTCTCATGCGGTGCGGCGCCGTGGCCGCCCTTGCCAATGATCCGCACGCCAATCCAGTCGACCGAGGCCATCGCGGGGCCCTCCACAAAGCCGAGCTTGCCTGCGGGAAGGCCAGGCCAATTGTGGAGACCGAACACCGCGTCGCAGGGAAAGCGGTCGAACAGTCCGTCCGCGATCATGGCTCGTGCGCCTTGGCCGATCTCCTCCGCAGGCTGGAAGATGAGGTGGATCGTGCCCGAAAAGTCACCATCCTCGGCAAGGTAGCGGGCCGCGGCAAGTAGGATCGCGGTGTGGCCGTCATGGCCGCAGGCGTGCATCTGCCCCTTGTTCGCGCTCGCGAACGCGACGCCGCTCGCCTCCTCGATGGGCAGCGCGTCCATGTCGGCGCGGATTCCGATCGAGGCGGAGCCGTTGCCGCGTGTCAACGAGCCGACCACGCCGGTGCCGCCGACGCCGGATGTCACGCGATAGCCCCACTCCTCCAGCAACGTCGCGACCCGCCCGGCGGTGCGGTGCTCGTTCCAGGCGAGTTCGGGATGGCGATGCAGATCGTGGCGCAGCGCGATCGCCTCCTCAATCCGGGCCTCAATCCGGTCGAGCACCGGTGCGACATTGCGCTGCAATTCCGCGACGGCGCTCATGCCAGGCGCCGTTCGGCCGCTGGCTTCGCCGCCGCGTTATATCGGCTCTCCTTGAACGGGAGACCGAGATGATCGCGCAGCGTCGCACCGTGTAGAACCCGGTCGTAACGACCGCGGGCTTCCAGCGCCGGCAGGACATGGGCGATGAAATCGTCCAGCCCTTGCGCCGCGATCGGGAAGCCCAGGATAAAGCCGTCCGCCGCGCCGTCGTCGATCCAGCGGATCAACGTGTCGGCGACCTTTTCTCCGCTGCCCAGGAAGTTCGGCCTTGGTGTAGCGGAACGCAGTGCCACTTCGCGCAGGGTAAGGCCCTGGTCGCGCGCTTCCGCCTTGATGCGGTCGGTGGTCGAGCGGAAGCTGTTGGCGCCGATGTCGCCCAGATCGGGAAAGGGCGCGTCGAGATCATATTGACCGAAGTCATGGTGGTCGAAGAAGCGACCAAGATAGGCCAGCGCATCCTCGACGGTCAGCAAATCCCGGATCGCGGCGAGCTTTTCCTCCGCCTCGGCATCGGTCGCGCCGGTGATGATCTCCGCGCCGGGAAAGATCCTGACATGGTCAGCCGGTCGCTCGTGCACCACCGCGCTCGCCCGGACCTGGGCGCGGAAGTTGATCGCCTCCTCAAGCGTGGCGGGGCCGGTGAAGACGGCGTCGGCGAACTTGCCGGCAAGGCCGATGCCTGTGGCCGAGCTGCCAGCCTGGAAGATCACCGGCTGCCCCTGCGGCGAACGCTGGATGTTCAGCGGTCCCTCGACCTGGAAGAACCGTCCCTTATGGTCCAGCCGATGAAGGCCTTCGGGATTGAAGAAGATGCCGCTTTCGCGATCCCGCGGAAACGCCGCTTCGTCCCAGCTGTCCCACAGCCCCTGAACGACCGTCAGATATTCGTCGGCGATCTCGTACCGCAGCGCATGATCGGGATGCGCGCGGCTGTAATTGCGACCGGATCCCTCCAGCGGCGAGGTGACGACGTTCCACCCCGCGCGGCCCCCGCTGATGAGGTCGAGCGAGGCAAATTGGCGCGCGATGGTGAACGGATCACTATAGGATGTAGACACCGTGCCTGCGAGGCCGATCCGGCTGGTCGCAGTGGCGAGCGCGGACAGGATCGAGATCGGTTCGAAGCGGTTGAGGAAGTGCGGAATCGACTTCTCATTGATGTAGAGCCCATCGGCGATGAAGGCGAAAGCAATCCCCGCGGCCTCGGCCTTCAGCACCTGACCGGTGAGAAAGCCCAGATTGACGCTGGCGTCCGCTGGATTGCTGGGATGCTTCCATGCGTTCATGTGCCCGCCCGGGCCGTGGAGCATGATGCCGAAGGGGATGGATGCCTGGCTCATGTCGTATCTCCTCGTTTGAAGGTCAGGCCGCGCGCGAGACCGGTAGGGTGCGATTGAGGACTTCGCGCGCCAGTTCCTCCAGCGACGCGCGCCGCGCCGCATGGTCGGCGACCGGGGCGTCGAGAACGAATTCCTCCACGCCCAGTCGCTCGTGCAGGTGATCCAGCGCGGCGCGGACCTGCGCGCCCGTGCCCGACACGACGTTGGGAACGATCGCGGTGACGCTGTAGTCATCGACCCCCGACTGGCGCGCGAATTCGGCGGCCGCCTCCTCGCTTGGCAGATTGATCTGCGCGCCCGTCGACAGTCGCACCCGGTAAAGGCGCAACGGTCCGACCAGACGACGCGCTTCCTCCTCGCTCGAAGCGGCGAAAGCGACGAGCGAGAGCAGCGGCGTGCGGCCGGTGGCGCCACGATAGAGATCGAAGGCCCGAGCCATGCGATCCGGATCGCCATCGAAATGACCCGCGTAGCAGAATTGCCAGTCCATCTCCGCCGCTACGGCGGCGCTCTCCTCGCTTGCGCCCAGTAGGAAGCGCTGCGGCGGTTCAGGGGGGGATGGGGCTGCCAGCGCGCCCGCGAAGATGGAATCGTCCGGCACGCGCGCGGTGACGAAGGCGTCGAGCTCACGCAGCTTGTCGGTGAAATCCTGAGGCGCGGCGCCGGCCTGGTTGGCCCGCAATGCGCGCGTCGCGTGGGGCATCCCGCCCGGTGCCTTGCCGATGCCCAGATCGACGCGCCCCGGCGCCAGTGAGGCCAGGAGATTGAAGGTCTCTGCGACCTTGAACGGGGCATAATGCTGCAGCATCACGCCGCCCGAGCCGACGCGGATCCGCTGCGTGCGGGCCAGTACGAAGGCTGCAAGCGTTTCCGGCGCGGAACTGCCGAGTGCCGCGAGGCCATGATGCTCGGCGAACCAGTAACGGTGATAGCCCAGCGCATCTGCCAGCGTGGCAAGCGCGACCGTCGCCTCAAGCCCGTCCGCCGCTTCGACGTCATCAGGGATCAGCGCCTTGTCGAGCAGGCTCAACCGATAACTCATGGGAGCCGCACTCCATTGTCCATGCCGATGTTGGAGGCTTAACTCCTATCTAATCGGTATGATATAAACTTCAGCATTCCGCTCGCAAAGATATTCTTAGTGGCCTTCGATCCCGACTCACCGTCAGTTTTCCATGAAATTAGGAAATATATCGAACTACAGTGAATCATCATTGATAGTTCTATTGATTCATGAACCAGCATAAGATTCACGAAACTAAACATTCGCATCATGCGTGCGGAGAAAAACATTATGTATATTTCCTATATACATAGATATAATTCGGGGAATCGGAAAATGCCAAGATCGATGCTGCTTATAACGACACCTTTGCTTATATATGCATGCCCATCGGTTGCGGCTGAGCGGCATCCGGTTTCCTTGAAGATTCCTGCCAGCGACGTCCTGCCCAGTTCCGACGCCGTGCATGGCCCCACGGCGAAGGACGACATCATCGTCACTGGCACGCGCCAGACCGGCGTTCGTGCCGCCGACAGCGCCGCGCCGGTGCAGGTTTTCAATGCCGAGGCGCTGGCCCGCGTTGGGCAGCCGAACCTGAACCAGGTGCTGACGCAACTGGCCCCGTCCTTCACTGCGCAGGCGTTTGGCGGCGACGCCTCCAACCTCACGCTCACGGCGAAGCTGCGTGGATTGAGCGCCAACCATGTCCTGATTCTGATCAACGGCAAGCGTCGGCACGGCACCGCCAACCTCCACGTCGCGAGTGGCCCGTTCCAGGGCGGCGCGGCGCCGGACCTCGACCTCATCCCGCCCGAGGCGATCGAGCGCATCGAGGTCCTGCAGGATGGTGCGGCGGCGCAATATGGCTCGGACGCGATTGCGGGCGTCATCAATATCATCCTGAAGTCGGACCGGACCGGCGGCGCGGCGAGCGCCACGGCGGGGCAATATTATGCGGGCGATGGGACGACGGCGGCGGGCAGCGTACGGCTCGCCGTGCCTCTGGGCGAGAGCGGGTTCCTCGACGTGACCGGCTTTCATCGCTTCCACGACTTCAGCCAGCGGGCGGGCGCTGACCGTCGGCTCGTCGCGCCGGACGGCACGCCGCTGAGCGGGCTTCCTGCCGCCTGGCAGGCGATCCCCGGCTATCCGCGGCTCAATCCGATCATCGGTGACGCGCGATCATCGCTGACCACCGGCTTCGTCAATGCCGGCTATGATTTCGGCTCGATCGAGGCCTATGCCTTTGGCAGCTATTCACGCCGCGTCGCCCGGGCCAACGAACAATATCGACTGCCATCGCGCGTCAGTCGCACCGTGGCGGGCGTCAGCACCTTCCTCTTCCCGAACGGGTTCGTGCCGCAATTGGGGCTGGAGGAGGATGATTACGCGTTCACTGGCGGGGTGCGCGGCGTCGCCAGCGGATGGAACTGGGACCTGTCGGCAACCTATGGCCGGGACACGGCGCGGATCAGCACCCTCAACTCGGCCAATGCCTCGCTCTACGCCGATACCGGGTTCACGCCACGGGACTTTTATGACGGGCGTTTCGTCGCGCCGCAGTTCACCGGGAATCTGGACATCCGGCGCAAGGTGGAACTGGGCCTTGCCCAGCCCGTCACGCTGGCGTTCGGCGGGGAATTCCGGCGCGACAGCTACGCGATCGGCGCAGGGGACGCGGCCTCGACCTACAAGGAAGGGGGGCAATCCTATCCTGGCTTTCAGCAGACCGACGCTGGCAGCTTTTCGCGCAACGCCTGGTCCGCCTATGGTGACGTGGTCGTGCATCCGGTCGCGGCATGGACGCTCGACCTGGCGGGGCGCTACGAACATTATCAGGGGATCGGCGACACCCTAATCGGCAAGGTGACGACCCGCTACGACTTTTCCCCTTCGGTCGCGGTGCGCGGCACAGTCAGCACCGGGTTCCGCGCGCCCACGCTCGCCGAATCCCATTATTCGGCGACCAACGTGTCGCCTGTCGTGGCGGTCATCCAGCTACCGGCGAATTCCGCAGCGGCGGCGATCGTCGGCTTTTCGCCGCTCCGCTCGGAACATTCGACGAGCCTGTCGGCCGGCGTCGTGTTGCGTCCGGTGGAGCGCTTGACGATCACACTCGACGCCTATCACATTTCGGTGCGCAACCGTGTCGCGGGGTCGGGCGTGATCCTGGGCAAGATCGGGACGACGATCGTGGATCAGCGCGTGCTGGACGCGATCGCGGCGCGCGGCAACGTCGTCGATCCCACCGCGACCTTTGTCGGTGTCAGCGCCTTCACCAACGGGGTCGATACCCGCACGCGCGGTGTGGAACTGTCGGCGACGTACCCGATGGAGACCGGAGTGGCGGCGTTGGAATGGTCTCTGAGTGCGAATTACAACCGTACCGAGATCACGCGCAACCACCTGGGTGACACGCTGTTCAACGCCATCGCGCGCAGCAACCTCGAAACTGCCTCGCCGCGCTTCAAGGGCATTCTCGGCCTCCTGGCTCGGCGTGGCCGATTGTCGGCCAATCTGCGCGAGACATTATACGGGTCGTCGCGCGCATTTGTCTCGCCATCGGGCGCAGCGCCCTTCTATGAGACGAAGGTCGGGACCGCTTTCCTGACCGATCTGGAATTGACCTACGCGACGCGGCTGGGGCTCGATCTGTCGGTCGGCGCCAACAATCTGTTCGATCGGCGTCCGGAAACCGCGGGACTGGTGCCGGGCTCTGTGACGACCGCGACCGCCGGGCCGGTCTCGATCAGCGGCGCGCAGGTATATGATGCACCCTTCTCCTTCTCGCCCTACGGCATCAACGGCGGCTATTATTACGGGAGAGTGAGCGTGCGGTTCTGATCCGGCGCCGTCGCAATGTGGCGGCGTGCCACGCGCGGGCATCGTCTCCCACCAGATGCCGGGACTGAACACCTGATGCGCACTGCCGCCGATCGCCGGGAATTGGGCGATCAGCGAACCGCCCGATGCTATATGGAAGGGATCGATGCAATTGTCGGGCAGGGGAAATCTCTGCTGCACTGGCCTGGTTCTTGTCAATTCAATGACGGCTTGCGCGCTGCCCCTTTCGCGAAGCGCTGGCGAAAACCGGTCAGCGTGACGGTGAAGTCGTCCTTCGCCCGATAGTCCGCCGCGCTGGCCCGGGGGGCGTCGTCGGCCTTGTACCAGGCCGCATAGGCCGGAACCTGCGTGCTGTACGCCTTGTAATAGGTCGAATAGGTCCGCACCCGGATGACCGGCGAGGCGGGCCGCATGTCGAACGAGAGCATCCGCAGCCAGCCGTCCCCGGTTGGCCGCGCCGTGGTGGACGATCCGTCGCCGCTGGTGTTGCGATAGCTGGCGTTGCGGTCCTGATAATCGGCCATCATCTGATAGACCGGATGGCCGAAGGCATTGGCGTCGACCCGGTAAGCCTGCCCGCGCTCATGCCCGCTCAGCACGAGGAAGATCTGGTCGTGGCGGCGGATGAACTTGCGCCATACATCCTCGGGATTGTTGTTGGCGGGATCGACCGCCTTCATGTCGACGACCGGATTGGGGGTGCGCGATCCGTCCGAGTTCAGGAAGTCGTGCGTCGTGACGATGGTCGGCAGGCCGGGATGCCGGGCCATGACCCGCGCGGCCCAGTCCAGCGCATCGTCGGGCGCGGCGAACTCCAGCCCGATGTGAAGGAAGCGATAGCCCCCGGCGGTGAAGATCTGCGCGCTGTCCGCGCCGCCGCGATAGGATGCCACATACCATGGCTTGCCGCGGAAGAACGGCGTGTCCGCGCCGAAGACGCTGGTGAAATTGCGCAGGCCGCCGACATGCAGCATTCCGTAATAGGCGGGGGTCGCCGCGCGTTTCATGGCGGGGTCGGTCGTGGGCGGGAATTTCGCGCTGGTGAACTGGGCGTCGTAATCGTGATTGCCCGGCACCACCGAGAAGGGGAGCTTGCCCGCCAGCATCGCATAGCCGCGCCGTGCCGCGGGCATCTCGACCGTGCGGGTGCGGGGCGTGGCTTCGAGGATGCCGCGCAGCTTGGGATTGTCGATGGCGTGGATGCCTTTGGCGGTGTTGTCGGGGTCGACCGGCAGGCTCTGATGCTCCCACACATCGCCGACCGCTGTGGCGAAGGCGATGTCGCCGCCCGCCGCGACGCTATGGTCGGCGATGAAGCGCATCTGGTCGTAGAACAGCGCGACCCCATCGAACGGATAGCCCGCCCCGGTCTGCTTCCGGTAATCGAGATAATGCTGGGTGTCGGGGATCACCGCGATCCGAAAGGTGAGGGGGGCATCGCCGCCCCCCGGTTGCGCGGCGCGCGTCGATGCGGTGCCCGGCATTGTCAACGCGATCAGCGCCAGCGCCTGCCGCGCTCCTTTGCTCAGAAGCGCCATGCGATCTCTCCCCCCAGCGTGCGCGGCGTGCCGACGATGCGCTGCGTTCCGATCACCGATCCGCCGCTGACCGCCGGGACCAGGCCGACGAAATAGGTCTTGTCGGTCAGGTTACGGCCCCAGAGCGCGAAGGTCCATCTGGCCCCCGGCGGGGACAGTTCGATCCGCGCATCGAGCAGCGCATAGGCGCCATTCTCGATATAATGATCGATCTCCTTATACTGTTTGCCGACATAGGAGATGTTGGCGCCGGGCGAGAGCGTCCAGCCGCTACCCAATTGCTGGCGGTACTGGACGCCGGTGGTGAATGACAGGCCGGGCGCGTTGGGCAGCGGCTTGCCCGCGCGCCGCGCCGCCTCCGCCGCATTGGCGGACAGGACATCCTCGATCCGTGAATGGAGCAGCGCGATACCGCCGGTCAGGTCCAGCCCTGGCAGCGGGCGCACCCCGAACTGCATGTCGCCGCCATAGATTTTCGCGGCGGCGATGTTGGTGCGGACATTGGTCGGCAGCCCGCCGACATTGACCACCGCCGTCGCCTGAAGATCGCTGAAGTCGTTGTAGAAGCCCGACACCGTCAGATGATAGGGCTGGTCGTGCGGAAACCATTTCGCCCCCGCTTCATAGGCCCAGACCCGCTCCGACCGGAAGGGCAGCGCCTTGGCCGCCGTGAAGATCGTCGCGCCGTCGAACCCGCCGCTGCGGAAACCCCGGCTGGCCGAGGCATAGAGCGTCGCCCCCTCGACTGGCTGCCAGCTAATCAGCGCGCGCCCGGACAGCTTCTCGTCCGAAAAGCGGTTGTCGAACGTCACCGGCAGCGTGAACGCGCGTGACAGGATCGTCGTGCCATAGGGGTTCAGGTCGGTGGTCGCGCCGCGATAGGTCGCCGTCTCCCAATTATAGCGCAGGCCCAGCGTCGCGGTCAGCCTGGGCGCGACGTGCCAGTTCGCCTCGCCGAAGATCGCGGTGCTGCGGCGATGCTGGGTCGCATCGGCATCGATGACGGTGCGGAACAGGTCGGACACGTCCTCATTCTGGTTGCTGTGGACGCGGTCGCGGAAATGATAGAGGCCGACCTGCCAGTCGACCGCGCCGCCCTGCGGGCTGGCCAGCCGCGCCTCCAGCGTCGTCTGGTTGAGCCGGTCGCGATAGAGGATGTCGAACGCGCGCAATGGCGATCCGGGATCGAGCGTATAGGTGCGCGTCAGATGCTGCTGCGCGGCGATGGCGGTCAGCGTATAGCCGCCCAGTTGTTGCTCCAGCATCAGCCGCCCGCCGACCTGATCCGCATGGATGAAGGGCAGGACGTTGGCATAGAAGGTATAGGGATCGCGGTCCGGCTCGGTAAAGCCGGTCGCGGATCGGCCGAGCACGTCGGTCTGGCTGTTGGCACCGCGATCGCGACCGTAACTCGCTTCGGCGGTGATCGTCGTCGTCGCGGATGGCGTATGGCGCAGCGTGCCGCGCGTGCCCCAGTAATCGCGGTCGCCGAACCCGGTCTGCCGCCCGACCAGCGGCAGCGGAGGGACCTTGCCGGGGACGGGCGTGTATCCGGCCTGCGCCGCATTGCCCTCGCTGGTCAGGAAGCCGCCGCCCGACTGGCGCAGCACCGCGATCCGGCCGGTCAGGTCGGTGGCGACGGTGCCGCCGACCGCGCCCTCGATCCGCAGCGCGTTGTAGCTGCCATAGCTGGCGGTCAGGAAGCCCCTGGTCGCGGCGGTCGGCTGGTTGGTCAGGACGTTGATCGCACCCGCCGTCGTGTTCTGGCCGTACAGCGTGCCCTGCGGCCCCTTCAGGATCTCGACATGGTCGATGTCGAACAACTGGCCCGCGATCCAGGCGTTCGACCCCTGATAGACCTGATCGACATAGACCGCGGCGGACGGGCTGCCCAGCGCATGGTAATCGTCGAAGCCGATGCCGCGGATCGTGATCGACGGCCCGGCCCGCCCCCCGACATCCTCGCGGAAGCTGACCCCCGGCGTCACGGTCGCGATATCGGACAGCGTCGTCAATCCGCGATCGCGCAAGCTGTCGCCGGTGATGGCGGTAACCGAAATCGGCGTCTGGCTGAGCGGTTCGCTGCGTTTGCGGGCGACGACCAATATGTCGCCGGCATTGCCACGGCCCTTTTCCTCCAAGGCCGCAGCCGGGGCTTGCCCGGTCCCGCCGGACTGGCCCAGCGCGGTGGTCGGATACAATACCAGACTTAAGGCCGTCATGGTCGCGATGGGCAAAGGCTTCATAGGATCCCCCGATAAAGATACATTGATGTATGTATCCTCATTGGCGATCATATGAGACAGGGTGATGACATTTCGGGTAGCGATCCGGCGCGTCGAGGAATCGAAGGAACAGTTTTTGCGGGACCGAAATGACAAGCGAAGCGCCGAAACCTTCGGCCGCCTGATGCGGGCCACGGTGGAGGAGGTGTTCGCGCATGGCTATGCCGGGGCGACCATGACCCGGATCGCGCGGCGGGCGGGCGTCACGCGGGGCGCGATCCAGCATCACTTTGGCGACCGGCGCGTCGACATCGTCGCGCGCGTGACCGAGGACATCATCGCGCGTCGGCAACGGGCCTATGAAACCGTCTATGCCTCGACGGGCGCGATGCCGATCGACCCGCGCGCGGCGATGAAGGCGGCCTATCGCGACCCGGAGACCTGGTTCCTGATCGAGGTGTGGATCGCGGCGCGCGCCGATCCCGACCTGCATGAGCGCGTCAACGCGCTGCTGAGCACCGGCAACGACCAGCGGGATCGGGAGTTCTTTCCCACCCGGATGACGCTGGACAGCGAAGAATTCCGGACGTTGAAATATCTCCTGCGTTCGCTGACGCGCGGGCTTGCCCTGGAATATAGCCGCAAGCCGGACGACCGGCTGTTCGATGCGGTGGTGGATCTCGCCTTCGATGTGCTGGGTCGGTCGATCGACGGGATCGAGGCCGCGTCCTAGACCGATCTGGCCCAGGCGGCGATGGGCAAGCCGGAAACCAAGGTCGCCGAGCTGTGCGCCGAACTCGGGATCACCCGCCAGACGCTTTACCGCTTCGTCGGACCCAAGGGAGAGATCAGATTGGACGGCGAGAAGCTGTTGAAGAGCAAATCACGATCACTGGTATAGGGGGGGCACAAGAATGCCGAAAATACGGGCCGCATACCGCTTCCTCGCCATGTCGCTGGTATTGATGGCAACGTCAGCCCTGGCCCAGCACCAACAGAGTACTTCCCTGCCGCAATCCTTAGGGCGTGGCGTGGCCTCCGTCGATCTCCAGCGACAGGATCGGTGGATCGAGCTAAATGCGGACGCGGACGGCCTCGTCATCATGCCGATCATGCTGAACGGTCAGCGTCTGATGGCGATGGTCGATACCGGTGCCCCGACGACCACAATCGATGCCGACTGGGCGACGCAACACGGTCTGCAGCTTCAGCCTTATCAGAAGATCCACGCGATGGGCGGTAATGCGGTGCAAGCCTTTATAGCGCCCATAGACCGACTTCAGATTGCCGGGTTTCAGCAGGCCGGTGGTGCCGTTCAGGTTGCGGACCTCAGCCCCTTGTCGTCGACTGCGGGCATACCGATCGACGCCGTGATCGGTGTGGACGTCCTGTCAGCCTATGCCGTCACGCTGGACCTCGACAAGCATCGTATTCGCTTTCAGCCTAGCGGCTCGCCGCGTCCTTCGGGGGATGTCGTGCCGGTCGAACTGCGCGACCGCGGACGCGAATTGAGCACAAAGCTCTTCATTGGGAAACGCCTGCTGTCACCCGTCATGATCGACACCGGAGATGACGCCAGCATGGCGATCACCAAGGGTGCCTGGCACGCGTCGGATGTGCCACTGCGTCTGACGGATATCGCATCCACCGGTTTGAGCGGGGATGTGATCCTGTCGGAGTTGGGCCACGTCGACGGCGTTCGGTTCGGGAGTAAGGTATTCGACAAAGTCCCGATGATGTTCGAGCCGGCGCCGCTTGTTCCTGGAGATGAAGCCCGCATCGGCATGAAGCTGCTCGACCGCTTCAACATCTTCCTGGACATCGGGCAGCGGGTGATGATCCTGTCGCCCCGATCTGTTCCCCCGACGCCCGCCCCCGTCACCATGTCCGGCATACAGGGAGTATGGTCGGACGCCGGCTTGCAGATCGTCCATGTGATGAAAGGCTCCCCTGCCGAAGCCCTGAGGTTGCGCGCTGGCGACCGCATCTGCGCGATCGACGGAACGAGGATCACGGCCGATGATCAGTCGCCGCTCAGAACGTGGAGTTTGGGGCCAGCGGGCAAGGTGATTCCGCTGACGATGTGCGACGGCCGTATCCTACCAATCACGCTGCGGGAGTTTTACTGACGCGGCTTCCTATCCCAACGCCAATCAGCCCTTAGCGTACGCGGGTGAAGAGATTCTGCGATCACGCCGATCTGGCGCGATATCCTCGGCTTGGATCGATCTCCTGGGATCAGCTGCAAAAAAGGGGCATTCCACCCCGCTGGCCCAGTCTGCGCGCGTGGCGGTGCCCCCGTCCTGGGGCCGCTACAACGCCGCCGTCCGCTCCAACGGCGCCCCGCAGCGCGCCGTTGGAGCGGATGGTCCGGCCTAGAAAACGACCTTCATCGGCTTGCCCGTATAGGTCACGCTGCGCGATTCGGGCAGGGGATTGGTGCCGCCCGCCATGCCGGGCTTCACGACGACGATCTGCAATTGCCGGGTCGCCACCATGCCGGGGAAGCTGCCCTGCCGCGCGCCGATGGTCAGGGTGCGGCGGCCGTCGTTCCAGCTCAGGTCGTAGGTGGCGCGACGGCCCTTCTCATAGGCATAGGTTTCATTGTCGTCCTCATAGATCGTGAACTGGCCGTTCGCGCCGGGATAGACCCGGATTTCATAGGGGGCGTCGGGCTTTTCGGTGGCATATTGCTGGAGCGGACCGAGCGGCAGGATCGCCCCCGCGCGGGCATAGAGCGGCATGATGTCGAGCGGGACGTCGCGCGACACGTCCGTCCCGCCGCGCAACCGTTCGTTCGTCCAGAAATCATACCAGTCGCCACCCTGGGGCAGATAGGTGCGAACCGTCAGATCGGGCGCCTTGCCCGCTTCCGCGGCCAGCGCCCGCAAGTCGGTGGGCGTCCGCCATGCGAGGCGCAGATCATGCCCGCCATCGCCCTGGAAATACTCGATCCGGATCGGCACCCGCTGGCCTTTGCGCAGCGTGATCCGCCCGCCATGATAGCGCGACGCCCCCTTCGTCCAGTCATCGACCAGTGTCTTGCCGTCGACGAACAGACGGACACCGTCATCGCCCTGCAGGCCCACCTCATATTCGCCATCCTCGGGTGCTTCCAGCATCCCTTCCCACCGGGCCGAGAAGTCGGTGAGTTTAGACAGCCCCGGCGGCAATGGCTGAAGCGGCGGTCCGGGCCAGGTCTTGTCGATGATCTCGTCGACCACGCGCCCCGCCGGCCTGTCGAAGTTCCCGCCCTCGAAATACTGGCCCGCCAGGCCGGGCTTGCCGTTCGGCATCGAAAGCGCGGAGGCGGGTATGGTGGCGGCGGGTTCGGGCTCGACCCGATAGATGGCGTGGGTGACGGGGTGGACCAGCAGCGCGCCGCCGAACATGAATGCATCGTTGATGCGATGCACCCGGGCGTCGTCGGGAAAGTCCATCGCCAGCGGCCGCATCATCGTATAGCCGTTGGAGGTGACCTGCCACCCCATCCCATAGATATAGGGAAGCAGGCGATAGCGCAGGTTCACCGCGTTGAGCAGCGAGGTATAGACCTGGGGATCAAGCGTCTTGAAGATATAGGGCTCGCGTTCGATGCTGGTGCCATGGACCCGCATCAGCGGGTTGAACGTGGCATATTGGAACCAGCGCGCGAACAATTCCCGGTACATCGGGTTGCGCTGCCCACCCGGATAGGCATTGACGAAGAAGCCGCCGGTGTCCTGCGTCCAATAGGGGTTGCCGGTGATCGTGACGTTCACCCCGCCCGCGACCTGGTGGCGCAGCGTTTGCCAACTGGCCGACGTATCGCCCGACCAGGACGTCGCGGCGGTCCTCTGCGCCCCCGCCCAGGCCGAGCGGGTCAGGGTCAGCGCGCGCTTGTCGCTGGTCGCGCGTTGCCCCTCATAGGTGCCCAGCGTGGTCATCAGCGAATAGGCATTCAGATAGCGTGAGAAATCCCCCATCGCGTTGCGGCCGAGCGACTTGATATCCGCCACCGCCGCCTTGGCGTCGTGCATCGCGGTGCTGACCTCGACTTCGGTTCCGTCCATCCACAGCGCATCGACGCCCTTGTCGAGCAGGCCGGACTTCACATATTTGAAGTAGATCTGCCGCCCCAGCGGGCTGAACGCGTCATAGATGCGCGCCTTTTTCGAAATCCAGTGCAGCGGCGGAAAGCGCAGGCCGTGCTCGTCCAGTTCCTTGCCCAGCATGGTGTCGTTGCCGACCGAAGGCCAGATCGACACCATCAACTTCATGTGCAGGTCATGGATGCGGCGGATGGTGCCGACGGGATCGGGGAAGCGGGTCTTGTCCCATGTCATCCCGCTCCAACTGCCGTCATTGCCGCCCCAATATTGCCAGTCCTGGACGATGTAATCGAGCGGGAAGCGTTCGCGACGGAACGTCTCGGCCACCTCGAGCAGGCGATCCTCGGTCGGATAGCGTTCCTTGCTCATGAACAGGCCGAACGCCTGTTTGGGGTACATCGGCGCATCGCCGGTCAGCTTGCGATAGGCCTGGACCACGCCGTCCATCGTGTCGGCACCCATGAAGAAATAATCGACGCCGCCCGGCGCATCCTCGGCCCATAGCCGCGCGCCACCCGCATCATCGGTGAAGCGCATGTGCGAATAGGTGTCCCACATCACGCCGTACCGGCGGCTGGACACCATGACCGGGATGATGATGCCGATATTGGTCTGGATCAGATCCAGCTTCGCGCCGCGCCGGTTGATCGTCCCATCGTCGGTGAAGCCGAAGCCGTAGATCGCCTCATCGTCCTTCAGGCGGAAGCGATTCTCGACCTCATAGCTGGAGTCGTTCTTGCTGGTGATTTGCTGGATGCTCTGCGGCGCAGCGCGATCCTCGCTGGTATAGAGCTTGCCCGTCGCGTCGAAGAAGCTGACGGCACCGGTCGTCTTGTCGACCGTCAGCCTGATCCGGCTGCTCGCGATGGTGAGCGCCTGCGCGCCATCGGTCAGCGTGAAGGCGATGTCCGCCGGTGGCGCGACCACGACGATGCTCTTGGCGGTCCAGTAGTTGCGGCCCAGATTGCTGTTCACGCGAACCGTCGAGGGGCCGTAGAACAGGATGGTCTTCGACACCCCGTTGAGCCGAACCTGCACGCCGTTGCGGAGGCGGGTATAGGCAAAGCCGTTTGCCGGGATCGCGCCGACCGCCTCGGGCTGGCCATCAGCGTCGAGGGCGGTCGGCATGCCCGACTGCGTCGCCGCTGCCGCCGGTCGTGCGATCGCCGACCCACTGGTCGCCAGTGTCGTCAACGCCGTACCGACAATCAACGCCGTCCAATATCGCCGATGGCTCACAAACATCTCTCCCTTGCTTATCTCTTGGCTTATCGGTGACCGCCGGGCGGCGACCGATCGTCGACGCTTCAACCCCGTTGTCGCCAGCCGATCCGCATCTCCGCACGACGCGGATTCCGCACATGGCTGGACTTCCAATTGTCCAACTTAAAGGGATGGTATCGCGCCTCGCTGAAACTTCAAGGGCCAGTCCGTGAAAAACCGGAACCGTGCAGGGGTTCGCGGTTGGTTCGCGCATGGGTGAGAGGGGGTGGCGGAGGGCGGGCGCCGACAGGTCCGCCACGTCCGCCGGTGTTCCCGCTAAGGCCTGTCGGCCTCGCCATCCTCTTCGATCAATTCGTTTTTATGATCGTGGATCGCACGCCATGCGGCCGCGCGACGGTCGCCTGCCGCCTGGAGGCGACGCAGGACGATCCGCGCCTTGTGCCGTCCGCGACGACTTTGCGGCCATGGCAGGGTAGCGTCGTCCAGCGCTGCTAAGATCGCCTCACGCACCGCCCGGTCTTCCGCCGATTCGAAGCGTCGGAGCAACGGCGCGAAGGCGGCGTCGGTGCGGGGACAGAAGAGCCGACGCTCGCCGAGCGCGGTTCGCCACGGCGATGGCGGGTGCAGCGTCAGCGCCGATTGCCATCCCGCCGGGATCGGCGTGTTCGCCGAATGCGGGCGGTCCTTCGCGATCAGCCCGGGCAGGAGATGGGTGTGCGGCCCGGTCGGACTCGTGCCGCCGGGCATCGGGATCGACTGGTACACCTCGATCCGCCCGGCCGGGGACAGAAGGACACGGTGCGGCTGGGATCGCAGGACGCATCCCATGACATCGGATTGGCCCAACACCGGTTGTCCCGCCGCGTCGTCAAGCGCCGCGATGAGTTCTGCATCCCGCGTTCGGACCGCCATCGTCACGCATCCCGTTCCCACGCCAAGATCGTAGAGCGACGCGGACCGATCCTCGTCGCGCAGGGCCTGGTGGTCGGGTCCCAGCGCCCGGACCACGCGGCCGGATGCTGGGGGCATCGGAACGCAGAAGGCCAGCGCATGGCCCCATGTCTCGCCATCGCCCGACAGGCTGTCCCACGCGATGCCCGCCAAGGGGGTGTCGACTACGCGAACGCCGCCGCGTGCCGTCACGACCTCGATCCGATCGGCGGACCGGCGGATGCTGGCCGGCTCGTCGGGGTCGCGCAGGAATTCCCCGACCGCGCCGAAGCTGCCGATGCTCCAGCCATGGGCCGGGTCTGCGATCAGGTCCGCGATCAACGGGAAAGGGGCGGGCGATGCGATGGGCAGCGGCGGCATGGCGGTCTCCGGTCAGCCGTGGAAGCGGATCGCGACGCCGTCGACGGTTCGGGCAACGTGCGCCTCAATGTCATACAAATGACCCAGATTGGCAGCGGTCAGCACGGCGTCCGCCGGACCATGCGCCTCGATCCTGCCCGCCTTCAGCGCGACGACATCGTCGGCGATCCGTGCCGCGAGGTCGAGGTCGTGCAGCGCCACGACCACCGCGCATCCCGCATCGGCCAGGGCCCGGAGTCGGCGGCCCGCATCGAGCGCATGGCGCGGGTCGAGACCGGCGGTCGGCTCGTCGACGATCAGCAGCGCGGGGTCGCCGATTGTCGCGCGGGCCAGCATCACCCGTGCCAGCTCGCCGCCCGAAAGCTGGGTGGCGGGGCGATCGCGCAGATCGGCGAGGTCGAAACGGTCGAGCGCGGTGTCGATCCGCGCCCGCCATATGCCGGGAAGCCCGCCAAAGGCCGGAAGATGCGCCGTAAGCCCGAGCGCCACGACACGCTCGACGCTGATCGCCCAGTCGACCTGCGGATTCTGGGGGAGATAGGCGCGCCGGATGGCCAGGTCGCGTCGGGACAGCGCGGACAGGGGCTGGCCGTCGAGCATCACCCGTCCGGCGCTTGGCGGCAGCAGCCCGGCCGCGACGTCGAGCAGGGTCGACTTGCCCGCGCCGTTCGGGCCGATGACCACCGTCAGCCGCCCCGCGCGAAAGGTCGTGGAGGCGCCGTGCAGCACGGTGTGACGGCCGCGCGTGACGGTGATGTTTTCCAGTGCGACCATGATCATGCCATCGTTCTCCGCACGTGAAGGACGAGCCACAGGAAGAAGGGCGCGCCGATGACCGAGACGAAGACGCCCAGCCTGATGTCCGGCCCGAAGCGCAGGCTGCGCGTCGCGATGTCGGCGGCCAATATGATCGCCGCGCCGGCCAGCGTCGCCGGGACCAGCGTACCGCCCGGTCGATGCCCGACAAGGGGGCGGACCAGATGCGGGGCGATCAGGCCGACGAAACCGATCGCCCCGGTCACCGCCGTCGCGGCGCCCACGCCCAGGGCGGTTCCGATCATCGCCAGGAGGCGGATCCGTGTCAGGTCGATGCCGAGGCTTTCGGCCTGCCGCTCGCCCAGCGCCAGCGCGTCGAGGCCCCGGCCGGTGCACAGGAGCAGCGCGGCCCCCGCGACGATGAACGGCCCCGCCAGCACGACATGGTCCCAGCTGCGATCGCTGAGCGACCCCATCAGCCAGGTCATGATCTCATAGGCCGCGAACGGGTTGGGTGCGAGGTTCAGCGCCAGCGTGATCCCCGCGGTCGCGATCGCGGATACCGCGACCCCGGCGAGGATCAGCGACAGGGTTCCGCCGCGCCGCGACAGCAACAGCGCGACGCCGATCGTGACCAGCGCCCCGGCCAGCCCGAACAAGGGCGTCGCCAGCGTGAAGCTGGCGGCAAAACCGTAATAGAGCGCGACCACCGCGCCCAGCGATGCCCCCGACGAAACACCCAGCAGGCCCGGCTCGGCGAGCGGATTGCGCAACAGCCCTTGCAGCACCGCGCCGGACAGGCCGAGAATGCCGCCGACCAGCAAGGCGAGGACGAGGCGGGGCAGGCGCACCTCGACGATCACCAGCGTCGCCAGATCGGGACCGGGATCGCGCAATGCGGCCAGCGTCCGCCCCGGCGACAACCAGATCGTGCCGGCCAGCAGCGAGGCACAGGACAGGAGAAGCAGCAGCAGGATCAGGCCCGGCACCAGCCATCGGTTCACCCTGTCGTCTCCTTGATGGGGGGCGTCGTCCCCGCCCGGCGGGCGGCGGCGCGCAATTGGCCGCGAAGCCGGATCGCCGCGTCGGCGATCATCGGCGTGCCGCAGATATAATAGGCCTGCGCGATCGGCAGGATGCGATGGCCCCAGAGGCGCCGGACCACGCGGTGGCGCAGCACATCGTCCCCCAGTCCCAGCCCGTCCGCCGCGACCGATCCCTGGACCAGCAAGGGGGGATCGGCCTTCAGCAGGAGCTCGACATCGGGCTTGCGGTAGCTGAGCGTCGTCGGTTCGCGCACCAGATTGCGCGCGCCCGCCGCCTGAAGAATGATGTCATACAGCGTGCCCTGTCCGGCCGCGAAGCCGGTGCGGTCCCAGGCGACGACCTTGATCGGGGGCCCCGGGGCGCGGGCCAGCGCCGCCAGCTGCGCGTCCATCCTGGCGATCAGCGCCTCGCCACGCGCGCGCTCGTCCACCGCCGCGGCGACCTGTCGGGTGATGCGGCGGATGTCGTCGATGCTGTTCGCATGGTCGACCTCGATCATCGGATAGCGCAGGCGCGTCAACATGCCGCGCAGGGCGGGCGTCGTGAAGGTCCCGGCGATCACCAGGTCCGGCTTCTGCGCCAGCACCTCTTCGGCCAGCCCGCGATTCACCCGGACCCGCTTCGCCGCGGCGGCCATGACCGAGCTGCCCGGATCGCGCGACAACCAGCTGACCGAGGCGATCCGCTCGGGCGGCAGTAGCGCCAGGACGAGCTGGTCGGTGCACTGGTTCATGCTCATCACCGCCAGCGGATGCCGCCGGGGCGCGGGGATGGCCGATCCGCCGCCGCTACAGCCGCCCGCCAGGACGGGCAACGTCAGCGCGAGCAGGATCGACCGGAGCCGCATCAGAAGCGGACCCGCATCCCGCCATAGGCGGCCCGGCCGGGGGTCGCGAAGCTGAACACTTCCTCATAGCGTTCGTCGAACAGGTTCTCGACGCGGCCGAACACCGAGACCCGGTTCGTCAGCTTGTAGTCGGCGTTGAGGTTGACCAGGACGAATTCCTGCATCGACACGCGGACCGGCACATAGCTCGGATCGGTATAGGCGACGTCCGTGTTGCGTCCGTTGTACCGCATGGTCAGGGTGCCGCTGAACCGCTGGTCGGCGCTGAACACGGTGGTGTTCAGGCTGGCGACGTGCTTGGGGCGACGGACCTCCTCCATCCCGTTTTCGCGGGCATGGAGATAGGTATAGGCAAGGTCGAACTTGATCTGCGGGATCGGTCGCGCCGACACGAACGCCTCGACGCCATGCTGTCGCGATTTCGTCGTGCGGTTCGACGGCGTCGCGATAAAGGCCGGGGCGGGATAGGCCGTGTAGATCTCGTCTTCGAGCTGGCTGTCGAAATAGGTCGCGCCGATCGTCGCCTTGCCGCCGGCGAAGTCCTGATCGACGCCGGCCTCCCATCCTTTCGACTTTTCGGGCCGCAGGTTCGGATTGCCGATATAGCGGCCGTCGGCATAGCCATAGAGTTCGAAATAGCCCGGATTCTTGACGCCGGTTCCATAGGCGCCCCGCACGCGCAGGCCGAAGGGCAGGCGGTATCCGGCCTGGGCGCGCCAGGTCGTCGCATCGGCGAAGCGGTTATTCTCGTCGCGGCGGATGCTCGCGCCCGCCGAGAAGGCATTGTCGACGGTCAGTTCATACTGGCCGACAAAGCCCCAATTGTCGGTCGAGCGGCGGCCCTGGAAGGCGAAGGAGGATGGCGTCGTGTTCTGGAATTCTTCCCGCTCGAAATCGACCGCGCCGGTCACCCGGTTGACGATGCGATCGGTGCCGAAGCGGTAGCTGGTCTCGAACGTGCCCTTGTAGCGGCGTCCCTTGTCGCCATAGTCGAAGCCCCGGGCCTTGTAGCCGCGCCGCGTCGTGTCGGCGAACTGCCCCGTCAGGGCGTTGGTCCAGCGGCCGTCCGCCAGCGCCAGCTCGGCGCGGGCCAGACCGTAAAACGCCTCGTTGACGAAGCGCACGCCGGGGCTGTCGACGGTATAGCCGAACCGCGGACTGGCGGGATCATTCTCGCTGTTGTTCGTGTCGGCGGCGGTGTTGCTGTAGCGGCCGACGCCGGTGAGCTTGAAAATGGCGGACGGCGTCCATGTGACCTTGCCGCTGGCCCCGACGCTGGTCGACCCGATATCGCGGGTGCCACCCCGCGCCGTCGGTGTGCCATCGGTCCGATAAAGCGAGCCGGACAGGGCGTAATCGAGCGTGTCGGTGAAGCCCGCCGCCCGCGCGCCTCCGGAGAAGGTGCCGAACGAACCGCCCTCGGCCCGTGCCGAAAGGCCCGGCGCCTCGCGGCCGGTCAGCGTGATATACTGGATGACGCCGCCGATCGCGTCCGATCCGTAGAGCGAGGATTGCTGCCCGCGCAGCACCTCGACCTTCGCCGCCTCGTCGGCGATCAACGTGCCGAAGTCAAATTCGCCATAATAAGGGTCCGACGCCTTGATGCCGTCGATCAGGACCAGGACATGGTTGCCCTCGCTGCCCCGAATGCGGATCTGGGTCTGGCCGCCGATCGCGCCGGTCCGGCTGACCGCGACGCCGGGCACGTCGCGCAGCACGTCGGACACGATGCGCGTCTGTCGTTCCCGCAGATCCTCGTTCGTGATGAGCGTGACCGAGGCGGGCAGGGTCTTCACCTCGGTCCCGTCTCCCGAGCGCGACGCGGTCACGACGATGTCGTTCCCGGCGGCATCCCGGGTGGGCAGCGTCGGATTGCTCTGCGCCATCACGGGCATGGCGACCGTCCCCGATAGCGTCAATGTCAGCAGCGATATGAATGTCCTGGTCATGCCTGTTCCCCCCGCGTCGAGTCGCAAAGACGTGGCGGGGCCGTCCGCACACGCGAACGCCGGCGCGCGAGGACGGGCGAACGCGGTGCCCGCCATCCCACGGCCGTCTGCGGCCCCGGGCCGCGCCGCTTTCGTCGCTCGAACGGAAGGTTCCGTGCCGTGGCCATTCCCTGGACCCAGGCATTGAGCGACCCACGCCGGCAGGTCTCCTGGCTCGCGGGTCGTCGCCCGATGCGCGCCTTCCCAGGTTGCCCCAGTGGCTGCCCGGCGCTTTCGGCCGGTGCATGCGCATCGTGCTCGCCGCTCACAGTTGCAGGGACAGCTGCGGATTGGGGCGGCCTCGCACCGCCCGCACCGCATTCCCGTTTTCATCCCCTTTCGGGGAACCGGCGCGATCTGTCGTCCCGATTTGGCCGGAACGACGGATCGCCTGTATCCGAATTCGACCGGTTGGCCAATATGAACCCGATGGGACCGGCGCAATTGCCCCGCCCAGGGCCCCAAGGGAACATGGCCATAGGGGCTATTGACTATCACTCGCAACATTCATAGGCGATGTCCCACGCAACCTGGGGGAAATCATGTCGAGTATCTTCGTGGCGGTCGCTGCCTTCGTCGCAGCGGCCCCGGCGGACGCGTCGTCCGTCGAACATGCGGCTGCCACCGCCGCTGAGGTGAATACGGATCAGCGGCACCGGGAGCCCGAGATCATCGTCGTCGGGCAGCGCGACCCGGCGGCCCCGCCACCGCCCTATGCTGGCGGACAGGTCGCCTCCGGCGCGCGCAACGGCCTGCTCGGCAATACCGACATCACCAAATCCCCGTTCAGCATCGCCAGCTATACCGAACAGTTCATGCTCGACCGGCAGGCGGATACCGCGTCGGAGGCACTGGCCCTCGACCCGTCGGTCCGCGCGACGCAGGGCAGCGGCGCGCCGTTCGACACCTTCTACATTCGCGGCTTCCCGATCAACGAAGGCACCAGCGGTGAAATCGCGTTCGACGGTACGTTCGGCGTCGCCCCCAGCTTTCGCATCTTCACCGACTATGCCGAACGGGTCGAGGTGCTGAAGGGGCCATCGGCGGCGATCACCGGCATGTCGCCCAATGGCGGGATCGGCGGCACGGTGAACATCGTTCCCAAAAGCGCCGAGGGTCGGCTGCGCCGGTTCACGGTCGATTATGGTTCGGCCCTGCGTTTCGGCGCACAGGCCGATGTCGCCCAGCGTTTCGGTGCCGGAGAGGCCTGGGGCGTGCGCGCGATCGCGTCGGTCCGCGACGGCAACACGCCCTTCGACCATCAGGACGAACATAGCAGCGTGGGCGCGCTGGCGCTGGACTATCGCGGCAGCCGGCTGCGGGCCTCGCTCCACGTCGTGGCGCAGACCGACCGGTTCGTCGCCCCCTTGCGTCCCTATTTCGCGTTGGCCGGGGTGGCCATTCCCGATGCGCCCGATGGCCGCCGTAATCCGACGCAGCGCTGGGAATATTCGCATATCGACGATTATGGCGTGCTGGCCCGCGTCGACTACAAGATCAACGATGCGATCACCCTGTTCGCCGCCGCCGGTGGACGGCGCAGCACCGTCGATCGCTTCTTCGCCTCCGCGCGCGTGATCGCCAGCAGCGACGGGCGGACACAGACCGCGCCGCAGCTTTACGAGATGGACATCGACGCCCGCGTGGCCGAAGCGGGGCTGAGGGCCAAGTTCGACACCGGGCCGATCGCGCACCAGTTCGTCGTGCAGGCCAATGTGTATGACGAGGATACGACGCGATATCTCTCGGCCGTTGCCGGGGCCTATGGCGGCAATCTCTATCGGCCCGCCCCGGCGCTGTATCAGGCACCGGTACGGCGCGGCGACCGCCCGCGCCTGTCCGACAGCACGCTGAAGGGCGTGACCGTCGCCGATGTCCTGTCCGCATGGGATGAAACCATCCTGCTGACCATCGGCGCGCGGCGGCAGAATATCCGCGCCAACAACTATGTCGCCAATGTCGGCACGCTGTCCGCCGCCTATGACCGGAGCGCGACGACGCCGTTCGTCGGGCTGGTGGTGCGTCCGGTGCGCGGAATCTCGCTCTACGGCAATCATGTCGAAGGACTGAGCCGTGGCGATGTCGCGCCGGCGCTGGCGAGCAATGCGGGCGAAATCCTCGCCCCCTATGTCGCCCGGCAGATCGAGGCGGGCATGAAGTTCGATTTCGGCAGGATCGGGGGATCGATCGGCGCGTTCCGCATCACCCGCCAGATCGGCGAACTGGCGGGCGGCCTCTATGGCCAGACCGGCGAACAGCGCGTGCGCGGGCTGGAATTGTCGACCTATGGCCGCATCACGCCCCGTTTCGGCGTGGTCGGCGGGCTGACGCTGCTCGATGCCGAACTGACCCGGACGGCGGTTCTGGCCAATCGTGGCCATCGCCCGATCGGCGTGCCGGAGGTCCAGTTCAATCTCGGCGCCGACTGGGACGTGCCGCTGCTTGCCGGGCTGAACGTCAACGCCGCGGCGGTCCACACCGCGTCGCAGTTCGTCGACGCCGCCAACCGGCAGACGCTGCCCGCATGGACCCGTTTCGACCTGGGAGTGCGTCAGGCGGTCGCGCTGGGCCGCCAGCGCATGACCCTGCGCGCGGCGGTGACGAATGTCACCGATCGGCACTACTGGACCGGCGTCGCCTCGTTCGGCACCTTCTTCCAGGGGGCACCGCGCACCATTTCCCTGTCCGCCGCGTTCGACCTGTAAGGCTCGGCGGGCTTTGTTCGCGTGGTGGCGCCCCATTCAGGCGGCACCACGCCATAGCTGTTTCCGCCGGACATCCACGCCCAGGGCCTGGTCATGCGCGCGGCCTCCGGGTCGGCGCGGGCTCAACCGCCGAGCGCGAGGCGTAGCTGGATGCGGGCCAGCGCGCCGGCGATGGTCTGGCGCAGATACGCCCGGTCGGCCGCGATCTCCGCCGCTTGCGCCTCGATCAGCGGCGCGGCCGCGATGTCCCCGCGGCGATAGCGCGCCTCGAGCGCGGCCACGGTCTGCGCGCATGCGCTCCGGTCTTCCGCTGCCAGGTCACGCCGCCGGTCGAGCGCGTGGACCATCCCCAGCGCATCGTCCACCTCGCGCCACGCCTCCAGCACGGTCTTGCGATAGGTCAGCGCGGCGGCCCGCTCCTGGACATGCCGCAGCGCAAGCTGGCGACGCAGCCGCCCGCCGGTGAAGATCGGGAGGGACAGGGCTGGCCCGACGCTGGTGCTGCGCGCGTCCCAGCCGAAATCGGCGAGATGCAGCACATCGATGCTGAACAGCCCGGACAGGTTGAGGCTTGGATAGAAATCGGCCTGCGCCGCGCCGATCGCGGCGGTGGCGGCGTGCAGCGCGGCTTCGGCCTCAAGGATATCGGGACGTCGCCGCGCAAGGTCGCTGGGCAGGCCGGGGCCGGGCGCGGCGAGATGCGGGGCGGCAAACGGGGTATCGTCGGCCACTGGCGGGCTGTCGGGGCGGCCGCCGGTCAGGACCGCCAGCGCCCGGGCGGTGCGGGCGATCTCATCGTCCAGCGCGATCAACGCGTCCCGGCGCGCGCGCTGCTGCCCCTCGACCGTGCGGACGGCGATGCCGGTCGCCAGCCCCCGGTCCTTCAGGGCGCGGGCGATGGCCAGGTTCCGCTTACCCAGCGCGGCGTCACGCCGGGCGAGCGCCCGTTCCGCGACGAGCCCGCGCCATTGCCAATAGGCCTGCGCCACGGCGGCCTCGACCGACAGCCGCGCGCCGCGCGCCGCCGCCTCGGCCTGCGCGATCCCGGCGGTGGCGGCCTCGACCTCGCGGCGGTGCCTGCCCCACAGGTCGATGTCCCACCCGGCGCTGATCCCGGCCTGGTAGAGGTCGAAATCATAGCCGACGGGGGACGCGCCCGCCGCCTGATCCGGCTGGACGCCCAGAAGCGGGGCGAGCGCACTCGCCAGCCCGGCGGTGCCGATCCGGTTGCGACTATAGCCAAGTTGCCCGCCGACCTGCGGCAGCGCCTCGCCCTGGCTGGCGGCGCGGGCGATGCTTGCGGCGTCCAGCCGCTGGCCCGCGAGGCGCAGGTCGAGATTGCCCGCCGCCGCCGCGTCCTCCAGCCGGTCCAGCACCGGATCGCCGAAATCCCGCCACCAGGGCGTGGTCCCGACCGCCGGGGACGCGGTCTCATACCCCTGCCACCGTGCGGGCAGATCGGCGACCGGCGGGTGGAAATCGGGCCCGACGGTGCATCCGGCGAGCGACAGGGCCAACAGCAGCGCGCGCCGCGCCGCGCGGGTTCCCGGGCGATCAGTCATGGGCGGTCTCCCCGGCATTGTCCCTGCCGCCGAACAGCAGCAG
This sequence comes from Facivitalis istanbulensis, assembly GCF_040560405.1. Taxonomy (NCBI): domain Bacteria; kingdom Pseudomonadati; phylum Pseudomonadota; class Alphaproteobacteria; order Sphingomonadales; family Sphingomonadaceae; genus Facivitalis; species Facivitalis istanbulensis. The sequence continues at coordinate 29,797 of NZ_JAVSCQ010000027.1, forward strand.
ATAGAGGGCGGGCAGCGCGATCAGCGTCAGGATCGTCGCGCCGATCAGGCCGCCGATCATCACGATCGCCATCGGCCCCCAGAAGATGTTGAAGCACAACGGGATGAACGCCAGCACGGCGGCCAGCGCGGTCAGCACGACCGGCCGGGCGCGACCCACCGTGGCCTCGACGATGGCGGTCCGCAGCGCCAGCCCTTCGGCCAGATGGCGCTGGACCTGATCGACCAGGATGATCGTGTTGCGCATGATCATCCCCGCCAGCGCGATCAGGCCGAGCAGCGCGACGAAGCCGAACGGCGCACCGGTCAGCAACAGCGCCGCGACCGCGCCGATGATCCCCAATGGCGCGGTTGCCAGCACCAGCATGGTCCGCCCGACGCTCTGCAACTGGATCATCAGCAGCAGGAGCATGAGGCCCAGCGTCACCGGCAACAGCTTGAAGATCGCGCGGTTGGCGTCGGCGGACAGTTCGCCATCCCCGCCTTCCTCGATGCGATAGCCGGGGGGCAGGGTGGCGCGGATCGCCGCGATCCGGGCACGCGCGGCATTGACCACTTCCGAGGCCTGGACGTCGCCGATCATGTCCGCCTGCACGGTCATGGCCAGCGCGGCATCGCGCTTCCACACGATCGGCTGTTCGGTGTCGGGGGCCAGCGTCGCGACCTCGCCCAGCGGCACCATGCCTTGCGGGGTCGCGACGGGCATGTCGCGCAGCGCGCCCAGATCATGCCGATCCTCCGCCCGGCCGCGCACCATCACGCCGATCCGCCGCGTCCCCTGCAACACCTCTCCGGCCGGGGCACCGGACAGGGTGGCGGCCAGGTCGTCCGCCAGCTGCGTCCGGTCGACGCCCAGCCGCGCGGCGCGGGCGGGGTCGACGAGGTAGCGGGCGACGGGCATCGCGATGCCCCAGTTGATCTGGACGGCGGTGGTGGTCGGCAATGCGCGCAGCGTCGCCGCGATCCGTTCCGCAATGGCGCGCAGCCGGGCGGGATCGCGCCCGATGACCCGGTATTGCACCGGCGCGCCCAGTGTCGGCCCCAGCGACAGGCGACGCACATGCAGATCGGCCCCTGCGATGCCCGGCATCCGCTCAAGCGTGGCGATCAGCGCGTCGCGCGCCTTCAGGTCGGTGGCGACCACCATCACCGTCGCCCGCGCCGGATCGGGCAGCGCCGGACCATAGGGCAGGTAGAAGCGCGGTGCGCCGCGCCCGATATAGCTGTCCACGCTGCGAATGCGGGGATCGCCGCGCAGCCGGTCTTCCAGCCGGGCGACGGCACGCGCGGTGGCCTCCACCGCGCTGCCCGGCCGCATCGCCAGGTCGATCATCACTTCCGCCCGGTCGGAATAGGGGAAGAATTGCTGGCGCACGAAGCTCGCCCCCCACAGGCTGACCGCCAGCAGCGCGGTCGTGACGCCGACCACCAGCCAGCGCCGGGCCAGCGCGGCTTCGATCGCGCGGCGCAAATGGCCGGAAAGCGCGGACTGCGCCGCCGAATGGCCAGGGGCGGACGCCATGTCGGGCAGCAGCCTGATCCCCAGGAACGGGGTGAAGACCACCGCGACGATCCAGCTGACCAGCAGTGCCGAACCCGTCACCCAGAAGATGCCGCCGGCATATTCGCTGGTCGTCGACCGGGCGAGGCCGACCGGCAGGAAGCCGACCACGGTGATGAGCGTGCCGGTCAGCATCGGAAAGGCGGTGTGGGTCCAGGCATAGGCGGCGGCCTCGCGCCGGTCGACGCCCTGCTCCATCTGGACCACCATCGCCTCGACACTGATGATCGCATCGTCGACCAGCAGGCCGAGCGACAGGATCAGCGCGCCGAGCGAAATCCGCTCCAGCCCGATCCCCGACGCCCCCATCATCAGCGCGACGATCGCCAGCGTCAACGGCACCGACAGCGCCACGACGATGCCCGTGCGCCAGCCCAGGGTGACGAAGGCGACGACCAGCACCACGGTCAGCGCGCAGAAAAACTTGATGAGGAAGGTGTCGACCGCCTCGCGGATATTGGCGCTCTGATCCTCGATCTGGGTCATCGCCGCCCCGGCGGGCAGGGTGCGGCGAACCTGCTCGGCCGCCGCGCGGATCGCCTTGCCAAAGCCCAGCCCGTCCGCGCCGGGGGCCATCGACACCGCCAGCACCACCGCCTGCCGCCCGGCATGGCGCACCAGCGCCTCGGGCGGATCGGCATAGCCGCGCGTCACCCGCGCGATGTCGCGCAACCGGACCGCGCCCGCCGGGGTGGCGATCGACGCGCCTTCCAGATCGGTAGCGCTGTCGATCCGTCCGCCCAGCCGCACCGGCGTCTGCATCGCGCCCGAAACACTGGCCGCCGGGCCGATCGCCTGCCGCTGCGCCAGCGCCTGCGCCAGCCGGGCGGGCGACAGGCCCATGGTCGCCAGCCTGCGCGGATCGACCTCGACGAACAGCCGCCGGGGCTGTTCTCCGATGATCTCGGCCTTGCCCGCGCCGGGCACGCGCAGCATCGCGTCGCGCGCCTGTTCGGCCATGCGGACCAGCCGCGCATTGTCGGCACCCGTAAAGGCGAAGACATAGCCATAGACATCGGCATTGTCCTCGCTCGCCGCCAGCACCGCGCCGGGCGGCAGCGCGGGTTCCAGATCCTTCAGCTTGCGGCGGACCTGGGTCCACACCTCCTGCACCCGCGCGGCAGGAGCGGCGTCCTTCAGTTCGACAGTGATGACGCAGGCGCCCTCCAGGCAATAGGTCTGGAGATAGTCGAGATAATCGATGCCGTGCAGCGTCCGTTCGACCGGATCGGCGACCTGCGCCTGCATCTGCGCCGGGCTGGCCCCGTCCCAGCGGGCGGAGACGATCATCTCCTTCAGGGTGAAGCCGGGATCCTCGTCCCGGCCCAGCCACAGGAACTGGACCGCGCCCGCCGCGAACAGCAGCGCGATCAGGAAGCCGACCAGCGCGGGATGGCGGACGGCCCATCGGGACAGGTTGAACCGGTCCACGGATCAATGAAATCCCGGCTCGACGCCGGCATCGACCACGCTTTGTCCCTCGACCAGCGTGTCCGCGGCGGTGGCGACGATCGACTGGCCGCCCTGCAACCCGGTGACCAGCGCGTCCTGCCCGCGCCAGTCGGTGATCACGACCCGTTGATGCCGGATGCGGTGGGTCTGCGGCGCGATCACCCAGACATAGGGATGGCCGTCGCGATCGTCGATCGCCGACAGCGGCACGCGGATCGGATGCGCCGGGCCCGAGGGGCGCAGGACCAGCGTGACCGTGCTGTTATACGGCAGCGACGGCGTCGTCGCGTCCAGCACGAAGCGGGCCTTGCGCAGGTGGAGCGCCGGATCGCCCTCGGGCGACACCAGCCGCAGTCGGGCCGATACCGGCTGGCCGTCATTGGGGGGAGAGGCATTGGCGGTCATGCCGGGCGTCAGGCGCAGGTCGGCGGGGGCGCGGATCTCGACCTCGGCCGCACCGCTCGCCAGCTTCAGCACCGGGGTGCCGGCATCCACGACGCCGCCCGGATCGACCAGCTTTTCGGTGATTACGCCGTCCTGCGGCGCGACGAGCAGTGTGTCGGACAGCAGCGTGCGATGCTGCCGGGCGGCCGCGCGGGCGGCGTCAACCTTCGCGCTGGCGGCTCGGGCAGTCAGCGTCCGCTGGCGCACCTCCGCGCCCGAGAGCGCGCCCATCCCGTCGAGCCCGGTCGCGCGGTTTGCCGCATCCTGCGCCGCCTGCGCCTCGGCCCGCGCGGCGGCCAGCTCCGCCTCGCCCTGCGCGTTCCCCGCCTGGGCCTCCAGCCGGTCCAGCCGACCCAGCACCTGGCCCGCGCGAACATGGTCGCCGATCTCGACGGTCAGCGCCACCACCCGGCCGGGCCGCCGGAACGCCAGCGTGACCTCCTGCCGGGGGCGGACCACCCCGCTGAACCGGCGCGCGGCCTCGTCCGTGTCGTGGACGGGTATGCTGTCGACCACCGCGACATGGCGGTCGGGGGCTGCTGCGGGCGGCGACGAACATCCGGCCGCGAGGGCGGGCAACAGGATGGTGAACATGGAACGTGAAGGGGGAATCGGCATGGCGGCCTCTGGAATCGGGATGGACCACGCCATGACCGGACGCGGGGGCCCCGCCTCCTCGATTTCGGGTTTCGCACTGATCGATTCCGGAATTGATCAGTCGCACGCGCCAGATACGCCGCCTTTCGATTCGCGCCCCGGCCTTGGGGTGCAGCCTTGTCGATCAGGGGGCCGCGCCCTCCAGATGGCGGCGGCGATAGGCGCTGGGCGTCTCGCCCTGCCGGGCCTTGAACGCGCGGTTGAACACCGCCAGGCTGCCAAAGCCGGCATCCATCGCGATGGTCAGGATCGGCACCTCGGCCTGGTCATGGTCGGCCAGCGCCTCGCACACCTCGGCCACCCGCAGGCCGTTCAGATAGTCGTTGATATTGCGATAGCCGAAGCGGCCATTGACCAGTCGGCGAACACGATATTCGGGCACGCCCAGCCGCGTCGCGATCGCGCCGATGGTCAGGTCGGGGCTGCGGTACAGCCGCTCCTGGCCCATCAACCCGTCCAGCGCCAGCGCCAGCCCCTGGTCGATCGCCGCGTCCGGCGCGGGGGTGGTCGCCAGCGTTGCGGCGGGCACCGCCACCGGATCGGCAAAGGCGAACATCGCGGGATGACGCAGCCCGAACAGCAACAACGCGAGCCCGAACATGCCGATCAGCATCCCCGTCGCGCCCAGCGCATCGGCCAGCGCGAAGGCGCGCGTCGTCCGGCCAAAAATCTCCGCCCCGATCGTCCAGACCGCGACCATCGTCACGATGACGACGAACGCCCCTCTGGCCCGGCGGCGTTCCTCGACCAGATCGATCGCGCGGTTCTGCCACGCATGGCGCAGCGCATCGGCAGTCAGCGCCATGCCCCACAGATAGAGCAGCCCGTCCATCGGTTGCAGCGACGAATGCGGACCGCGCCCGCCCGATATCTGCCAGAGATTCAACAGGAGATAGACGATGGTCAGGGCAAGGTCGGTGACGCTGGGCCGGAAATCGTCGTTGAACCAGCTGCGCGCGAACAGCCAGAACAGCGGCAGGCTGGCCGATCCGGCCAGTTCGAGGATGTCGCCGACGATCGGCCATTGCGCCGCCAGCGGCCACCGCGCCAGCTCGGCCAGCAGCGCCGACAACGCCAGCGCCGCGCCATATCGCGCCGGGCGCGAGGGCCCCGCGCTGAGGAACAGCGCAACGGCCAGCGCGAGCAAGGTCGACGCGCCGCCGTGCAACCAGGCTTCCATCACGCTCAACCGATCACACCCCGCCAGCGACGCGCCGGGGCGAGGGGCGCCCCGCGCGGTGCGATATCCATGGTCCAGCCGATCATTCTGCGCGCCTCATCTCAAGGCCTTATCGCCAAGTGGGCGAGGGCGGCAAGACGCTCTCGCGGCTCCCCGCACAGCCATTCCCGTCGATGGCCAATGGCCCGACGCTTGCGAACGATGCATGCCCCGCGACGCGGTTCCGGCCTGTCCTCAATAGGCAAAGCCGAGCGTCGCGCGGAAGGCCCTGCCGAATTCGGGGCGCGCGACGAAATAGCCATTGGCCCGGCCGCCCGCGTCGAACGCGCCCGCGCGCGGATTGCCTTCCGTCAGGCCGAGCGTGTTGGTCAGGTTGTCGACCTGGAGCGCGAACGTCACGCGATCGGCGGGCGTGGCGTTGATGGTCAGGTTGACCATGGAGAAGGGCGGCAATCGCTGCGTGTTCGCAATGTCGGCATAGCGTGCGGAATAATGGGAGAATTCCGCCGCGATGCGCAGCGTGCCGGCCAGCAGGTCCAGACTGGGCGTGACGCGGAACGACAGGCGGGGCACGCGGATCAGCTGGTTGCCGCTATAGTCATGCGTCACCGGCCGACCCGCGACCAGATCGACGAAGCGGAAGTCGCGATATCGCGGGTCCTGCCATGTCGCGATCAGATCGGCGCCCAGCGGGCCGATCAGCTTCGCATGACCCGCCACCTCCAGCCCCCAGGTGGTCGTGCTGGCGATCTCCGTCTGGTCGATATAGGCGTTGCTGACGGGATCGAAGCGGTGATCGGTGAAGGGCAGGCGCGAGAAGCGGGTGCGAAACCCGACCGCCGAGACGTTCCACCGGGGGCGGTGGAGGATCAGTCCGGCCTCGGCCATGATGATGGGGATCGCCGCCTCGTCGGTGCGATCGGGATTGGCGGTGAATTCCGAGGCGCTGGGCAGGCGGGCGATCCGGGTGAGGCGCGCGAACAGGCCGGTGTCGCGGCTGGGGCTGAAATTGGTGCCGATCGTCGCGTTGAAGCCGGAATAGCGCCGCCGGATCGGAAGGACCAGGCCGGTTCCGGTCAGCACGGCATTGTCCGCCAGCGTCGCGGGATCGCCCAGATCGACCGCCTGGCTCTGTTCCACCCCGCCGCCGATGCGCACCCGTTCCCAACGCGTCCCGAGATCGAGGCGCCAGCGCGGCGCGAGCTTCCATTCATCGGCCAGATAGGCGGCCAGGCTGGTCGGCCGCAGCGTCGCATTGTCGAACAGCGATCCATAGCGGACAAAGCCATTGTCGGTCAGCGCGCCGACCGTCCGTCCCTCGCCATCCACGGCGATCACGTCCAGGCGGCGGGCCTGGCCGCGCACGTCGAGGAGCACCGTGCCCATCGTCCGACGAAAGCCCATCCTTGTGTCGTCATAGGTCATGCCGGCCGCCAGATCATGATGCCCCCCCAGATCGAATGCATGGGTGAGACGCGCATCGGCGATCAGCTCGCGCATCGGCATCGTCACCGACAACAGGTTGCCGCCGGTCACCAGCCCATTGCCGTTGCTGTCGATGGGCAGGGCCGGCCCCGGATCGGCTCCCGGATAGGTGCCGCGATCGGCCCCTCGATCAGCATAGCGCATGATCGCGGTCGCGGCGCTGGGGAAGGCGGCGGCGATCTGTGGCCAGATGCTTGCGACATAGCCGTCCTGCGTCATCGGACGGCCGATCGGGAACAGCCCGTTGCGAAGTGTCGATCCGGTGCGTAGCCGCGCCTTGACCTCCAGCGCGCTGTCGGCCGCGAACGCCCAGCGACCTGTGATCGTATAGAAGGTAATGCGGCTATGTGTCCCTTCCGAAAGGTCAAAATCGCGTGGGCCCTGCGCGGTTTTGAACGGCACATGGACCTCGTCCGGGCCAGCCAGCGTGTCGCGGAGCGGATCGAAGCCGGGAATGGCGTCGACCTTGCCCGTCGCGTCCAGCCGAAGCGGGACCGGGAGATAGAGGATGACCCGGTCGTCGAGATGCTTGACGTTGAACCGGAGGTCGAGCGCGCCGCGCCGGTAATCCACGCCGACCCGGAACTGGCCACCGCGATCCGCCGGAAAGCCGGGATCGCGCAGGCCCCGGTCGCGCCGGTAGAAGCCGCCCAGCGACAGGCCAAGGCTGGGCGTGACCCGGACACCGGCATAGCCGTCGATCCGGCGATAGGCGAAGCTGCCAAGCGTGCCCGACAGGGTATAGCCGGGGTCGCGCAGCGCATCGCGGGTCAGGAAATTGACGCTGCCGCCCGGCGCATTGGCCATGAAGATCGCGGACGGCCCGCCGCGCACCGCCTCCACGCGTCGGATCGTCGGATCGATGCGGAACACCTGATCGGTGTTCTGATAGCCCAGCCCGCCATCATATTGGACGGGCAGCCCGTCCTCGATCAGCGCGACCGAGGAATAGCCATCGGTCGGTATCCCGCGCGACCGCACATTGTTGCTCGCTTCGCCGCCGGTCGACTCGACCCAGAAGCCGGGTATGTCCTTGAACAGGTTCGCGGTCGATACCGGCCCCTTGCGGTTCAGCGCCAGCGGGTCGATCCGCGTGACGGCGTAGCTCAACTCCGTGTCGCCGACGGGCGTCGCGGCGGCCCGGCCCGTCACCACGATGTCGGGGGTGGGGGTGGGAGCGGCCGGCGGGACAGGAGAAGCGGGGGCACGCATGGCCGGACGGCGCGGTGCTGCCCGGCGTTCCGCCAAGCGGACCGGCGCCGCAACCGGGCTCGCGCGCAGGATGATGACGCGATCGGAGGCGAAGGCGATCTCCAGGCCGCTGTCCGCGATCAGGTGGCGCAGCGCGGCGCGCACCGCCATCGCGCGGTGCAGCGGGCGGCCCTGCCGTTTCACGGCGATGCGATAGGGGTAGAGGATCTGCATCCCCGACTGGCGCGCGAGCACGTCCAGTGCCGCCGCCAGATTCTGCGCCGGAATGGCGAAACGGACCGTCCTGTCCGCCGGTGCCGCCTGCACGCGCGTCGGCATCGCCATCCCCGATCCCACCGCCGCAAGGACGGTCAGGCATGTCAGGTCACGGCGCAGGATGCGCCACGGACCGGACGGAAGAGGAGTGCGAACAGGACGCATCGTGCCCATTTGACCCCGGCGCGAGACAGCTTCATGTCACTTTGCCGGTGCGGAAATCGCCGTCATCCCGCTTGGCGGTACAGCATGATCCGGTCGCCCTCGCGGCGATGCGCGATCCCGAATCCCTCGTGCAGCGCGAACAGGAAGCTGTCGGGATCGGCAATCCGGAAGGTGCCGCCCAGCGGAATGTCGGCAAGGCCGGGGTCCTGCAACGCGATCTTGCGCGCAAGATAGCGGTTGAACTCCGCCACCGCATGGCCGAGCGCCATGCCGTTGAAGACGATGCGGCCGCTCTGCCAGGCGGTGGCGGCGGCCATGGCGTCGGCGGACAGGGGGGCGACGCGCGCCTGCTCGCCCGATACCGTCAGCATCGTGCCCGCGCCCATGGTCTGCGCCATGGTGCCGCCCGTCGCGGCCGCCTGTCCCGCCAGCACCAGCAACCGCCCGCCATCGGCATCGATCCGAAGGTCGAACCGCCCGTCACCGAGCCGGGCGTCGATCGGCGTGCTATAGACGCGAAACGGCCGTGCGCCCGGACGCACGAGCAGCGTCGCCTCGCCGCGTTCGATCCAGAAATCGCGCGCGTCCTCGAACCGCCAGGCAAGCCGGGTATCGGTGTTGAGGAGCGCGCTGCTGCCATCGGGAAGCTTAATGGTGCGTTGTTCGCCGATCGCTGTTTCGGCATAGGACCGGCGCGGCCAGGCGACCAGCGCGCCCGTCACGCCCAGCCCGAACATCGCGGCCATCGCCCCGCCCGCCACGACGCGGCGCGTGACCATGGTGGCCGGTGCCGCAGGGGGTGCCACGAATGGGGCAGGGGGCGCAACCGGCTCCGCCGGTCGGGCCATGTCCGGCTCCCCGGGCCGGTCGATCATCGTCGCCAAACGGGGATCGGCGGTCCGCCGCCATGTGGCGGCCACCTGCGCGAAGGCGGCGGCATGGCGGGGATCGGCGCTGCGCCAGTCTTCGAACGCCCGTTCGTCGGCGGTGCCGCCATCAAGCGCCACCAGCCAGTCCACCGCCTGGTCCTTCAGCCCTGATCCTGCCGCTGCCGCGTCGTCCTCCATTCCGGTGATCGCTCCGTCTTCGCCTGTCTGCCCTGCCGGTCCGTCCTCTGTACCAACAGACGAAGAGCCTTGGTCAAATGCGTCTCCACCGTGGAAACGGAAATGTTCATCCTTTCCGCGACCTGCCCCGGAGGCAAGCCCTCAATTCGCCGGAGCCGCAGCGCCTCCCGCATGCGCGGGGGCATCTGCGCCATGATCCGCGCCACCAGGGCCAGTTCGGCGCGATCCATCGCGACCCTGTCCGGCGGGGGCTCGTCATCGGCGACCTCCAGCGCCTGGAGCAAGGCCCCCTGGTCGAGCCGGACCACGTCCGCGCGCCGGAAACGCTCGATCGCCAGGTTGCGCACGATCCGCAGCGTGAAGGCATGGGGGTGCGTGATCGACGCCCAGTTTTCCAGCGCGAACAGGCGGGCATAGGCCTCCTGCACCAGTTCCTCGGCCTCTTCGGGATGGCGGACCAGGCTGACCGCGTAGCGATGAGTCTGGTCGTGAAACGCAAAGACATGGTCGGCGAACCAGATATCGATGTCGCGCAGCCAGGCCATGTCGTTCCGCCGTCTCCATCCCAATGCCGATTGACCCGCGCCTAGAGGGTGGGTGTGACAGTTGCTTGACAATCGGCGCGACGGCCATGCCGCCCGCGCCCTGACGCCGCGTCCGAAAATATTTTCCCGCCGCGATAGTGGAAATCGCGTCGTCGCCCGTCTGCCGGGGGAAAGCAGACAGGAAAGACATTCGTCGGCGCGCAGCAGCGCGCCGGGATGGGTGGCCGCGCGCCCTGGGCGTGGCCGTCCTTGCATCATCATATCCGTTCGAGGGGGAATGACCATGAAGTCCTTGTTGATGACGACCTCTTTCATCGCGCTGGTGCTCGCCGGTGCCGCGCAGGCCCGGGCGCAGGATCGCGGCGCGCCACAGGCCGACCAGCGGGACCAGGCCGATGGCGGCGGCGACATCATCGTCACCGGCCGCGCGGGCACCGGCGATCGGACCAAGGCCGAGATGAGCTATTCGGTCACGCGCATCGGCGAGGAGGCGCTGCGCCTTCAGGCCCCGACCAGCGTGACCGAGGCGCTGAAGTCCGTCCCCGGCTTCTGGGTCGAGGCGTCGGGCGGCGAGGCGAGCGGCAATGTCCGGGCGCGCGGTGTGCCGGTCGATGGCTATGGCTCGATCCAGTTGCTCGAAGACGGGGTCCCGGTGCAGCATGATCCGGCGCTCGGCTATCTCAACGCCGACCAGGCCTTCCGCCTCGACGAGACGATCGAACGGATCGAGGTCGTCCGTGGCGGTCCCGCCTCGCTCTTCTATTCCAACGCCCCGGCCGGCGCGGTCAATTTCATCCCGCGTCAGGTCGGCGACCATGCCGAAGGGCTGGTCAAGGCGACGCTGGGCGCCGACAGCCTGTACCGCACCGATTTCTGGGTCGGCGCGCCGGTCGGCGAATGGAAGCTGGCGGTCGGCGGCTTCTATCGCTCCGAAGGCGGCGTGCGCGATCCCGGTTTCACCGCCGATCATGGCGGGCAGGTTCGCGGCACGCTGTCGCGCGCATGGGATCGCGGGACCGTCAGCTTCGACGTCAAGCGGATGGACGATACGGTCGGCTTCTACACCGGCATCCCGATGCGCACCGATGCCGATGGAAAGATCCGCGCGGTGCCGGGGTTCAACGGCCATTATGGCACCGTCGCCGGACCGGAGACCGAGCGCGCCCGGATGATCATGGGCGATGGCAGCCTCTATGATTTCGACAATACGCAAGGAACGCACGTCAAGCGCACCCAGATCACCGGCAAATTCACGTTCGAGCCGTGGGACGACTGGAAGATCAGCAACACCTCGCGCTACACCGACACCTGGACGCAGCGGAACGGCGTCTATCCCAACGCGCTGCAAAGCGCGGCGAGCCTGTTGACCCAGCAAGCCGGGCTGCTGTCCCAGGCCCCGGGCGCGACGGCGTTGCAGCTTCGCTATGCGACGGCCCCCGATCAGGTCTTCGATACCGCAAACCAGAACGGCAACGGCCTGGTCATCATCGGCGGCCTGCGCGGCCTGACGCTGCCGGTGAAGGAATTCATGAGCGACACCCGCATCTCGCACCGATTCGACATGGGCGGGACCACCCATGACCTGACCTTCGGCTATTATTTCGCGCATCTGGACGAGGATTTCGGCCGCTACTCCTCGACCTCGCTGCTCGACGTGCGGGACAATGCGCGGCGTCTCGACCTGGTGGCGGTCGGCGCGACCGGCAATATCGTCAAGACCTTCACCGATCACGGCATCTACAAATATGGCTATGAATGGGAGGATGCGCATGGCCAGCAGACGACCCACGCGCTCTATCTCGCCGACGAATGGCAGATCACGCCGAAGCTGCGCATCGATGGCGGCGTGCGCTGGGAAACGATGCGCACCCGCGGCACGGTGGCGCTGAAGACGAAGGTCGATCGCGGCACGCCGGCGACCTCGTCGATCATCACCGGCAATGGCCTCTATGCCGATTATGACGACAGCTTCAACCACGCCACCTGGACGCTGGGCGCGAATTACCAGTTCACCCGCCGCGCCGGGCTGTTCGCCCGCTACACCAGCGCCAACCGCCTGCCGGGCCTGGGCAATTACGTGACCAACGCCACCGCCAAGCCCTTTGTCCAGACCATGGACCTGGGCGAGGTGGGGCTGAAATATGTCAGCCCGCTGGTCGAACTCTACGCCACCGGCTTCTGGACGAAGTACAATAATATCTCGTTCACCAACTATCGCTTCGACCTGAACAGCGGCGCGTCGGTCACCGAGGCGCTCTATGCCGATACGCAGACCTTCGGACTGGAACTGGAAGGCGCGCTGCGGCCGGTGCGCTGGTTCGACCTGTCCGGCACCGCGACGATCCAGGATCCCCGCTACAAGGGGCTGACCTATGTCGATGCCGCGGGCAAGACGAACGACTATGACGGCAATCGCCTGATCCGCATTCCGACCCTCAGCCTGCGGCTGGTGCCGGGCTTCAACCTGCTCGGCGACCGCCTGCGGGTGCAGGCGTCGTGGGAATATGAAGGCGCACGCTATGTCGATACGGCGAATTCGGTGCGCCTGCCGGCCTATGCCACGGTCAATCTCAGCACGCGGTTCAACATCTCGGACCAGCTTTCGATCTTTGGCTATGTCGACAATCTCAACAATTCGCTGGGCCTGACCGAGGGCAATCCACGGGCCGGCGAGGTGCAGAACGGCGATGCCGGGGCCAACAGCTTCATCGCGCGGCCGTTGATCGGACGGAATTTCCGCGCGGCGCTGATGTATCGGTTCTGAGCCGTGACGATCCGTTCCGCGCGCGCTGGCACCGCCGCGCTCCTCGCGCTTGCCCTGTCCCTGTCCCTGTCGGCGCCCGTGCCCGCGTTCGCGCGGGACGGGGGCGGGGACGGGGGCGCTCCCCTGCGCCCCTCTGAGGCGGCGACCAGGCCGTGGCGGGTGATCAGCGGGGAACTCAACCGCGCCGGGTATGAACATTATACCGAAGTGCCCTTCGACCTTCCCGCCGGGGTCACGCGGCTGACGATCCGGTTCCGCTATGGCGGGAAGGAGCAGCGGTCGGTCCTCGACCTCGGCCTGCGCGATCCCCAGCGGTTTCGCGGCTGGAGCGGGGGCGCGCGCGACCATATGACGTTGAGCGTCGAGGATGCGACGCCCGGCTATCTGCCGGGGCCGCTGCCCGCAGGCCGCTGGGCCGTGATCCTCGGCGGGCCCAATATCCGCGAAGGGGCGCATGTCCCCTATGAGGTCCGGATCTTCCTCGAACAGCGCCCGACGATCACCGAATTCGCCGACGCGCCGATCGCCGCCACGCCGGGCTGGTATCGCGGCGACCTCCACATGCACAGCGGCGACAGCGACGGGAAGTGCCGGGCGCAGTCCGGCGTGGTCATCCCCTGTCCGGTCTACCGCACCGTCGAGGCTGGCGCGGCGCGCGGGCTCGATTTCATCGCGCTCAGCGATCACAACACCACCGCGCACTTCAACGCGCTGCGGGCGTTGCAGGGGGCGTTCGACCGGATGCTGCTGATCCCCGCCCGGGAGGTCACGACCTTCTGGGGGCACAGCAATGTGTTCGGGCCGACCGACTTCCTCGATTTCCGCATGGACGCGCCACGTTGGGACCATGCGCGCAAATGGATCGACGCGGTCCATCGCGAAGGCGGCGCGGTGTCGATCAGCCATCCCGGCGCCCCGTCCGGCGAAATCTGCATGGGCTGCGGCTGGCGTGTCCCCGACCTGCCAAAGGGCGCGGTCGACGCGGTCGAGGTAGTGAATGGCGGTACGATGCGCGAGACCGGAGGCGCCGATGGTCCGCTCCAGGGCTTCGCCTATTGGAAGACGCTGCTCGACGCCGGTTGGCATGTCACCGGGATCGGCGGCAGCGACAGCCATGACGCCGATCGCGCCGCCACCGAACCCGGCGCGGTCGGTCGGCCGACGACCGTCATCTACATGCCCGAGCTGTCGGTACCGGGATTCCTATCGGGCCTGCGGTCGGGCCGGGCATTTATCGATGTCGAAGGGACGCGCGATCGGATGCTCGACCTGCGCGCGGCGACCGATGCCCGGCGCGCGGTCATGGGACAGACGCTGGCCGTGGCGGCCGGGGATAGCGTGCGCTTCATGGCCGATGTGAAGGGCGTCGCGGCCGGATGGGTGCAGCTGATCGTCGATGGCCAGACGTCGGCCGCCTATCGGGTGGCGGTGCAGCCGGGCCAGCCGACCGCGCTCGCGCCATGGCGCGCCGATGGACGCAGGCACTGGGTCCGGGCGGACGTGCGCGACGCGCAAGGGCGACTCTTGCTGATCGGCAATCCGATCTACATCGCGCAATAGGAGCGCATGCGCGGTCGCCGGAGCGGGGGGCACGCATCCATCCACCCCTCCACGGAACGGCAACACAATCTCCCGCATCGCGCGATCTTTCCGTGCCAGACAATGGACAGGATTGCAGGGAAGCAGCGAAATTGAGTCCGAACCAAATGGCGACGCCTTTCAGCGGCGTTTTCGCGCTCCGTTCGCGGACGACCGGGCTCGCGACGGTCCGGCGGACCTAGTTTCCCATCCGGGCAAGCCCCCGGGTCGCGGGGCCGGGTTACTCCCAACCGGTCCCGCTCCCCCGCCCTCCGTGCCCCCGGAGGGCGGGGGCCGTATCCGGAGGGCCTGGCCGCCTGTTGCCCTGTTCGATCGACGGACCCATCATCGCCATGACCTCCCATTCCGAAGCGCTCCCCCGCGACGCGCATGTCAGCCGGCGCCATGCGGCCTAAGCCACGCCATGTGATGTGGGCGATCATCGGCATCGGCGTTATGGCCCTTGCTGTCGCCGGGTTCCTGTTCCTGCGCCCTTCGCCGCCGGAGCTTGCCACCGCATCGGTTCGGATCGGCGACATCGAACAGACGGTGCTGGCGACCGGCAAGATCAGGCCGAAGGAACTGGTGAGCGTTGGCGCCCAGGTCTCGGGGCAGGTCAAACGCCTCTATGTCGTGCTGGGGCAGCGCGTGCGGGCCGGGGATCCCATCGCGGAGATCGACCCGCGCCCCCAGCAACTCGCGCTGCGCAACGCGGAAGCCTCCGTCACGGCGCTGCGCGCGCAACGCGCCGGTCGTGAAGGCGCGCTGGTGCAGGCGGAGCTGGCGTTCCGGCGGCAACGCACCATGCTGGCGGCGGACGCCAGCGCGCGGGCGGATTATGAGGCGGCGCACGCCGCGCTGTTGGCGCTACGCGGCGAGATGGCGTCGCTCGACGCGCAGATCGAGGCCGGCCGGACCCAGGTCGAAACCGCGCGCATCAATCTTGGCTACACCAAGGTTTCCGCACCGATGGATGGCGTCATCGTCGCCGTGGTGACGAAGCAGGGGCAGACGGTGAACGCGTTCCAGTCCGCCCCGACCATCGTCATGCTGGCCCGGCTCGACGTGATGACGGTGCGCGCCGAGATCTCGGAAGGCGATATCGCGCGCGTGCGGCCGGGACAGCCTGTCTGGTTCACCACGCTGGGCACCCCCGACGAGCGCCGCGATGCCCGGATCGAGCGGATCGAGCCCGCGCCGGAATCGATCGCGACCGAAGCCAGCGGGTCGCAGACCACCACCAGCGCGGCGACGCCGACCGCCATCTATTACAACGCGTTGTTCGACGTGCCCAATACCGAAGGGCGATTGCGGCCGTCGATGACGGCCCAGGTCACCGTGCGGCTGGCACAGGCGCGGCGGGCGGTGCTGATGCCGCTCGCCGCACTCGGCACGCGCGACCGGCAGGGGCGGTATAGCGTCCGGGTCGTCGATGAGCGGGGGGACGTCGAAACGCGCAAGGTCCGCACCGGGATCAGCGACGACAGCGATATCGTCGTGCTGGCCGGCCTCCGGCCCGGACAGAAGGTCGTGATCGCACAGGCTGCGGCGGCGGCGCCCCCCGAAGACTCGGGCGGATTGTTCTGATGGCCCTGTTCTGATGGCCCTGTCCCTGCGCATGACGAAGGTCTGTCGCACCTTTCCGGCCGGGGAGGGGGAGATCACCGTCCTCAAGGATATCGACCTCGCGATCGGCGCGGGCGAGATGGTCGCGATCGTGGGCGCGTCCGGGTCGGGCAAGTCGACACTGATGAACATCCTCGGCTGTCTCGACCGGCCGTCGCGCGGGCTCTATGCCATCGATGGACGCGATGTCGGGACGCTGGAGCCGGATGAACTGGCGGCGCTGCGCCGCGAACGGTTCGGTTTCATCTTCCAGCGCTATCATCTGCTCGGCGACCTCACCGCGCAGGCCAATGTCACCGTTCCGGCGATCTATGCCGGGGCCGATCCCGCCACGCGGGAGGCACGGGCGCTCGCCCTTCTCTCGCGGCTCGGTCTCGGCGACCGCACCCACCACCGCCCGAGCCAATTGTCCGGCGGGCAGCAGCAGCGGGTGTCGATCGCCCGCGCGTTGATGAACGGCGGCACCGTCATTCTCGCCGACGAGCCGACCGGCGCGCTCGACACCGCCAGCGGCGAGGAGGTCATGCGGATCCTGCGCGACCTCAACGCCGAAGGCCATACCATCATCCTCGTCACCCATGACATGGCGGTCGCGGCCCATGCCGACCGCATCATCGAGATCAGCGACGGTGTGATTGTTGCCGACCGGCCGAACGGATCGGCGCCGCCACGGCGAGCGGAACCGCCGCTGCCGCCCAGCCCTGCGCCAGGCTGGCGCGCGGTTGCCGACCGCCTTGCCGAGGCCTTCCGCATGGCGCTGCTGGCGATGGCCGCGCACCGGCTGCGCACCTTCCTGACGATGTTGGGGATCATCATCGGCATCGCCGCGGTGGTGTCGGTGGTCGCGCTCGGCAAGGGCGCGCAGGCGATGATCATGAGCCAGATCAGCGAGCTGGGCACGAACACCATCGACATTTATCCGGGCAAGGATTTCGGCGACATGCGCGCCGCAGCGATCCCGACGCTTGTCGATTCGGACGCCCGTGTGCTGGCGCGCCAGTCCTATGTCGACAGCGTCTCGCCCAACCTGTCGACCACCGCGACGGTCCGCTATCGCAGCCTGGCGGTGAGCGCGCAGGTCAATGGCGTGGGCGTGCACAGCTTCCGCGTGCGGGGCCTGCGCGCGAGCGAGGGCAGGCTGTTCGATCAGGGGGACGAGGACCGCGCCGGGCAGGTCGCGGTGATCGACCAGAAGACGCGCACGACGCTGTTCGCGCGGGACGGCTCGCCGATCGGGGCGACGCTGCTGCTCGGCACGATGCCGGTCAGGGTGATCGGGGTTCTCCAGCCTTCGCGGGGCGGCGATTTCGGTGGCTCCAATCCCACCGTCTATGTGCCCTACAGCGCCGCCGCCGCAAGGCTCGTCGGCAAGACACGGCTCGACAGCATCACCGTGCGGGTCAGCGACCGGGTGCCGAGCGCGGTCGCGCAGGAAGCGGTGACGCGCCTGCTGACGCAGCGCCACCGCGCCAAGGACTTCTTCATCTTCAATTCCGACCAGGTGCGCAAGACGATCGCGCGCACGAGCACGATCCTGACCCTGCTGATCTCGGCGATCGCGGTCATCGCGCTGCTGGTCGGGGGGATCGGCGTCATGAACATCATGCTGGTGTCCGTCACCGAGCGCACGCGCGAGATCGGCGTCCGCATGGCGGTGGGCGCGCGGCGCAGCGACATCCTCCAGCAATTCCTGATCGAGGCGGTGCTGGTGTGCCTGATCGGCGGGGCGATTGGCGTCTCGCTCGCGCTGGTGCTCGGCGGCGTCGTGGCGCTTTCGGGGAGCGGGTTCCGCATGGTCTTTTCGCTGCCGTCGATCCTGCTCGCCTTTGCCTGTTCGACGATGATCGGCGTGCTGTTCGGATTCCTCCCCGCCCGCAATGCCGCCCGGCTCGACCCGGTCGAAGCGCTGGCGCGCGACTGATGCGGCCGTCCGTCTCCCTGCTCGTTCCGGTCATGCTGCTGACCGGTTGCGCGTCGCTGACCCGCACGCCCTATGTGCGCCCGGACGCGCCTTTGCCGACGGGCTTCGCCCATGCGGCGGCCGGGGCCAGCTCGCCGGTGCGCGACGATCGCTGGTGGCGCGGTTTTGGCGACCCGTCGCTTGATGCGCTGATCGATCTCGCCATCGCACGCAATCCCGATCTGGCCGCCGCCGCCGTTCGGGTCAGGCGTGCCAACCTCCAGGCGCGGCTCACGGGCAATGCCTTGCTGCCGATCGCCAGCGGCACGCTCTCGACCGGGCTTTCGCGTCCGCTGTCGGGCGATCGGCGCGGGGCCGAGACGGCCACCGGCACGGTCGGGGTGAACTGGGAGGCCGATCTGTTCGGCAAGCTGGCGGCCGATCGCGATGCGGCGCGGTTCGAGGCGCTCGCCACGGCCGAGGACCGCGATGCCGCGTTCCTGTCGCTGGTCGGCACGGCGGCGTCGCTGCACTGGCAGGTCGCGCTGGCCAATGAACGCATCGGGCTGGGCGAGCAGAGCCTCGCCTATGCGCGCCGGGTCGCGACGCTGGTCGAGACGCAATATCGGGCCGGCGCCGTCTCCGCGCTGGAGCGGCGCGAGGTCGAGCAGGTCGTGACGGCGCAGGACGCGGCGCTCAGCCAGTTGCGTCAGACGCGGACCGAGGCGCGGCAGGCCTTGATGGTGCTGCTCGACGGTGCGGCCCCACCGGGACGCGAGCGACAAACCCTTGAGGGCGTCCGGCTTCCCGCGATCGCCGCCGGGCTGCCCGCCGACCTGCTGGGCCGCAGGCCCGACCTGCGCGCGGCCGAGCTTCGCCTGCGCCGCACGCTCGCCAGCAGCGATGCGACCCGCGCCAGCTATTATCCCGCGCTGACGCTGACCGGCGGTCTCGGCACGTCGAGCACCGCGTTGCTGAACCTTGTCAGCAATCCGGTCGCGACGCTGGGCGCGGGGCTGACGCTGCCGTTTCTCAATGTGCGGGCACGGCGCTTCGACACCGCCATCGCGCGGGCCAATTATGACGAAGCGGTGATCCTGTTCCGCAAATCGCTCTATACCGCGCTGGCGGAGGTCGAAAACGCCCTGTCGGCGCGGACGGAGCTTGCCGCGCAGGGCGAAGCGTTACGGACGGCGCGGGACGCGGCGGCGGCAGCCGAGCGGCTGTACGAGGTGCGCTACCGCGCGGGCGCCGTGCCGCTCAGAAGCTGGCTGGACGCGCAGGAGCGACGCCGCACCGCCGATCTTGCCTATTCGGGCAACAGGTTCACACTGCTTCAGAACCGGGTCGTGCTGCATCAGGCGCTGGGCGGCGGATTCGCGCGATAATGAAGGTGATCCCATGATCGAGCCCTTTCGCGGTCCCCTCGCCGATGATCGCATGGATGCAGACGGCGAGTATTCCGAACTGGCGGAGAAGCATGTCTCGCTGCGTCGGATCGCCGCGTTGTTCCGGCCCTATGCCGGGCGGCTGGCGCTGGTCCTGGGACTGATCGTCTTTTCGTCGATCGCCGGCGTGGCATCGCCTTTTTTGCTGCGCGCGATCATTGACCAGGCGTTGCCGGCGCGCGATCTCGGCCTTCTGGCGATACTGGCGGGCGGGCTCATCGCCATCGCCGTGGTCGCGACGGTGGTCGGCGTCGTGCAGGTCGCGATGACCTCGAAGATCGGGCAGTGGATCATGCACGACCTTCGGGTCCGCGTGTACGGCCATCTGCAATCGCTCTCGCTGGGCTTTTTCACCACAGCGCGGACGGGCGAGGTGCAGTCCCGCATCGCGAGCGATATCGGCGGCCTGCAGGCGCTCGTCACCCACAGCGCCAGCGAGCTGACCCGCAATATCAGCATGGTGGTGGTGACGATCGCCGCCATGCTTGCGCTGGAATGGCGCCTGGCGCTTTTTTCCTTCCTCGTCCTGCCGCTCGCCATCTGGATCAGCCATTATGTGGGGCGACTGCGCGAGGAACTCACCTATGAACAGCAACAGCGGATCGCCGACATGGCGTCGGCGGTGCAGGAGTCGCTGTCGGTGTCCGGCATCATCCTGGCGCGCACGATGGGGCGCACCGCGCATTTGACCCGCAAGTTCATCCGCAGCTCGGAGAATGTCGCGGCGCTGGAGGTGCGGTCGCATACCGCCGGGCAATGGCAATGGGCGATCATCGGGCTGGTGTTGCAGGCGCTTCCCGCGCTCACCTTGCTGCTCGGCGGCCTGCTGATGAATCCGGGCGCGGGCGGCGTGACCATCGGCACGCTCGTCGCGATGATCGCGTTGCAGGAACAGTTGCTCTGGCCGCTGGAGGAAGTCCTCGAATCCGGCGTGGAGATGCGTACGACGCGGGCATTGTTCGCGCGGATCTTCGACTATCTCGACCGGCCCGTCGAGATCCGTGAGCGAGAGGATGCCGTCACCCCCGATCCGGCCACGACGCGCGGGGCGGTATGCCTTCGCGATGTCGGCTTCGCCTATGACAAGGACGGGCCACGCACGATCGACGGTGTTTCGATCGATATCCCGGCAGGATCGCACACCGCGATCGTCGGCGCGACCGGGTCGGGCAAGACCACGCTCGGCTATCTGCTGGCGCGGCTCTACGATGTCGATACGGGATCGATCACCTATGATGGTGTCGATGTCCGGGCGCTGAGCTTTCGCGCCTTGAGCGACATGCTGGGCGTCGTCGCGCAGGACCCCTATCTGTTCAACGCGACGATTGCCGACAATCTGCGCTTCGCGCAGCCCGAGGCAAGCGACGACGCGCTGATCGTCGCGGCCCGCGCCGCCCAGATCCACGAGATGATCGTGGCGCTGCCCGAGGGCTATGATACGATGGTCGGCGAGCGCGGATATCGCTTCTCCGGCGGCGAGAAACAACGGCTCGCGCTGGCGCGCACGATTCTGCGCAATCCGCGCGTGCTGTTGCTCGACGAGGCGACGAGCGCGCTGGACCCCGCCACCGAGCGTGCGATGGCCGATGCGCTCGATATCCTCGGCAAAACACGGACGACGATCACCATCGCCCATCGCCTTTCCACGGTCCGGCATGCCGACCAGATCATCGTCATGCAGCGCGGGCGGGTGGTCGAGCGCGGGACCCATGCGGTGCTGATGGGGCTGGGCGGCGTCTATGCCGGGCTTGTCCACTCCACGGATTGAACGGGCCGGCGGGCATCAGTGGGCCTGCAATTCAGAAAAGACACATTCTCCGCCAGATAGAAATGACCCCGCTTCGTAACAGCGGAGGCAGCGTGGGGCCCCCAAACAGCGCAGCGCTGCCCCCGCTGATGCGAGCACCTCTCGGCTCCAGTCCCCGGACCCGCTGCGCCAGCAGCGGGCTCGGTCACGCCGCGACCGCTTTCCAACGAGGATGGTATTTTGGGAAAGGCGCCAGCAAGCCGCCGCAGATAACATGAAGTGTAAGAGGCAGGTGAAGCAGCCTGACCGTTATTCGGTGAGACAAAATCGGCGGTCGGACCATGCATATATCATCCGATCGCACGCCCCGTCGCGACACGCCCGACCGCTGGCGAACAATTGAGCGATTGATCGACAGCTTGGCTCCTACGTTACGTAGCGGCTTGCATGTCCACATCCTTCCACTATATTAAGACAAATGAACAAACACATGACCCTCAACGTTCGCATCGGCGGCGCGCTGGGCGATTTCGTGGCCACCAATGTCGGCGACCATGGTGTCTATGAGAATGTCAGCGAATATGTCCGCGACTTGATCCGCCGCGACAAGGAGCGAACCGAAGCCGAGCGGTTCGACCGGCTCAAAGCCGAGCTGACCCGGGCCTTCGCTGTCCCCCAATCCAGCTATGCGCTGCTCGATGCGGACACGGTGATCGCGCGCAACCAGCGGGCCTGATATGACCGCCTTCACGGTCTCGGCAATCGCCGGGCAACGCCTCGACGAGATTTACGTTTATACCCGCGACACCTGGGACGAAACGCAGGCGGAAACCTATGTGCGGGACCTCTTCGAGTGCTTCGACCGTATCGTGTGCCGCGATCAGCTCTGGCGCGCGGTGCCGGCCGAGTTCGGTGTGGATGGCTTCTACTGCCGGCATGCGAATCACTACATCTATTGGCGCCTATTTGCTGATGGCACGGTCGGTATCGTGACGATCCTGCACGAGCGGATGCACCAGATGGATCGCTTCCGCGAAGACAGCGCGCCTTGATTACCACTTGGTAGCTACGGCTAGTGGATTGATCGGAACGAAAGAGTCCGCTTGAGGGATTTCCATGCTTTCGGTGCCGTGCGACGATGGGGCATGCGAACGGGTATCGAGATCGAGGTCACAGCACCGGACACGAAACGGCTTGAGGCGATTGTTGCGGCGCGGGGTTCGGCGCAGAAGCATGTCTGGCGGGCGCGCATCATTCTCTTGACGGCTCAGGGCTTGGGTACCCAAGCGATCATGGCGGCGACGGGAAAATCGAAGACATGCGTTTGGCGCTGGCAGGAACGGTTCATGGCCGAAGGCGTGGATGGGCTGCTGCGCGATAAGACCCGGCCTCCGGGGATAGAGGTGGCTCGGGGAATCTGGACAGCGGGGATAAGTGGATTGCCGATCTGACAGCGGCCATGGTGGCGGCGAGCAGGAGGCAAGATGAGCAAGCGACCGCGCCGGAACCACAGCCCGGCGTTTGAGGCCAAGGTGGCGCTGGCTGCCGTGAAAGGCGAGAAGACGCTGGCCGAACTGGCGCAGCAGTATGACGTGCATCCGAACCTCATCAACCAATGGCGGGCGCGGCTGCTGGAGGGCGCGGCGGATGTGTTTGGCGGGGAACCCGCTCCGGCCGGGCCTGTGGTGGACGCCACGGCGCTGCACGCGAAGATCGGCGAGTTGACGCTGGCGAACGATTTTTTGGCCAGTGCGCTCAGGAAGGCCGGTCTGGCCCACGCGCAAGGCGATGATTGACCGTCGTCAATCGCGGTGACCGACAGCCCCTGTCGATGCAGTTCCAGGATCATCATCAGTTCTCCAAGTCGGATCATCGGCGCCGCCTCCTCACGAGGCAGATGGCGCCGATCTCGGCTCAGCCCATTCCGGCGGGGTTAACCCCGCCGGAATGGGTCGTGTCCGTCAATGTGGTGTAATTTCGGGTGTGGCCCCGGGCTGCATCGATCAGGCGGCCTTGGGTGTAATCTGTAGCGGCGTCACCTCCTCGATCTGTGGTGTGGCGAGAGCGGCCATTCCCTCGATCTGCATGTAGCGGCTCTGGAGCTGGTACTCGTCGTTCTGTTCGAGCAGCACGGCGCCGATCCGGCTGGAGGAAGATCTGCCGGATGGCGGCAGCGACCACGGTGGTCTGGCCCTTGGGCACATGGGCCAGCGCGTTCCTCATGAAATGCACGCGGCAGCGCTGCCATGTGGCACCGACGACGCGCGTGATGGCGGCCTTCAGCCCTTCGTGCGCATCGGAGATGACCAGCTTCACACCCTTCAGCCCGCGGCGGACGAGGTCACGCAGGAAGGTCGAGCAGAATGGCTCAGCCTCGCTGGGGCCGATGTGCAGGCCGACAATCTCGCGCTTGCCCTCGGTGGTGACGGCCACAGCGATTATGGCGGCGACCGAGACGATGCGGCCGCCCTCGCGCACCTTGAGGTAGGTGGCGTCCAGCCAGAGGTACGGCCACTCGCCAGCGAGCGGGCGCTTCAGGAAGGCGTTCACGCGCTCGTCGATGTCCTTGCACAGCTTGGACACGCTCGACTTCGAGATGCCCGACATTCCCATCGCCTGCACCAGATCGTCGACGCGGCGCGTGCTGACGCCGGCGATCCAGGCTTCCTGGATGACGCTGACCAACGCCTTTTCGACGGTCTTGCGGGGTTCGAGAAAGCCGGGGAAGTACGCGCCGGTCCGCAGCTTGGGGATCTTCAGGTTGAGCGTACGGGTTTCCATCTCGCGGACCTGCCGGTTGCTGGTTACGTCGTCGTCGCCGGCAATCGCAACGCTCCCGCCCTCCAGCATCAGCTGCTGCCAGCGGTACAGCAGGTTCGGGGCCACGCCGTTGCGGCACGCCACCACCGATATGCTCTCGCGGCCATCAAGCGTCTCCTCGACGATCCTCAGCTTCTCAGGCGTGCTCCAATGACGGCGACGACCGCCGTCGGTGATGATCTCGGACACGGACATAAGCCTATGCTCAGGGTATAGCCCCAAGCCTCCTTCTTAGCATTACAGTTGCATATTGATCGGAACTCTGGATCAATAGGTCTCCATGGTAAGGAGGCCGTGGATGGCGGGCGCATCGATCGAGGCGACACTGGAGCTGTGGGCGACATCGCTGCGCGATGT
>NZ_JAVSCQ010000028.1:0-52568 GCF_040560405.1 Facivitalis istanbulensis
CCAGCGACATCGCTGCGCGACAACGCCTCTTGATCCAGGCCAACCTCGTGTGACACTATCCCCAACGTCACCGCTGACACATCACCATCAATGTCGCTGACCAGTCACCGACGATGTCGCGCTACACGATGCAGCGGCGAACGGTGCGAGACCCCGAGCGCGGAAGCCCTGGACGACCGCGACCGGGGCAATCCCGATGCTGTGGTTTGGCACGAACCGTACCGCGATCGTCGGCGATATCGTGATCTGCTGCAAGTTGACCCCGGCCCTGCCCGTCGCACCGAAGCGGGCATAGGGATTACGGTCGTAGCTGGTGTTCATGCCGCCATTGCCGTTGATGGCGATGCCGACCGCGACCCTGTCGGACAGGGGGCGGACATAGGCCAGCTCGGGCAGAAGGAAAGGGTTGGACCCGTTGCCGCCATAGTCGGCGTCGGGGCCGTATGCGTTGCCATGGATACGCGTGCCCCGGTCCGGGATGAAGATATCCACGCCGCCATCGAGCCGATGGCCGACTTCCGTCGCAGTCGCCGGATTCGTGGCGATCGACAGTGCATCTTGTGGGAGCGCGATCGCGACCCCGGCTTCGCCCTTCGCCTTCGCGCCGACGCCGCTCAGCAGATAACCATCGGTTGCCCAAGCCGGAGAGGCAGAGGCGATGGAGCCGATCGATAGGGCAAGACCGATGCGCCGCTGGACCTTTCCTTTCCTGACACCCGACGCTCCGCTCATGAATATCCCCTTTAGCCTGTTCTCAATTCCTACTGAATGAATGGGCTTAACGAGCGAGGTCAACCTGTTTAAGGTTGCTGCCGTCGAAGCACAGCTATCGACCCGAATGGTACGCCGGGGACATAGAGTGGCCCCACGCCGGCAGCAGCGGAACGCCCCGCAAAATGGCTGGGCCCCGATCGCCCGCTCCCCCCTCCCCCCGATGACGGCATGCTCCCCCAGCGCGACGTTCCCTGATCCGTGCCCCATCCCCATGCCGCCACATCCCCGACGCCATTGCAGTTCCGATAAAATGCCCCTAATCCAATTATCAGACAAATAGGTTGGGAGGGGTTGGTGCTGGATCGACGGGCATTCGTGATGGCGGCTGCGGGCGCGGCCGGGGCGTTGGGTGCCGCGGGCGGCCAGGCCGCCGCTGCGACGGGGGCCGGCGGCGATCCGGCGGTGCCCGCGACGGCCCCATCCTCTCCCCGGCGATCGACGCGGCTGGCGCAGTGGCGCTTCCATCTCGGCCATGCCGCCGACATGGCGCGCGATTTCGGCTATGGCCGCGACCAGCGCACCTTTGCCAAGGCCGGTACGGGCACCGCCGATGCGGCCCAGCCGGGTTTTGACGACAGCGTCTGGCAGGCGGTGCAGGTGCCGCATGACTGGGCCGCCGCCCTCCCCTTTGCCGCGCCGGTCAGCGCCGTCGCCAAGGATCGCGAGGATGCCGCCGCCGCGCATGGCTTCAAGGCGATCGGGCGCGACTGGCCGGGCAACAGCATCGGCTGGTACCGCACCGCCATCGCGGTCGAACCCGGTGACCGCGACCGCATCCTGACGCTGCATTTCGACGGGGTGTTCCGCGACTGCGTGGTCTTCGTCAACGGCTATATCGTCGGCACCAGCGCCAGCGGCTATGCCCCCTTCCTGGTCGAGATCGGCGATTTCCTCGATTATGATGGCGGACCGAACGTGGTCACGCTGCGCGTCGACGCCACGCTGGGCGAAGGCTGGTTCTACGAGGGGGCCGGGATTTACCGCCATGTCGATCTGGTGCGCACCGCGCCGGTCCATGTCGCCCCCTGGGGCAGCGCGGTACGGACCGAGGCGAGCGCGACCGGCGCGCGCGTGGCCGTCCGGCTGGACCTGGCCAACCGTGCCAGGACCGCCGCGACGCTGATGGTCCGACACCATGTCATCGGCCCCGACGGAGAGCGGGTCGCCGCCCTGCCCGACCAGGCGCTGACGCTGACGCTGGCGGCCGGCGGCGAAGCGGTGGCGGAGGCGATGGTCGACCTGTCCGCGCCCCGGCTCTGGTCGCCCGCCAGCCCGTCGCTCTACCGGCTGGTCAGCGAGCTGCTCGTCGATGGCGCGCTGGTCGATCGGTACGAGACGGTGTTCGGCATCCGCTTCCTGCGCTTCGACGCGGCGCGCGGGTTCCTGCTCAACGGACAGCCGACCAAGCTGCTCGGCACCTGCAACCATCAGGACCATGCCGGGGTCGGCACCGGCATCCCCGATGCGCTGCACCGCTGGCGGATCGCGCAGGTGCAGGAGATGGGCGGCAACGCCTGGCGCAGCGCGCACAACCCGCCCGCGACCGCGCTGCTCGACCTCGCCGATGCGATGGGCATGATGATGATCGTCGAGATGCGCCGCAACAGCAGCGATCCCGAAGCGATGGGCGAGCTGGAGCGGATCGTCCGGCGCGACCGCAACCATCCGTGCGTCATCGCCTGGTCGCTGGGCAATGAGGAGCCGCAACAGGGTACCGCGCGCGGTGCGCGCATCACCACGGTCATGCAGGACCGGGTCCGCGCGCTCGACCCCACCCGCCCGACGACCTTCGCCTTCGACCATAGCTGGGACCAGGGGACGGCCAAGGTCGTCGACGTGGTCGGCTTCAATTATCGGACCGACCGGATCGAGGCGTTTCACCAGGCGCATCCGACCGTCCCCGTCTATGGTTCGGAGACGGGCAGCACGGTGGCGACGCGCGGAGCCTATGCCAACGATCCCGCCGCGCATGTCGTGCGCGCCTATGATACCGAGCATCCCTGGTGGGCCTCGACCGCCGAGGCGTGGTGGAGCATCGCGGCGGAGCGGCCCTATATCGCGGGCGGCTTCATCTGGACCGGCTTCGACTATCGCGGCGAGCCGACGCCCTACCCGGCATGGCCCAGCGTCTCGAGCTATTTCGGGGTGATGGACCTGTGCGGCTTCCCCAAGGACGATTTCTATTATTACCGGGCATGGTGGCGGCCCGATCGGCCGCTGGTCCACTTGCTGCCGCACTGGACATGGCCGGGCAAGGAGGGCCAGCCGATCGAGGTCTGGGTCCATGGCAATTGCGCCGAGGTGGAGCTGCTGCTCAACGGCCGCAGCCTGGGGCGCAAGGCGATGCCGCGCAACCGGCACCTCGTCTGGCAGGTGCCCTATCAACCGGGCCGGATCGAGGCGCGCGGCTATGACCATGGCCGCATCACCGCGCGCGACGAGCGGCGCACCGCCGGCGTCGCCGCCGCGCTGCGCCTGACCAGCAACCGCACCCGGCTGGTCGCCAACGGCACCGATATCGCGATGCTGATGGCCGAGGTGGTGGATGCGCGCGGGACGCCGGTGCCCGATGGAGCGGCGGCGATCGACTTCACGGTCGCGGGCGACGGGCGGATCATCGGCGTCGGCAATGGCGATCCGACCAGCCACGAGCCCGACGTCGCTACCCGCCGCACCAGCTTTCACGCGCTGGCGCAGGCGATCCTGCGCACCGGCACCACGCCGGGCGGCGTGCGCGTCACCGCGCGGGCCGAGGGGTTGCGCCCCGCCACCGTCCAGTTGTTCGCCCATCAAGCCTGAAGGAAGATCGCGATGGTCCCGCTTTTCTCGCTCGCCGCCGCGCTGGCCGCCGCCACGCCGCAGACGCCGCTCTATCTGGGCGCCGACCTGTCCTTCACCAACGAGATGGACGCGTGCGGCGCGGCCTTTCAGGCCAGGGGCAAGCCCGCCGATCCCTTCGTCCTGCTCAAGCAGAAGGGCGGCAACCTTGTCCGCGTGCGGATCTGGAACGACCCGCGCTGGACCAAATACAGCAATTACGACGACGTGCTGAAGACGATTCGCCGCGCCCATGCTGCCGGATTGCAGGTGCTGCTCGACTTCCATTATTCGGACGACTGGGCGGACGGCGACAAGCAGATCGCGCCCGCCGCCTGGGCCGGGATGACCACCGACCAGCAGGTCAGGGCGCTGCACGCCTACACCTATGACACGCTGATGAAGCTGGCCGCCGCCGGGCAGATGCCCGAGCTGGTGCAGGTCGGCAACGAGACCAATCCCGAACTGATGGCCGGGCCGAAAAAGCCGGTGATCGACTGGGCGCGCAATGCGAAGCTGCTCAACGCCGGGATCGCGGCAGTGCGCGCGGCGGGCAAGGCGACCAATACCAAACCCCGCATCATGCTGCATATCGCGCAGCCGGAGAATGTCATCCCCTGGTTCGACGACGCCACCGTCGCGGGCGTGATGGACTATGACATGATCGGCATCAGCTATTATTCCAAATGGTCGAAATACAATCTGGCCGGGCTGGCCAAGGTGATCGCGACCGCGCACAAGCGCTATGGCGCGGACGTGATGGTGGTCGAAACCGCCTATCCCTTCACCCTCGACAGCGCGGACAGCTCGACCAACTTGCTGGGGCAGGATTCGCTGATCCCCGGCTATCCCGCGACGCCCGCCGGACAGCTCAAATATCTGGAGGACCTGACCCAGACGGTGGTCGACAGCGGCGGCAACGGCGTCGTCTACTGGGCGCCCGACTGGGTCTCCACCCGCTGCGGCACGCGCTGGGGGCCGGGATCGAACTGGGAGAACGCCGCCTGGTTCGACCTGAAGCGGCACGAGGCGCTGCCGGCCCTCGACTTCATGGGCAAGACCTATCGCCGGTCACGATAACCCGGTGGATGCGGTGGGCGCATGGTCGGAACCGGAAGCCCACCGCGCCGCACCTCCGCCGACGACCTGACCCGTTCGGTGCGCGCCACAGGTTGTCGGCCATCCTCGTCCGGGAATCCGCAGCCCCCGATCCAACGGCATCTCCGAGGCCTTCGTGCATACCCCCAAGCGCGATTACGACCGCGTCTCGCCGCTCCCTGATCCACTCACCGTGTTGACATCGCTTGCCAGGTGGATCGAGGACTATAATGACAACCACCCCCAATTCAGGGCGCAATCTGCAACCGCTTGATTCCGTCCGGTGAAACGAGGGCCAGATCACTGGCTGTCTACGAACGGCGTTCCAGGGAAAGAAGTCTGATGCCAGCGGATGCATCATTCATGCAGGTGGCCTATCGCCACGCGGGTGATCGGACAGGGTCTATGCCGGGGCCGGATGGCGCCTCGGCGAGGGTTCCCAACGGTGCGACACGCAGTCAAGATGGTACCCGGAGCAGGAACGCCATTTCTGCATCGCTCGCAGCCCCTGCAATCGCCCGTTGTGAAGATTTGAATGGCAGATTCGACTGTGGGTAAGATGATGAGCGATATCAAAACGAACCGTTCCAAAGTCCGGACGCGTGGGAAACGCGCCGGCTTGGATTTGCATCAGATTGTCGAGGCCGCACGATCTCTTGATGCAAATATGCTATCGATGCAGTCACTCGCCGATTTCCTGAACGTCGATAGAAAAGCACTCAACTATCACGTCAAGGACAGGCAGACGCTTCTAAATCTGGTCGCCAAGGACATGTTCTCCTGTCGATTCTCGTCGAATGGAATCGCGAAGTCAAAGAATTGGCAGGATGCTTGTCGGCTCTATGCAATGGATCTGGTCGATGGATTAACCGCGCTGGACGGGCTGGCCGAACACTTCAATGAATCCCTGGCATCCTGGGGCCTGGAACCCACGGAAGCTCTTTTTGGATGGCTTGGAAAAGCCGGATTTAAGGATGATGTGGCGGTCCGCCTGGTCGCCATGCTCGTCACGCTTTGCATGGGGTTCGCCCGCGACGCTATTCAGGTTAAAAATTCCGCCGATCGGCCCAGGCCTCGTACGTTGAGGGCGGCGCTTGCCAATGTCGATGTTTCGAAATTTGAAAATCTGGCGCGCATCGCCGATTTGGAAGTTGACACCTATAATAGGAAGCAGATGGAATTCAACCTAGAGATCTTCCTTCTCGGCGCAAATGCAATCCTTCAACCTGAAGTATAGATATCATTGAAGGACGATATATATCCAAATCCTATCATCGATAAGAATATAATACATTTGCGCCGTTCCGGAATATTGCCACGCATCCGTCGATAAAGAATTACACCGTGGCGAAGGTCCGATTTGTACGTTCCGATTTCGCCTTCGCATGGAACTGTCGCGCTGACTTTATCAGATTCACTGCATCCGGCCCCCACATCATCCGCATGAAGTATCGCTCTATTGGTCCACGCTGGAACAGCCAGACCATTGGCATGAGCAGATAGGACAGGAAAAATATCTTCCTCTCCTGTGCCCGGCTGATCCCCATGGATCGGCGGGTTTTACCGGATACGGACTTCAGGACAGGAATCGAAAACAGCTTGTTTTGAAAGAATAACTGTATCTTCACCCGATATTGCGATGGGTGACGGTTTTTGCGGATGGATTGCTGTATAAGCTGATACCAATTCTGGCCCGTCGCCGGAATGGTCGCCATGGTCGAGCTATGGGTATTCCCGAATAATCTTGCGTCTCTCGCGTACAGGGCATTCAGCTCGGCCATGTTGGTCGGGAGATTCTCATCCTTGCCCGGAAATAGGCGGGCATACTCGGAAACCTCGGCGACGAATATGTCTCGGGTTGCCGCCGGCAGGCGGCGGGGAAGCCGCAGGCCATTGAATGCCAGGGACTCGTACAGCCAAAGCATCGAGTGCATTTCGGTAAGGACGGCCCACATCGATTCGCGCGGGGAATTGGCCTCATATCCTCCCAGCTCGGGATCGCCCACATCGATGACCGGCCCCGCGACTTTGGCATGCACGTTCACCAGATGGCCGGCGACGCGCGCCGCCGTTGCCCGGTCCCCCAGCCACATAGGAGCATGAATGCCGGAGTTGCGCTGGGCACGATCGAACATATCGAAAATCGTGAGCGTTCCACTGTGCGCCTTGCGCGAAATGGTGTCCCAATCCCGTACCCCGGCGAAGATCGGCTTATAGGTCAATTGCAGCACGAATTGCGCGGCAGACTGAAAAACGATCGTCGCGGGATGAAGGAGGATGTCCCACGCCACCGAACCGGGACCGAAAACCCCGGTATCGGCCGTGTCCGGATCGGCAATGTGCGGTTCGCCATGCCGCCGCCAGCGCGACGGCGTGCCCAGCAGCCTTTCCTGGGTAACGACCCTGTTCGTCTCATGCGAGGCGTCGGCAAATTTGGTAGACATTTCGCATCCTCATCCGGTGGTTTTGCTATATATTCCCGGGTGGGAATATATAGCAAAACCACCGCCAAACAACAGATTCGATACGCCCCAGGAATGCCGACCTCCGACTGGTGCTGGGCTGCCCTGCCGTACCCGATGATCGATCCCGCTTCGTGATGGCCCCTTCAACCCCCTCGAAGTGCGGCAAGGGCGATGCGGCTGGTTCTGCACGGAAAGGACGGGAGCGATCCGTCCAGCGGTGCAGCGGCGTGACGCGAGCCCCGTGGCTCTGGCCGCATTGGCCGCCCAGTCGGCAGTCACACTCGATCGACATCGCTCAATGCATTTTCGGCCAGGCTCCGAACGACCGGCCAATCATGAGGAAAACCTATCAGAGATTCCAAAAGATACCATTAGTACCAACCCACGCCTACAGCTACATAACGGCCACGGCGATGGTCCGGGAACGGATGGTTTTCAGGTTCGGGTTTGAACTCGACATTCAACGTTTCGCATTACCAAACAATTCCTTTGGAGGAATATATGAACTCGACGTCACAATCGGCGGGCAAATGTCCCGTCGCGCATGGTGCCCTGACCACGGCAGGGGCATCTGTCACGAGCTGGTGGCCGAACGCGTTGAATCTGGACATCCTTCACCAGCATGACGCCAAGACCAATCCGATGGGTCAGGGCTTCAACTATCGCGAGGCGCTGAAGTCGCTCGACGTCGAGGCGCTGAAGGCCGACCTGCGCGCGCTGATGACCGACAGCCAGCCCTGGTGGCCCGCCGACTGGGGCAGCTATGTCGGCATGATGGCGCGCGTCAGCTGGCACGCCGCCGGCTCCTATCGGGTCACCGACGGACGTGGCGGTTCGGGGACGGGCAACCAGCGCTTCGCGCCGCTGAATTCGTGGCCGGACAACGTCAACACCGACAAGGGTCGTCGCCTTTTGTGGCCGATCAAGAAGAAGTACGGCAACAGCATCAGCTGGGCGGACCTGATCGCGCTCGCCGGCACCATGGCCTATGAGGCGGCCGGCCTGAAGACCTTCGGCTTCGCCTTTGGTCGCGAGGATATCTGGCACCCGGAAAAGGACATTTACTGGGGCAGCGAAAAGGAATGGCTGGCGCCCAGCGATGGCCGCTACGGCGAAGTCGCCAAGCCCGACACGCTGGAAAACCCGCTGGCCGCCGTGCAGATGGGGCTGATCTACGTCAACCCTGAAGGCGTCAACGGGAAGTCCGATCCGCTGGCGACCGCCGCCCAGATGCGCGAGACCTTTGCCCGCATGGGCATGAACGACGAAGAGACCGTCGCGCTGACCGCAGGCGGCCACACCATCGGCAAGTCCCATGGCAATGGCAGCGCGGCCGATCTCAGCCCCGATCCCGAAGCCGCCGGCCCCGAGTTCCAGGGCCTGGGCTGGATGAACACCAAGGGCCGCGGCATCGGTCGCGACACCGTCGTCTCTGGCATTGAAGGCGCCTGGACGTCGGAACCGACCAAGTGGGACAATGGCTTCTTCGAGATGCTGTTCAAGCACGAATGGACGCTGACCCACAGCCCGGCGGGCGCGTCCCAGTGGGCGCCGATCGCCATCGCGGAAGACGACAAGCCCGTCGATGTCGAGGATGCCTCGATCCGCGTGCTGCCGATGATGACCGATGCGGACATGGCGCTGAAGGTGGATCCGATCTACCGCGAGATCTCGCAGCGCTTCCTGAACGACTTCGACGCCTTCTCCGACGCCTTCGCCCGCGCCTGGTTCAAGCTGACCCACCGCGACATGGGGCCGAAGTCCCGCTATTTCGGGCCGGACGCGCCGCAGGAAGATCTGCTCTGGCAGGACCCGGTTCCCGCCGGCCGCACGGACTATGACGTCCAGGCGGTGAAGGACCGGATCGCCTCGTCCGGCCTGTCGGTCGCCGATCTGGTCGCCACGGCGTGGGACAGCGCCCGCACGTTCCGCGGGTCGGACAATCGTGGCGGTGCCAATGGCGCGCGTCTGCGGCTTGCACCCCAGAAGGACTGGGAAGGCAATGAGCCGGAACGCCTCGCCCGCGTCCTGCCGGTCCTGGAGGCGATCGCCGCCGAGACGGGTGCCAGCATCGCCGACGTGATCGTGCTGGGTGGCAGCTATGGTGTCGAGCAAGCGGCGAAGGCCGCCGGCTTCGATGTCCAGGTTCCGTTCGCGCCGGGCCGTGGCGATGCCACCGCCGACATGACGGACGCCGACGGCCTCGCGGTCCTCGAACCCCTGGCGGATGGTTTCCGCAACTGGGAGAAGAAGGACTATGTCGTCAGCCCCGAGGAAATGCTGCTCGACCGGGCCCAGCTCATGGGCCTCACGGCACCGGAGATCGTCGTTCTGATCGGCGGCCTGCGTGTCCTCGGCACCAACCATGGCGGCACGGCGCATGGCGTGTTCACCGACCGTGTCGGCGCGCTGACGACCGACTTCTTCACCACCCTGACGGACATGGCCTATAGCTGGCTCCCGACGGGCAAGAACACCTATGACATCCGCGATCGCCAGACCGGAGCGACGAAGTACACGGCCACGCGGGTTGACCTCGTGATCGGTTCCAACTCCATCCTGCGCGCCTATGCGGAAGTCTATGCCCAGGACGACAATGCGGCGAAATTCGTCAACGACTTCGTCGCGGCGTGGACCAAGGTGATGAACGCGGATCGTTTCGACCTGCGCGCATAAGAGCCCGGCCGGCGCTTCATCCTTGCCGGCCATAGTGAGTGCCTTCCCCTGCTCCGGTGGGGGAAGGCACTTTCGATTCCACCACCCCTGATGCGCCGCGCTGCCGGCGCTTGACCGCCGGAGAGGCAAGCCATCAGCCCGGTCGCGAAGGATCGGCACCGCCTCGCGATAGGCGTTCGTCGCTCAATACAACAATATTTTTGCGGTTAAGCATCAATATTTTGATCTGCGGTTGCCGGTTTTTCTTCGTCTAAGACGCCCCCGCACGATCAGGGGGAAATGGCCACATTCGCTGTCGGTCGTGACAGACCCCACCAGTCCATTGTCACGGTTGCCAGCGATGATCTCTCCCGCGACGGGCCATGCGCGCCTGTCACTTCCCGCGCTCCATCTCGACCCGCGCAAGCTGCTCTTCTCGCTGAGCAGCCTGATCGCTGCGGTCGTGACGCTCGGCATCGCATTCGCCGCGAGCCTGCCCCGGCCATGGTGGGCGTTGCTCACCGTCTATGTGACCGCCCAGCCCATGGCGGGAGCCTTTCGCCCGAAGATCCTCTATCGCCTCGGCGGGATCGCCACCGGCGCGATCCTCACGCTGCTGCTGGTGCCCAACCTGCAAAACTCCCCGGAGCTGCTGGTCCTCTGCCTTGCCGCGTGGACCGGCCTGTGTATCTATCTCGCGATCCTCGACCGCACCCCGCGCGCCTTCCTGTTCCAGATGGCGGCATTCAGCGCGGCGGTGATCAGCTTTCCCTATCTCGACGATCCGGCCGACATCTTCGAGACGACCATCGCCCGCGTCCAGGAAATGACCGTCGCGATCCTGTGCGTGACGCTGGTCCACGCCCTGCTTCAACCCTGGAGCGCGACAATCGTGATCCGGGATCGGGCGCAATCCTTTCTCGCCGATGCCCGCGAATGGGCGGCCGAGGCGCTCGGCAACCGTCATACCCGCCTTGAGGATGCGCATCGCCGCAGGCTCGCCGCCGACGTGACCGAACTCGGCATGATCGCGGTTCACCTGCCCTTCGACCAGCGCTGGGCCCCTGCCACGAAGCGCCGCGTCCAGGCGATGCAGCAATTGCTGGCCAGCATCCTGCCGCTCGCCTCCGCCGCGGCGAACCGGCTCGACCTGCTCCGCGAGGAGGGATCGCTCTCCCCCCGGCTCGAACAGCTCCTGGCCGATATCACCGACTGGCTGCGCGACGCGGGCAGCCGCCCAGGGGGGGTGCGGCCATTGGTGCACCGCTGCGAGGCGATGGCGGCGGAGGAGGAAGCGCGTGGCGACTGGGAGGCGCTGCTGACCGCCAGCGCGTGCATCCGCATGGCCGAATT
The DNA here is from genome assembly GCF_040560405.1 of Facivitalis istanbulensis. Classification (NCBI taxonomy): domain Bacteria; kingdom Pseudomonadati; phylum Pseudomonadota; class Alphaproteobacteria; order Sphingomonadales; family Sphingomonadaceae; genus Facivitalis; species Facivitalis istanbulensis. The sequence continues at coordinate 11,163 of NZ_JAVSCQ010000028.1, forward strand.
CCTCTCGGCGATCGCCGCGGCGCGGCGGCTGGAGGGCCGTCTCGGCTCCCCCGGCCGCCCCAATCTCACGGCGGTGCCCAGCGACGCCTTCGCCCTGGCGCGCGATCACGGCGTCGCGGCGCTCGCGGGCCTGGCGACCGCCACCGCGATCTGCCTCTATTGCGCGGTCTGGATCCTCCTCGCCTGGCCCAACGGCTCCGCGACGGCGGCGTTCGCCGCGCTCATCACCTGCTCCTTCGCCGCCCAGGACGATCCGGCGCCCGCCATCGGCCGCTATCTGATCGCGACCCTGAAGACCTATCCGGTCGCGGCGCTCTATCTGTTCGTCATCCTGCCCCGCGTCGATGGCTATGCGATGCTGGTCATCACGATCGCACCCGTGCTGCTCTGGATGGGCTATATCCAGGCCGATCCGAAGCGATCGCCGCAAGCCTTGCCGATGTTCTCCTGCTTCATCGTCGCCATGGGATTCCTGGCGCGATTCCAGGCCGACTTCGCCCTGTTCCTCAATACCGGGCTGGCCCAGCTTGGCGGCATCGTCGTCACGCTCGCCGTCACGCGGCTGTTCCGATCGGTCAACATGCTGTGGACCGCGCGGCGGATCCTGCGCGCCAACTGGGCCGATCTGGCGCAGCTCGCCGATATCCGGCGACCGTTCCTGGCCGAGCGCTGGACCGCGGCGGCGATCGACCGTCTGGGGCAGGTTGCGGCACGCATGGCGGTGGCGACGCCGGGCGACGCGCTGCACGCCGCGGACGGCCTCGCCGATCTCAGGATCGGGCGCAACATCATCCCGGTCCGTCGGTCGCTGTCGCATGTGCCGCACGACGCGCGACGCAGGCTGGGCCTGGTGCTGTCCGGGCTGGCGGCCTTCTACGACGCGCGGTGGCGCCATGCGCATGCCGACCCGGTGCCCGCCACGCTGCTGGAGCCGATCGATGCGGCGCTCGGCGCGCTGCTCGACCTTCCCGCCGATGCGCCGAGGCGGCGGGCGCTGCGCGCGCTCGTCGGCATGCGCTGCAACCTGTTTCCGTCGGCCGCGCCGTTCGTGAAGGGCGGTGCCGCGTGATCGAGGAACTCCACATCCTTGGCGTCTATGTGCCCGCCGCCCTGGCCTGGGCGGTGCTCGCGGCGGTGCTCGTCTATCTGCTGCGTCCGCTCCTTCAGCGGCTGCCGATCATCCGCATCCTCTGGCATCCGAGCCTCGTCGAGCTCGGGCTGTTCGTTCTGCTATGGTGGGGCCTCAGCGCCTTTGCCGATGCATTCCTCTTGCCGTGGCTGGCCCCCTGATCATGCTCCATCGCTATAATCTCCTCCGCTCGCTGGCGACGCTGGTCGCCATCCTCGTCATCCTCGGCGGGATCTACGCGCTCTGGCTGCGCTATCAGGTCGAGCCGGTGACCCGCGACGGCAAGGTCCGCGCCGACCTCGTCCCGATCGCACCCGATGTCAGCGGCCTTGTCGACGATGTCCGGGTGACCGACAATCAGGCGGTCAGGAAGGGGGACGTCCTCTTCGTCATCGAACAGCCCCGCTACCGCCTCGCGCTCGAACAGGCGCGCGCCAATGTCGCGGTGCAGGAAACCGCGCTGGCGCAGGCGGAGCGCGAGGACCGGCGCAACCGCGCCATGCCGGACGTCGTCGCCGCCGAGATGATCGAACAGGGACGGGCGAAGGCGGCCGGCCTGCGCGCGAGCATGGGACAGGTGCTGGCGGCGCGCGACCTCGCCCGGTTCAACCTCGACCGGACGGTGGTGCGCGCGCCTTTCGACGGCACGGTCTCCAATGTCTCGCTTCAGCGGGGCGTCTATCTCACCGCCGGAAAACCCGCGCTCGCCCTCGTCTATAATCGTTCGATGCGGGTGGAGGGGTATTTCGAGGAAACCAAATTGCCCGCGATCCAGGTCGGCGACCGGGCGAGCATCTACCTCATGGGTGTCGCCGACGAGATCACGGGGCATGTCCAGAGCATCGCAGGCGGGGTCGAGGATCGCGAACGCGGCGGGACCGACGGCCAGCTTGCGAACGTCAACCCCGCCTTCACCTGGGTCCGGCTCGCCCAGCGCGTTCCGGTCCGCATCGCGATCGACAGGATCCCGAACGGCGTCCGGATGATCCCCGGCCAGACCGCGACCGTCATCATCCATCCGAAGCATGGCGGCCCCGCCATCCACCGGGGCCTGCCGTGGTGAGGCCGCGCATCGCCCCGCTGCTCGCGATCCTGCTGGCCGGCTGCACCACGGTCGGTCCGGACTATCATGTCCCGGACGCGGCAATCGTCCGCGCGCCCACGGCGCAGGGCGCCTTCGCGGGCGGCACCGCCGTCACCTCGTCGCAGCCCTTGCCGGATCACTGGTGGACATTGTTCAACGATCCGGTGCTGGACGGCCTGGTCGTTCGCGCGCTCGACGCCAATACCGACCTGCGCGTGGCCGAGGCCAGTCTGGCGCGCAGCTATGCCCTGCTGGATGCGCGCGGGGCCAGCCGCGAACTGCAGGGCAGCCTCGCGGCCGACACCAGCTATGCGCAGCGATCGGCGGAAGCGGAACTCAGCCATGTGCAGCCGCCTACCCGCCAGATCTACAATGCCGGGATCACCGCCAGCTATGATCTCGACCTGTTCGGAGGGCTGCGCCGCGGCATCGAGGCAGCCAGCGCCGATACCGAAGCGGCCATCGCCGCGCGCGATCTCGCGCGGGTCAATGTCGCGGCGGAAACCACGCGCGCCTATATGGACATCTGCAATGCCGGGTTCCAGCGGGACGTTCTGGACCGGTCGATCGCGCTGCAGGGCCGGGGGATCGCGTTGACGCGCACCTTGATCCGTTATGGCCGCGCGGTGTCGTTCGACCGCGATCGGCGGCAGGGGGCACTGGACGCCAGCCGCGCGCGCCGTCCCCGGATCGTCGCCCGGCAGGACAATGCGCTGCTGCGGTTGACCGCACTCCTGGGCAAGACGCCCGCCGAGGCGGACAAGAACCTCCTCGCCTGCCACCATCCGCTCGACCTTGCCCGGCTGGTCCCCGTGGGCGACGGCCAGGCGCTGCTCAGGCGCAGGCCCGACATCCGCATCGCCGAACGACGGCTGGCGGCGGCGACGGCGCGGATCGGGGTCGAGACCGCCCAACTCTATCCCGATATCCGCTTCGGTGCCTCGCTCGGCTCGACGGGCGCGGCGGCCGATGCGCTGTCCCCGCTGACCAACCGGTTCGGCATCGGCCCCTCGATCAGCTGGGCGGTCAATCGCCACGCCGTGCGCGCGCGCATCGATGCGGCGCAAGCCCAGAGCCGCGTCGAACTCGCGACCTTCGATGGTGTCGTGCTGAAGGCATTGCGCGAGGTGGAGAGCGCGCTCAACTCCTATGCCGCCGGAATCGAGCAGCAACAGAGCCTGGAACAGGCCCGCGCGGCGGCGGCACGCGTCGCGCAGCAGACGGCGCGGTTGCGGCGCGGCGGCAAGATCGCCGAGCTTCCCGCGATCGAGGCCGAACGCGATCTGGTGATCGCCGAACAGGCCGCCGCCGATGGCCGTGTCGCGATGAGCGAGGATCAGATCGCGCTGTTCCTCGCGCTGGGCGGCGGATGGACGCCGGTCGCGACGACGGCCAGGCGGCAATAGCCGGGAGCCGTCGGGCCATTGGCATCCATCAAATGGATGCCTATCATCGGCCCAAGAGCACAAGGATCTTGATGCATGGACATCAACGTGGCCAGAACCTTTCTGGAGGTCGTGAAGACCGGCAGCTTCGTGGCCGCAGCGTCCAATCTCAACCTGACCCAGACCGCGGTCAGCGCCCGCATCCGCGTTCTGGAAGAGCAGCTCGATCGCCCGGTGTTCATCCGCAACAAGGCCGGCGCCCGGCTGACCCCGGCGGGCGAGCAATTCCTCCGCTTCGCAACGACGATGGTGCAGGTCTGGGCGCGCGCCAAGCGGGCCGTCGCCTTGCCGCCGGGCCGCGAGACGGTCGTGACCATCGGCGCCGAGTTGTCCCTGTGGAGCCCACTGCTGCGCCACTGGCTGCTCTGGATGCGCCGCGAATGCCCCGAAATCGCCGTCAGCACGACGATCGACACGTCCGAACGCCTGATGGAACAGGTCCAGGACGGTACGCTCGACGTCGCCATCCTCTATGCCGCGCCCAGCCGTCCCGGCGTGATCGCAGAACTCCTGTTCGAGGAAAAGCTGGTGCTCGTCCGCACGACGCCGACCACGACGCCGCTCGGGCCGGAGGATCATGTCCAGATCGACTGGGGCGAGGAATTCGCGGCCAGCTATCAGGCCGCCTTTCCCGACCAGCCCAATGCGGTGGTCTCGATCAGCTATGGGCCGCTGGCGCTCGAATATATCCTCGCAACCGGCGGCAGCGGCTTTTTCCGGCAGGGTTTCATCCGCTCCTATCTGGAGGACGGCCGCCTGACTTTGGTGCCCGACAGCCCGGAATTCTCCTATTCCGCCTATGTCGTCCATTCGACCAAGGCCGATCCAGGCGTCATGGACCGCATCCGCTTCGGCCTGCGCACCGCCGCGACGATCATGGCATGACGGTGGATGACGGGGCCCCCCGCCGCGCCGCCCGTGTCGCCGCGACCAGATCGGCGCGGCGCAATCGGCCATTCCCCGACCCAAGGCAGGTGGAGGCCCGAGGCTGATGGAGGGACAAGACTGATGGGCGAAGCACGCATCAAGCGGGTCTACGAAGCCCCCGTCCCTGGCGATGGTCAGCGGGTGCTCGTCGACCGGCTATGGCCGCGCGGGCTTCGCCGGGACGACGCGCGGCTCGACGCGTGGCTGAAGGAGATCGCCCCGAGCACGGGCCTGCGGACATGGTTCGGGCACGATCCCGATCGCTGGGACGCGTTTCGCCAGCACTACCGGTGCGAACTCGACGCGAATGTCGCCGCCGTCGCGGAACTTCGCGCATTCCTCTCGCGGGGCGATGTCACCCTTCTCTACGCCGCGCGCGACACGCAGCATAACCATGCGCGCGTGCTGGCCGACTATATGCGGAACGCGTGACGGCTGAGAATCAGGGCTCGGCGGCGCTGGTGGCGGGAAGCGCGCCGAACAGCCGACGGAGATCCTGGCGATTCGTGACGAGGTCGGCCAGCGTGTAGCGATCGAGCACCGCGAGAAAGGCCGCGAGCGCTTCCCGGAGAACGCCGGTCAGGCCACAGGCGGGCGCGATCACGCAGTTGCTGCAATCGACCAGCGCGAACCCGTCCTCGGTGTGGCGGACCACATCGCCGATATTGATCTCCCCGGCCGCGCGGCCCAGCCGGATGCCGCCGAACCGCCCCCGCACGCTCTCGATATAGCCGTTGCGCGCGAGGTCGTTGACCACCTTCATCAGATGATTGTGCGAGATTCCATAGGCCCGCGCGACCTCGGCGATCGAACAGAGCCGGTCGGGATTCGCCGCCAGATGCAGCAGCACCCGCATCGCATAATCGGTGAACAAGGTCAGCTTCATGCCGGGTCGAACGCACTCCAGGGCGGTGAAAGAATAATATGCATCATCCTTGCCTGTTTCAAAGCGCCGGTATAGATGTATTGACGATACATGATTGGAGGTCGAATCGTGGACGGGGCGGCAGGCATCGACGAAGCGGGACTGGAACGGCTTGTCGCCGCCTTCTACGCCCGGGTGCGCGAGGATGCGGCGCTCGGCCCGATCTTCAACGACGCGGTGGACGACTGGCCCCGGCATCTGGAGACGCTCACCGCCTTCTGGTCATCGGTGATACTCACCAGCGGGCGCTATAAGGGACAGCCCGTTCCGGCCCACAGAAAGCATCTCGACCGCATCACGCCCGAACTGTTCGATCGCTGGCTCGGCCTCTGGCGCGAAACGACCGACGCGCGGATGCCCGCCCCCGCCGCCGCCCTACTCCAGGACAAGGCCGCGCGGATCGCGGAAAGCCTCAAGCTGGCGCTGTTCTTCACGCTGGAGCCCCGCTCCGATCGGGCCGCCTGACATGGCGGTCGAGCCTTATCGGTCGACGCCGGTCTTCGACGAGATCTCGCTGCCCGCCGCACTCCGCGCGCACCATGCCACCAAAGCGGGTGTCTGGGGGATGGTGCGGATCCTCGAAGGGCGGGTGCGGCTGACCTATGTCAAGCCGCCGTGCAAAACGGTGCTCGATCCTGCCACGCCGGGGCTGATCCGTCCCGGCCAGCCCCATTTCGTCACGCCGCTCGGCCCGATGCGGATGCGCGTCGATTTCTACGACCAGCCGCCCGACGGCTGAGCCCCGTTCCACTTTCCATTGCTGTCAAAAGGAGACGTTGATGTCACAGCCACTCAGCGAGCGCACGATCGCGCTCGTCAAAGCCACGGTCCCGGCGCTCGAGGTCCATGGCCTCGATATCGTGCGCGAGATGTATAGCCGGATGTTCCAGAATCCCGACATCCGTGACCTGTTCAACCAGTCGCATCACGGCGATGCCGGGTCGCAGCCGCGCGCGCTGGCGACCGCCATCCTCGCTTACGGCGCCAATATCGACAATCTGGGCGCGCTGGCCCCCGCGGTCGAGCGGATCGCGCAGAAGCATGTCGGATTGCAGATCCTGCCCGAACATTACCCCTATGTCGCCGAGGCGCTGCTCGGCGCGATCCGCCATGTGCTGGGCGAGGCCGCGACCGACGAGATTCTCGCCGCCTGGGGCGAGGCCTATTGGTTCCTGGCCAATATCCTGATCGCGCGGGAGGGGCGCATCTATCACGACCTCGCCGATGCCGAGGGCGGCTGGACGGGCTGGCGCGATTTCCGCGTCGAAGAGGTGATCCGCGAGAGCAGCGTGATCTCGTCCTTCATCCTGCGGCCGGTCGATGGGCGGGGCGTCATCCGGCACAAGCCCGGCCAGTATCTGACCTTCTGGCTGGCCATTCCGGGCCACCCGCCGATCAAGCGCAATTATTCGATCTCCAATGCGCCCAACGGCGAATTCTATCGCATCTCGGTCAAGCGCGAGCCGCTGGGTCTGGCCTCGGGCTGGCTGCACGACCAGGCGAAGCCCGGCACGATCCTCCGGGTCTCGCCGCCTGCCGGGGAGTTTTTCCTCGCCGACAATCCCGAACGGCCCATCGTGATGCTGTCGGGCGGCGTCGGGCTGACCCCGATGGTGGCGATGCTGGAGACCATCGTGGAGCGGCACCCGGCGCTCGCCGTCGACTATGTCCATGGCACGCATGACCGCGACACCCATGCGATGCGCGATCATGTCCGCGCGCTCGCCGCCGGATCGGGGGCGATCACCGTCACCGATTTCCACCAGACGCCGCTGGCCGACGAAGTGGCGGGCCGCGACTATGACGAGGCCGGCCTGATCACCAGCGAATGGCTGGTCGCGAACACGCGGGTCGATGCGGCGGATTATTATATCTGCGGTCCGCGCCCGTTCCTGCGCGCGGCGGTCTCGGCGCTGTCGCTGGCCGGGGTGCCCGCCGACCGGATCCATTATGAATTCTTCGGCCCCGCCGACGAGTTGCTGGCCGCCTGATCGCGGCGCGGCGGTCGGGGATGCCCCCTGCCGTCCGCCCGGATGGCCCGGATATCAGGATGTCCGGGCCATCAAGGGCATGAGGACCGCATCTCGGAGGGCATCGGCGGCGTGCCGATAACGGCCACGACCGCCACTGCCCTTCCTGCCTCAGTGGTGCACCCGCAGGAAGGCGATGACGCTCTCGCCATCGGTGACCAGCAGATAAACGCCGACCCCCAGCAGCACCGCGCCGACCGCACGCGTGACCTGCGCGCCGATGCCCGGACGGCGCAGCCGGCCCATCCGCTGAAGGCAGGACGGCGCGCCGAGCAGCAGCATGCCCACCCCGCCGACGATCCCGAACAGGAACAGCCCGAACCGCCAGAGCGGTGAGGTGGCTTTTACCGGCGGTGCGAAACCCGAACCGTCCTGCCCGGTGAAATGCACGACCATCGGCGCGTCCATACGGCCGGGCGCGGCGGGAACGGTCAGCGTATAGCCTTCGCCCTTCTGCCAGGGCCGTGCCGACACGACCAGGAACGCGAAGTCGGGCGTCGCGCCCGATTCCGGGATATAGGGCCGCAACCGGACCGGGATCGCCTGCCCCTTCGCATCGGTCAACGTCACGGGCGGCAGGCGGGTAAAGTCGACGATCCGGCGGGACAGGACGAGAATCCGGCCAAAGGCCGAGCGCGGGTCGAGCGATGCCAGATGGCCGCCCTCCGCCGGTATCGTCGCGACAAGGATCGGCGCGGCCCGCCCATGCAGCGCGGCCCAGTCGGCTTCCCACCCCCGCGCGACGGCAGCCGCCTCGACCTGGAGCCCGCCCGGTGCGGTCCGCACATTGGCCGCGCTCCAGGGGAAGGCCCGGCGCGCCCAGTCGCCGGTCAGCCATGACAGCAGCTTGTGCTTGCGCCGCCCGACCTCCAGCGCGCCCATATCCTCGGCGATCGTGCCGGGATAGGTCCGCGCGTCGAGCCGGGGATCGCCGAAATAACGCTGTTCGGCATAGATGGCGGCGATATCGGCGTCGGGCTGGACGATCCGATGGTCGCGCGCATAGGGGAAGAAGGACGGCACCAGCAGCCCCAGTTCCATGTCGTCGCGGGTGCACTCGCCGACCTCGCACGCCGCGGCCTTGAGCGTGGCGTCGAGCATCCGGTCCTCGGCGACATGCGCCCAGGCACCCATCGCCTGCGCGATCAGCGCGGGATGGGCGGCGCTGCCCTGGCGGCGGATATGCTCCCACACCGCACCGGGCCAACGGAGATGCAGCACATCGCCATGCGGCTTGAGGTGATGGCCCCAGTCGGGAAAGTCGGCGGCGGTCAGCACGACGTCGCGGTGGCGGCGCAGGAACGCCTTGAGCGCGGGGTCGCGGACCTCGCCGATCGCCAGCTCGGTGATCCGCATATGCGTCGTGCCGTCCCACGCCATGGCCGGGCCCGCGCCCACGCCTGCGAACAGCAGCAGCAACGCCACCAGCCCGCACATCAGGGATCGCCGGATCATAGCATTGCCCCCATCACCGCGACGAAGCCGAACGACAAGGCGAGGCAGGCCGCGCCCAGCGCGGAGACGCAGGTGCCCCACCGCCCGGGGCGCCCCCTGCCCCGCATGGCCAGCACCATCAGCGCCACCGCGATCGCCAGGAAGAGTGCCGCCGGTATGGCGGCACCCAGGATGAAATGGTCGACCGCCGCCATCAGAAGCGAAGCCCCGCCTCGATGCCGATGCTCCGCGGTTCGCCGTAGAGCGGCTGCGCCGGGGTGTTCGAGGTGATATAATCGACGTCGAACAGGTTGCGCGCGAACAGCTTGAGCGTCAGCCGGTCGATCGTCTGCGCCAGGCTGAGATTGACCAGCGTGCGCGGATCGTTGCGATAGGCAGGGTCGCTGCTGATCCCGCTATAGCTGCTGGCGCGGTAGTTGACGTTGACGCTGGCGACGAAACCGCTGTCATTCTGCCAGAAGGCGGTGCCGCTGGCCGACCAGAGCGGGGCGAAGGCGAAGCGCTTGCCGGCCAGCCCGGTCAGGTTGCGGACATCGATCGGAATGCCCAGCCCCGTCACGACCGGCGGCAGGGTGGCGTCGAACGACAGGAAGCGCGTATCGGCATACCCCACGCCCGCGTCGAAGCCCAGCCCTGCTCCCGGCCGCAGCCGGGCCGACGCCTCGAAGCCATAGATACGCGCATGACCCGCATTCACGCCGATCTGGTCGGCGAGGTTGTTGGACAGGTTGATGCTGGCCTGAAGATCGCGCCAGTCGGTGTAGAAGGCGTTGGCGTCCAGCGTCAGCAGTCCGTTCCACAGCGCGGCCCGGGTGAACAGCTCGTAATTCCAGGTATATTCGGGCTTCAGCGTGGTGACGAGCTGGCGCGAGGGGTTGAGCGACACGCCGCCCGCGCGATAGGCGCGCTGCGCGGTCGCGCCGACGGTCACCGCATCGGTCATCTTCCAGCGCAGGCTCAGCTTGGGCAGGACCGCGTCGAAGGATTGCGGCACGCGGATGCTGGAGATGGTGCCGCTGAACGGGCTCAGCGCCTTGTTCACCGTCGTCACCACCCCGGCCAGCGCCGCGGGCAGACCGGCCGTGCCCGGCAGGCCGATGACCCCGCCATTGGCCTGCGACGCCGATGTGTTCCACTCGCGGTCATAGCGCGCGCCGACATCCAGGGTCAGGCGCGGGGTCACGTCATATTCGGCCTCGGCATAGGCGGCGATATTGTCCACATCGATCGGCGCGGTCTGGATCGAATAGACGGGCACATCGGCCGGATAGAGCCGCGCCACCATGCCCGCCGTCGCCGCGGGCAGCCCCGCCTGGCGCAACAGGCCGCCGACCGTGGACGACACGTTGCGGAACATCAGTTGCGAATAGTCGAACTGGCGGCGGCTCTCATGCGTGTAATAGACCCCGCCCAGCAGGCGCAGCGGCCCACCCGCGTCATATTTCGCGCGAAACTCCTGCGCGACCATCCAGAAGCGCTGATATTGCTGCTGGATCGGATCGACCTTGGCGGTGCTCCCCGCAAGGCGCGGGAAATAGCCGGTGAAGCCCGCCGGCGCGACGACCGCGAAGCTGGTGGCCGATGGCGAATAGGTGAAATAGCCGCCATCGCCGTCGCGCTGCTTGAAATTGGTGCCCACCTGGCCGCTCGTCTCGGAGGTCAGGGTCAGCGCGGGGCTGACCGTCCAGTCGACGAACACGCCGCCCAGCCCGACCTTGTCATGATCGAAGCCGGGAATGTTCATATAGGTGACGCGACGATCGCCCGAGGCCACGCCCGGAATCCCCTGTTCGACGTTCAGCGCGGTCGACGGGCTGCGCGGGAGCAGGCCGTCCGCGCCCGGCACCCGCGTGTCGGACGGCGAGTCATAGCGCCGGACATCGGCGTAGCTGCCGGTCAGATGGACCTTCAGATTGGCGGCGGGCTCCCAGAGCAGCTTGCCGCGCAGTTGCAGATCGTCCTGGAACTGCGTCTTGTGCCCCAGCGTCGGATCATCGACGAAACCGCCCAGGTCATGCTTCTCGACCGTCAGGCGAAAGGCCAGCCTGTCGGTGATCGGGCCGCCGATCAGCGCCGCCAGGTCCGAATCCTGCCCCGAGGCATAACGCGCCCGGACCGCCGTTTCCCAATCGAAACCGGGGTCGTTGGTGGTGATGTAGATCGCCCCCGCCAGCGCATTGCGGCCCTGCAGCGTCGACTGCGCCCCGCGCAGCACCTCGACCGCGCGGACGTCGAACAAAAGGTCCGGGCCGAAGCGCGTCGCCTTGTCGCCCAGCCTGACGCGGTCGACATAGATGGTACCGAGCGCGCCATAGCCCGCGCCGGTGATGTTGTCGAAGGTGATGCCGCGAATGGCGAAGCGGCCATCGGCGCCCGCGCGATTGACGTTGGGAACAGTGTCCAGCAGGTCGCGGCTGGTGACCGCCGCCAGCCCGCTGATCTCCCTGGCCGAGACGATGGTGACGCTGGTCGCGGTATCCTTCAGCGTACGGCCGAATTTCTCTCCTGTAACAACGACATCGTCCTGCCTTGTGTCGTCCGGTCTCATCGTACCGGGCGCCGGGGCGGCCGCATCGCCCTCATGGTCGGCCTGCCCCGGCGGCGGCGTCTGCTGCGCGAGGGCGGCGGCCGAACAGGACAGGCTGGTGGCGGCAAGCAAAGTCATGGCGAACGTCTTCATCGGATCGGATCCTGCTTCGAATGGGAGTGTGGGAGGGTTGGTGAAAGGGTCAGGCCGCCGGACAGGCGGGCGGCGTGGAGGACGGCCTGCGCAGCGCCGACAACTGGACGCGCGCGGCCTGAAGATCGTTGCGGAAGCCGGGATCGCCGCGCTCGGCCGCGACCAGCGCCGCCCCTGCCAGCATCCCGGCGCGCACCGCGCCTTGCGTGTGCGCGCCGCAGATCGCACGGCTCTCGGCATAGTCGCGCCCCCGGGCCAGCAGCGCGTCGGCGCGGTCGGGCATGAGCTCGGCGAGGACCAGCGCCGTCGCATAGCCGCGCGTCGCATGGCCCGAGGGATAGTCATAGGTCGTGTCCAGATCGGACGTGACATGATCGCAGACCGGCGCGCCCGGATGCGCCTTGAAGGGGCGCGGGCGCGGCGCGAACCTCTTCTTGGCCAGCCCCATGACCAGCGCGTCCATGGCCATGCGCGCGGTCAGCCGGTCGAGCGCCGGCACCATGCCGGGGCGCAGGTCCATGCCGGTGGCGCAGGCAAAGCGCCCATAGCCGCTGGTCTGGATATCGGCGATCGCGACGGTCCAGCGCGGCGTCCCCGCCAGCGCGCGGGTATTCAGGAAGAACGCGTCATCCGCTGCGGCCTGCGGCGATGCCGGGGCGGGCGGCGGCGGCAGGATGGCGACGAGATCGGGGACATGGGTGCCCAGATAGCCGACATGGCCGCCAAAGGGCGTCGCCACAGTATCGAGCATGGCCAGCCCACCGCCCATTGCGGCACTCGCCCCCCAGAGCGTAGCAACAGACGCCGCCCCGAATGCGGCCCAGGCCAGTCGAACCGTCCACGAATGCATCGTGCCCTCCCCCTTCGCCGCCGCCCCTAGATCCGCCTCGTGAACATTTTATGTCAGTCACTGACAGATTTTCTGGAGGCGATCAGCGGTTGCGCCTTGAAGATGAAGGCGGCCGGTCGCAGGAGGGCGGGCATGAAGGATCGAGAGACCGGCACCATGGGTGTCCGCGCAAAGGCGAAGGCCACGGTGCGCCAGCGCATCGTCGACGCCGCGATGCGATTGTTCGGCGATGAAGGCTATGACGCGGTCTCCACGATCCGCATCGCGGAGGCGGCCGGCGTCACCCAGCGGACCGTGTTCCGCTATTTCCCGCGCAAGGACCTGATCGTCTATGCCGCGGCCGACGAGGTGAGCGCGTTCGAGTGCGCGCTGGAAAATGCGCTCGACCGGGGCGATCCGCCGCATCGGGCGGTGCTGGCCGCGCTGACCGAGACCGCCGTCTATTGCGAGCAGCATCGCGGGGCGATGCGTGCCTTCGCGGCCCTGCTGGGCGGTTCGGCGTCGCTGCGTTCGTCGGAGTTCGACCGGCAACTCCGCCTGGAATGGCTGTGCGCGCTGGCGCTGGCCGGGGCCGACGCGTTTCGCGCGCGCGCGCCAGACCCCGAGCTGCGCTATCGCATGATGGCGGGCAGCGTGATCGGCATGACCCGACCCGTCGTCTGTCACTGGCAGGCGGGCGCGACCTATTCGCTGGTCGAGGCGATCGCAGGAACCGCCGAAGCGATCGCGGCGCTGCTCGACCACTCCAATGCCTGTTATGAAAAGCTGCCCGTGTCGCGTTGAATAAACGGGCTATTGTCGCGCGATGCCGACCACGCCGACCATGCCCGCCTATCCGGTCATGGCGCGATCAGGGATGGGTCGTCTGTCCGTCGCCACAGGGCTCGCCGGCCGCTTCGGTCTGGACGGTGACATGCCCGATGCCGAAGCGCGCGGCCAGCATCGCGGTCACCCCCCGGCGCGCGGCATCGGCCTCCGCGCCCGCGTCCAGGGTGACATGGACCGTACAGCTGACATCGTCGTTCGCCATCGACCAGACGTGCAGGTCGTGCAGCCCGGCCACCCCCGGCACCGCCGCGATGGCGGCCCGGACGTCGTTGAGCCGCAGATTGGCGGGCACGCCCTCCAGCAGCACGTTCGTCGTGTCGCGCAACAGGATCCAGGTGCGCGGCAGCACCCAGAGGCCGATCGCCACCGCGACGACCGGATCGATCCAGGTCCAGCCGGTCAGGCGGATCAGCACCGCCCCCGCGATCACGCCGACCGAACCGATCATGTCGGCCCAGACCTCCAGATACGCGCCCTTGACGTTGAAGCTCGCCTCCTTGCCCGCGGTCAGAAGGCGCATCGAGACGATGTTCACCAGCAGGCCGATCGCGGCGACGATCATCATGCCCCAGGACTGGATCTCCTGCGGATCGCTGAAACGGCGGATCGCCTCGACAAAGACATAGATCGCGATGCCGAACAGCAGCACCGCGTTGAACGCGGCCGCCAGAATCTCGAACCGGCGATAGCCGAAGGTCCGCTTGTCGTCGGGGGCCTTGCCTCCCAGCTTGAGCGCCAGCAGCGCGATGACCAGCGCGGCGACGTCGGTCATCATGTGCGCGGCGTCGGACAGCAGCGCCAGACTGTTGAAGACGATGCCGCCGACGACTTCGGCGACCAGATAGATGGATGTCAGCGCCAGCGCCCAGCCGAGCATCCGGGCATTCGCCCCGGCGGTGTGGTCATGGGCGTGACCGGCGGCGGCATGATCATGGGCCATTAGCGACCTCCCTGCGGCGTGGCGTCCGAGAAGACGCGATGGCCCTCGAACCACCGCGCATTCTGCCGCATTCCGGCCGTCCGCGCCATGGCCGACGGGACGGGGTGGATGGTGATCGCGTCGGGGACGCGGGTGATGCGGATGATCATGGTTGAAGAACCTCGGTCTGGTGATCGGGAACGGACGTCCGGTCCGCCTCGTCGCGCGGATGCGGCTGGCCGAACCGGGCATAGAGGGTCGGCAGGACGAACAGGGTCAGCAGCGTCGCCGAAATCAGCCCGCCGATCACCACGGTGGCGAGCGGCTTTTGCACCTCGGCCCCGGCACCATGGCCCAGCGCCATCGGCACGAAGCCCAGGCTCGCGACCAGCGCGGTCATCGCGACCGGGCGCAGGCGCTGCATCGCGCCGGCACGGGCCGCTTCGGCGCGCGCCATGCCGGACCGCATCAGGTCCTGGATCGCGCTGACCATGACCAGGCCGTTCAGCACCGCGATACCCGACAGCGCGATGAAGCCGACCGCCGCCGAGATCGAGAAGTCCATCCCCCGCGCGAACAGCAGCAATACGCCGCCCACCAGCGCGAACGGCACGCCGGTGAAGACGATCGCCGCATCGCGGATCGTGCCGAGCGCCCCGTAGAGCAGCAGCAGGATGAGAAAGACGCAGGCCGGGACGACGAGCGTCAAGCGCGCGCCGGCGGATTGCAGATTCTCGAACTGGCCACCCCATTGCAGATAGCTGCCAGCGGGCAGGCGCACCTGCTGCGCGATCGCGGCCTGCGCCTCGGCCACGACCGAGCCGACATCGCGGCCCCGCACATTGGCCTGGACGACGACCCGGCGCTTGCCGTTGTCGCGGCTGATCTGGTTCGGTCCGTCGACGATGCGAAGGTCCGCGACGCTGGACAGCGGCACGAACGCGCCGCCCGCCACCGGCACCTGGATCTGGGCCAGCCGATCCAGATCGGCGCGCTGGGCATCGGACAGCCGGATCACCACGGGAAAGCGGCGATCCCCCTCGAAGATCGTCCCCGAGGTCCGGCCGCCGATCGTCGCGGTCACGGTGTCCTGCACGTCCTGCGCGGTGACGCCCAGCCGCGCCATCGCATCGCGGTTCACGCGAATGTCGAGCATCGGCAGCCCCGCCGTCTGCTCCACCTTCACATCGACCGCGCCCCTGGTCCCGCGCAGCACGCCCGCGATCTGCGCGGCGGTGCGGTTCATGGTGGCGAAATCGTCGCCAAACACCTTCACCGCGATATCGCCGCGCACCCCGGCGATCAGCTCGTTGAACCGCATCTGGATCGGCTGGGTGATCTCATAGGCATTGCCGGGAAAGCGCGCGAGCCGCGTCTCCAGCCGCTCGACCAGCGCCGCCTTGTCGAGACCGGGATCGGGCCATTGGTCGCGCGGCTTGAGGATCACGAACATGTCGGTCGCGTTGGGCGGCATCGGATCGGACGCCAGTTCGGCGGTGCCCGTCTTGGAGAAGACGAGCCGCACCTCGGGCTGTTTCGCGATCATCCGCTCGATCGGCGCCTGCATCGCCTGGCTCTGCTCGATCGAGGTCGCCGGGATGCGCAGCGCCTGGATCAGCAGGTCGCCCTCGTCGAGCTGCGGCAGGAAGACCTGGCCCAGGCTGGAGAAGGCGAGCGCCGCCACCGCGAGGCTGGCGACGCCCGCGCCGATCGTGATCGTCGGCCGCTGCATCGCGCGGTCCAGCCCGGGTGCGTAGCGCCGCTTCAGCCAGGAGACGATGCGGCCGTCCTTCTCCTCCACACTGCCGGACAGCCCGATCGCGATCATCGCGGGCACGAAGGTGACCGACAGGACGAAGGCGAAGCCCAGTGCCAGGATGACGGTCAGCGCCATCGGGACGAAGGTCTTGCCCTCGACCCCCGTCAGCGTGAGCAGCGGGAGATAGACGAGGACGATGATCGCCTGCCCATACACCGATGGCCGGATCATCTCGCGGGCCGCCGCCGCGACGGTCGCCAGGCGTTCGGGGAGCGAGAGCATCCGTCCCGCGCCATGCTGGCGCTCCGCCAGCCGCCGGAGCGCATTCTCGACGATGATGACCGCCCCGTCGACGATAAGGCCGAAGTCGAGCGCGCCAAGGCTCATCAGATTGGCCGAGACGCCCAGCCGCAGCATTCCGAAGCCGGTCATCATCATCGTGATCGGAATGACCAGCGCCGCGATCAGCGCCGCCCGGACATTGCCGAGCAGCAGGAACAACACCACCACGACCAGCAGCGCGCCCTCGCTCAGGTTGCGCGCCACGGTCGCGATCGTCGCGTTGACGAGCGCGGTGCGATCGAGCACCGGCTGCACGACGACATCGGGCGGCAGCGAGGCATTGATCGACCGCAGCCGATCGGCCACCGCGGTCGCCACCGCGCGGCTATTCTCGCCGATCCGCATGATCGCGGTGCCGACCACGACCTCGGTCCCATTCTCCGACGCCGATCCCATCCGCACCGCCTGCCCCGCCCGCACGGTCGCGACCTGGTCGAGCGTGATCGGCACGCCCCGGCGCGTCGCGACGACCGTGCGCGCCAGTTCGTTCGTGTTGCGGATCAGCGCGTCCGACCGCACGGCAAGCCCCTCGCCATTGCGGCTGACAAAGCCTCCGCCGACGCTGGTGTTGTTGCGCTCCAGCGCGGTGGCGAGATCGGTCAGCGTCAGGCCAAGCGCGGCGAGCCGCTGGACGTCGGGCACGACCAGATATTGCTTGGCATAGCCGCCGATCGAGTCGATCCCGGCGACGCCGGGCACGGTCCTGAGCAGCGGGGTGACGATCCAGTCCTGCGCGGTGCGCAGATAGGTCGCCTTGTCCTCCTCGCTGGTCAACCGCTCGCCTTCGGGCGTGATATAGCTGCCATCGGGCTGCTGGCCCGGCTCGCCCGGCCGATGCCGGTCGTCCGCGCGGTGCTGAAGACGCACGGTGTACATGTAGACCTCGCCCAGCCCGGTCGAGATCGGCCCCATTTCAGGCGTGATCCCCGCGGGCAGCGTCTCGCCGACGCCCTGCAACCGCTCGCCCACCTGCTGCCGGGCGAAATAGATGTCGGTCGCGTCGGAGAAGACGGCCGTGACCTGCGCAAAGCCGTTGCGGCTCAGCGAACGGGTATAGTCGAGGCCGGGAATCCCGGCCAGCGCGGTCTCGATCGGGAAGCTCACCTGCTTCTCGACCAGTTCGGGCGAGAGCGCGGGCGCGCGGACGTTGATCTGGACCTGGTTGTTGGTGATGTCGGGAACGGCGTCGATCGGCAGCCTGGACAGCGACCAGATGCCGATCACGGCGGCGATGGCGGTGAGGAGCAGGACGAGCCAGCGCTTCTCGACCGCCCATGTGACGATGCGGGCGATCATGGCTCAGTCCTCATGCTCCGCCTCACCCTTGCCGAGCTCGGCCTTCAGGGTGAAGCTGCCATTGGTGGCGACGCGCTCCGCCCCGGTCAGGCCGGCGCGGATGATGACGCTGTCTCCGGCGGCATCGCCGAGCGTCACGGCGGTGGCGCGAAAGCCGCGCGCCGTCCGCACGAACACGACGCTGCGGCCGTCGACCGTCTGCACCGCCGTGGTCGGCACGCGGACCGCGCCGCCCGCATCGCCGCTGCCGGCGAGCTGGACCGAGGCAGTGACGGGTTCGCCTACCCGCCATGCGCCCGCCCGGTTGTCCAGCGTCGCGATGACGGGCACGAGCCGTGTCTGCGGGTCGAGCGCGGGGGAGACGAAGCCGATCCGCGCGGTGGCGCGGCGGCCGGGCGCGGTCACCGTCACGCGATCGCCCGGCCGGATGCGGCCCGCCTCTTCGGGTCGCAGGCTGAACGACAGCGACACCCGGGCCAGATCGGCGATGCGATAGAGTTCCGCGTCCGCCGCGACCGTCTGGCCCAGCGTCACGGGCCGCGCGATCACCTGCCCCGACAGCGGCGCGACGATGCCCAGCCGGTTGAGCCCGCCGCCGCCACCGCCGGCGGCGGCGACCTGGCTCTGTGCCTGCGCCAGCGCGATGCGCGCTTCGGTGGCGGCGGTGCGCGCCGCGACCAGATCCTGTTCGGGCGAGACGCGCTGGGCGAACAGCCGCTGTTCGCGCGCAAGGTTCGCATTGGCCAGTTGGAGCCGGGCGCGGGCCGCCTGCACCTCGCCCTTGAGCTGCGCCGCCTCGCGGCTTTCGATGACGGCCAGGGTCTGGCCGCGCGCCACCGTCTGGCCGAGATTGCGGGTGAGCGCCACGACCCGGCCGGCAATGGCGGCGGAGACGACCTGCATCGCCTGCGGATCGCCCTCCACCGTCGCGGGGCGATCGATCGTTCCCGTGCCGCCGACGACCGGACGCCCGATCTGGATACCGGCGGCGGCGATCTGGTCCCCCGACAGCGTGACGGTGCCGTCGTCCGCATGGCCCGTCGGCGGGCTGCCAGTGTCAGGGCTGGAGGCATTCGGGCTGCTGTTATCAGGAATGGCGGCGTCAGGGCCGCGCCCGCAGGCGGCGAGCAGCAGCACGAGCGTCACCGCACCCGTCAATGCAATGGAGCGCATCAGAAATGATCCCCGGTATTGGGCACGGGGGCGGTCAACCGCTCCAGCCGTGCGCGTGCGTTCTGATAGGAGGCGAGCGCGTCGATCGCCGCCAGACGGGTCTCGGCGAGTGTCCGTTCGGCATCGAGCAGGTCGAGCTGGCCGAACTTCCCCTCGCGATAGCCGATGCGGGCGATCCGCGCGGCTTCGCGAGCAGCGGTCAGCGCCGGTCCCGAGGCCGCGCGCGCCATCGTAGCGGCATTGGCGACCTCGGCCCGGGCGTCCGTGACGGCCTGTTCGACGTCGAGCGCGGTCACGCGCCGGACCGCCTCGGCCTGGCGGCGCTGCGCGGTCGCCTCGGCGATGGCGGCGCGGCCATTGTTGAAGACCGGGATCGGGATCGAGACGCTGAGGACGGCGGCGGTGTCGTTCGTCGCCGACAGCCGCCGCAGCGCCGGGCCGATGTTCAGGTCGGGCACGCGGTTCGCGCGCGCCAGCCGGACCCCCGCCTCCGCGATGGCGAGATCGGCATCCGCCGCCGCCATCGCCAGCGTGCCCGCGACGCGGACCGGGGCGTCGGGCCCGATCATCGGCACCGGCAGGCGATCGAGCAGCCCGTCGTCGAGCGATCCGTCGACCGGCTGCCCGATCCTGCGCGCCAGGTTGGTCCGCGCCGCCTGCGCCAGACGGCCCGCGCGTTCGGCATTCGCCGCCGCATTGACCCGCGCGACATCGGCGCGCTGCTGTTCGAGCGGCGAGGCCCGGCCGGCCTGCACCCGGATCGACGCGGCATGCAGCGCGTCGCCCGCGATGCGCACCTGGTCGCGCGCGGTGGCCAGCCGCCGCTCGGCCGCGACCGCCTCGACATAGAGCTGGGTCACCTGGACGCGGATATCGGCCGCCGTGATCGCCGCCTGTAATTCGGCCCGCGACAGCTGCGCTCCCGCGACCGCGACGCGCGCGCCGCGCTTGCCGCCCGTTTCGATCGGAACCGCGACGCCAACGGTGGTCTCGGCGCTGCGCAGGCCGCGAAAGGCCCCGGAGCCGATGATATTCTCGACCTGCCCCTGGGCCACCGGATTGGGACGCAGCCCGGCGACATCGCGGGCCGCGCGGGCGGCGTCGATCGCCGCCCGGGCCACCTGGGTCGCCGGAGCGGCCCCGCCCGCCGCCGCGACCGCCTGATCGAGCGTGAGGACCGGCGCGGCCCTGTCGGCCTCGACACCCGTCCGCGCCTGCGCCACCCCGACGCAGGACGCCGCGGCCATCAAGGCCGCAACCATTGTCTTCATCATGATCGTTCCTGACTGAATTCGGCGAACCGGCCCCGGCCGGTGGCGATTTCGGTCAGGCGCGCGGCGGTCTCGGCAGGACGCTGTCCTTCACACCCGTCAACAGGCTCGGCTCCCCGGGATGGCGGGTGCGGGACTCGGGCGCATGGGCGTCCACGACATAGCGCGTGACGGGCGCTCCCAGATCATGCGCATGGCAACTATTATGATGGTGGGGCAAAGCGTTGTCGCCATCGCCCGGCACCTCGTCGCCGTCGCCCGGCGCGTGCAGGATGACCTCGACGCCCGCGATCCGGCCGCCGCTCATCTCGGCGGCATGGGCCATGCTCGCCCAGCCGGTCAGCACCAGCATCAGACAGGCCAGAAAGGGCATCACCGCACGCATCCCGTCTTTCCTAGCAGCCGACACCCGCGCTGTAACCCTGCCGCGTGCGGCTCAACTCGCCGCGCGCCTGCACGATGATCTGCACGCCGCCCGAGATACCGAGCAACGCCATCACCGCCGCGACGATCAGGTCGGGCCACGCCGTGCCCGTTCCGAACACACCCGCCGCCGCGAGCACCACCGCGACATTCCCGATCGCGTCGTTGCGCGAGCAGATCCAGACCGAGCGCCTGTTCGCGTCGCCCGAGCGCCAGCGATACAGCATCAGCGCAACGCCGGCATTGGCGGCCAGCGCGGCGATCCCGACCGCGCCCATGACCTCGGCGTGCGGCGTGCCGCCGTGCCAGACCGCCCAGAGCGTCGCGACGAGGACGTAGCCGCCGAACAGGATCAATGTCGCGCCCTTGAGCAGCGCCGCGCGCGCCCGCCACGCCAATGCCATTCCGGTGACGCCCAGGCTGATCGCGTAATTGGCGCTGTCGCCCAGGAAATCGAGCGCATCGGCCTGCAACGCCCGGGAATGGCCGGCGACGCCCGCGACGATCTCGGCCGCGAACAGGGCCGCGTTGACCGCCAGCGCGATCCACAGCGCGCGCCGCCAGTGCGGGTCGTCGCCCGTCTCCGCCCCGGAGGTACAGCAGGTGCCACATGCCATGATCGTCGCCCTTCGCGTTCGTGGTGCGACGCCCTATATGGACCCTGTACCAGCTACAGGGTCAAGGGCATGATGTGGTTCGTCGTCAAGGCGCTGCTGTCGGGGGTCATCGTCGCGGCCGTGTCCGAGATCGCCCGGCGCAGCCCGGGGGTCGGCGCGCTCGTCGCCTCGCTGCCGCTGATCTCGATCCTCGGCATGATGTGGCTCTGGCATGACACGCATGATCCGCAGCGGCTGGCCGCCCATGCCGGTGCCACCTTCTGGTATGTCCTGCCGTCGCTGCCGATGTTCCTGCTCATCCCCCTGTTGCTGCGGGGCGGCGTCCCCTTCTGGGGGGCGCTCGTCGCGGGCTGCGCGCTGACCATGCTGCTCTACACGGTGATGACGCTGGTCGCCGCCCGGCTGGGCATCATGCTGTGAAACCTCTGACGATCGGCAGGCTCGCCGCGGCGACTGGCACCAGCGTCGAGACGGTCCGCTATTATGAACGCGCGGGGCTCCTGCCCCAACCGGCACGAACGGAGGGGAATTACCGCGCCTACCACCCCGAGGATCTCGACCGGCTGCGCTTCATCCGGCGCACCCGCGACCTGGGCTTCTCGCTCGACGAGGTGCGCGCGCTGCTCGACATGGCCGGCAACCGCGACCAGGATTGCGGCACCGTCGACACGCTGGCGCAGCGGCACCTGGCGGGGATCGATGGCAAGATCGCCGACCTGATGGCGTTGCGGCACGAACTGGCCCGGCTGATCGCCAGCTGCGGCGGCGGCAAGGTGTCTGAATGCCGCATTCTGGAGGCCTTCTCGCCCGGCGACGGCCGGGCGGGGCCGCCCGATCGCTGAGCCCCCTGTTCGACCCGGGACTCCTCAAACGCCGATATCTGTCGGAAAACGGCATCCTCGCACTGGGAGACGGTCCGTGAACCACGTCAACGCCATCATCGTCATATTCGGAGGGATTCTCCTGGGCGCCGCCGCCCCCGCATCCTCGCGCGACACCGCGCTCGACACGATCCTGGCGACATTCGATTGGGATGCGCATCCCGATCTGCGCGGAGTCGTCGTTCTTCGCGATGGCCAGATGGTCGCGGAGCGCTATTATAACGGCGAAACGGCGGGCACCCTCCACGACATTCGTTCGGCCGGGAAGAGCATCACCGCGCTGCTCGTGGGGATTGCGATCGACCAGGGCAGGATCCATGGCGTGGACGACAAGGTCGCCACCTATTGGCCCGAAACCGGGGGCAGCGCGATCGGCGATGTCGCCATCGACGATCTCCTGACGATGCGATCCGGGCTAGCCGCGTTCGACGAAGACCCCGCATCGCCCGGCAATGAGGACAGGCTCGACGCCGCGCCCGATCCCCTGGTCTTCCTGCGGTCGGTGCCACGGGCCGATCCACCGGGCACGCGCTATCGCTACAACTCGCTCACCGCCTACACCGCCGGCGTCGTCGTCGCGAAGGCGACCGGGCGATCGCTGGCCGATTTCGCGCGGCGATCGCTCTTCCAGCCGCTGGGCATCCACCGCTGGCGCTGGGCGTCGGACGCCGCCGGCCATATCAAGGGCCAGGGCAACCTGTCGCTCACGACCCGCGATCTGGCGACGATCGGCGAGATGGTGCGCGGCGACGGTCTGTACCACGGCCGCCGGATCGTCAGCGCGCACTGGATACGCGCCGCGCTCACACCGAAGGTCGTGATCGCCGACGACGATCCCTATGCCGATGGCTATGGCTATTTCTGGTATTCGAAAGTCCAGACGATAGCCGGGACCGCGATCCCGGTGTCGTTCGCGTCGGGCAATGGCGGCAACAAGATCTATGTGATTCCAAGCCGCCACATGGTCGTCGCGATCACCTCCAGCGCCTATGGTCATGGCTATGGCCAACGGCGCTCCGAGGCGATCCTGAAGGCCGTCCTTACGGCGGACCGCCCATGACGATTGCGGCGGGTGGGTCGGGCCTGCTGGCGCTGAGCGGGTTCATATCGTGCGGTGCCGCCGCGATCGGCCATGACGTGCCGTTGCAGGGCGGCGGGGCCATGTGGCCCCGCGACAGGACCGTTGTGGCCGGTGCATCGGCCCTTTTATAATGTCGGAGTTATGGTCTAAGGGCATCGCCCAGGCCCCTGATGGACGGACAAGGGGGCCGGCGCAATGCACAGCCGCACAAGGCTGTCGATGGCAGAGGATGCAGACATGTTCACCCGACGTTCCTTCCTGACCAGCACGGCGGCGACCCTGGCGACGCCGGCGATCGCCAGGGTCGCCGCCGCCCCGACGATCGTCAATCCGGTCGTGCGCCAGCGCGCCGACGCGCAGGTGTTTCGCCATGACGACGGCTGGTATTACATGACCGGCTCGGTGCCCGAATATGATCGCCTCGTGCTGCGCCGGTCGAGGACGCTGGAGGGCCTGTCCACCGCCACCGAACGGGTGGTGTGGCGGCATCTGGCCAGCGGGCCGATGTCGGGCTTCATCTGGGCGCCCGAGATGCACTTGGTCGACCATCGCTGGATGATGTATTTCGCGGCGGGCCCCAGCGGCGGGGGCGAGGATGTGTTCCGCATCCGCACCTTCGCGGTCGTGTGCGACGGGCCGGATCCGATGAAGGGCCAATGGTCGGTGCTTGGCCAGTTGCAGACCGAATGGGACAGCTTCAACCTCGATTCGACGAGCTTCGTCCATCGCGGCCAGCGCTATCTGGCCTGGGCGCAGCGCGAGCCGGGGATCGAGACCAACTCGAACCTGTACCTCGCCCCGCTGAAGACCGCGCTGACCCTGGCCGCCCGGCCGGTGCGGCTGTCGGTGCCGACGCTCGACTGGGAGATTCAGGGCTTCAAGGTGAACGAGGCCCCCGCCGTGCTCGCCCGCAACGGCAAGCTGTTCATGACCTATTCGGCGAGCGCCACCGATTCGCGCTATTGCATGGGCATGCTGACCTGCGACGCCGATGCCGACCTGATGACCGCCGCCAACTGGTCCAAGGCCCCCGAGCCGGTGTTCAAGACCTCGGTCGAGCACAGGATATTCGGCCCCGGGCACAACAGCTTCACCGTCGATGAGCGGGGCCGCGACATCCTGGTCTATCACGCGCGCGACTATGCCGAGATAAAGGGCGATCCGCTGTTCGATCCGAACCGCCATACGCGGATGCAATATTTCGGCTATCGCGCGGACGGCACGCCCGATTTCGGCCAGCCGGTCGCGAACGGGCCGCTGCGCCGCGGCTGACCGCGCCCGACTATTACTCCTATAAATTAGCGCTAACATGGCCGTGTGACGATGGTGCGCACGGCCATGACGCCGATGAGATACCCGAACACATTCCGGGACAATACCCTGTCAAACGATGGTATTCCGGTGCGGTCACAGGCATTGCGATACCGTAATGGCTTGCGGCGATCCGCAAAACTGCTAAACGTCTTCTCTCGCACATGTCCGAGTAATCAGCGTCAACAGAGCGCATCGGTCATGATAAACTTGCTTTGGGAGGGGATCTCAAATGACGTCCAGGTTGCTGTTCCTCGCGTCCGTCTCGGTCGTATCGCTGCTCGCCGTGCCGGCCTTTGCTCAGAGCGATGCGTCCCCCGCCATGCCGGGCCAGACCGACGCGCAAGCCACGCCGCCGCAACCGGACGACAGCGAGATCGTCGTCACCGGCGTCCGCGCCTCGATCGTCGGGGCGCTCAACCGCCGGCGCAACTCGACCCAGATCGTCGACTCGGTGGTGGCCGAGGATGTCGGCAAACTGCCCGACAACAATGTCGTCGAGGCGTTGCAGCGCGTGACCGGCGTTCAGGTCACCGATCGCGGCCAGGGCGAAGCGGGCGGCATCCAGATTCGCGGCCTGCCCGATGCGCTGACCACGCTGAACGGTCGCACCATCTTCACCGCCGCCAACCAGTCCTTCTCGTTGCAGGACATCTCGGCGAACCTCATCAAGCGGGTGGACGTGTACAAGACGCGCGCCGCCGACCAGATCGAGACCGGGCTGGCCGGGCAGGTGGACGTCGTCACCCGCCGTCCGTTCGATTTCGACGGTTTCGCCGTCTCCGCGCTGGCGCGGGGCATTTACGACCAGGAGGCGGACAGCTTCAATCCCAACGCCGCGCTGCTGGTCAGCGATCGCTGGGAAACCGGGATCGGCGATATCGGCCTGCTGGTGAACGGCAGCTACAGCCGGTCCAAATTCCGTACCATGGCGACCACGGCGGGCGCGTTCGTCCCCTTCGCCACGCTTGCCCCGCCCGCAGGCACCGGGCTGGCGGGCTTCCAGCGCATCTTCCCCGCGCCGATCGATCCGCGCACGCGCGCGTTCGTCAACACGCCCGGGCTGGGCAACTGGGAAGTCGGGACCGAGACGGGCCTGCCCACCGCCCCCGGCTCGACCATCTCCGTCAACGGCATCGACACACCCTATTGGCTGTCGCGCGACGCGGTGTTCAGTTCCGACCTGTACGGCAAGCGCGAACGTCCCTCGGTCAATGCGGCGCTGCAATGGGCGCCCAACAGCAGCTCGACCTATACCGCCGAGGTCTTCTATTCGGGTTTCCGCGGCGACACGTTCAACAGCCTGCAATTCAGCTTTGTCGACTTCTGGGCCAATCCGCAGGCGCCGACCCTGTATGACGGCACCAACATCGTGAAATCGCGCATCGCCAACAGCGTCTATGGCTTCAACAGCGCCGACTATACGCGCAACCAGACCGACAGCTTCGTCTATGCGCTGAACGGCAAATGGGACCTGGGCACGCGCGGCGGCATCGTCGCCGACGTCGCCTATCAGACCAGCCAGTACAAGACCGCGTTCTTCGCGATGCGCACCGACCGCGTCGCCAACCAGATCAGCACGACCTTCAACGCGGGCGGCGGCATTCCGTCCTATCATTTCGACAATGACGCGCTGCTGGCCGATCCGAAGGTGTGGAACGTCGCGCAGCTGTACGACAACGCCAATCGCGACAAGGGCAGCGCGATCACCGGGACGCTCGACGCCTATTACACCTGGGACTCGGGCTTTCTCCGGCAGATCAAGGGCGGCTTCCGCTTCGACGAACGCCGCGCGTCGAGCGACGTGCGCACCGCCGACGCCGCCGGGCTGGGGCGGCCGCTGTCCAGCCTGCCGGCGGGCGCGACCTTCACCAATTCGGACTTTTTCGAGGGGCGCGGCGACGTGCCGAGCAGCTGGGTGTCGGCCAATGGCTATTACAACTACGCCCATGCCGACGACATCCGCCAGCTTTATGGCCTGAAGACGTCCAACCAGCTGAGCATGACCCGCGTGTTCGAGGTGGATGAGATCACGCTGGCCGCCTATCTCCAGGCCGATGGACAGATCGACATCTTCGGTCGTCCGCTCAAGCTGCAAGCCGGCCTCCGCTATGTCACGGTCGATACCGATGCGACCTTCCGCGACCGGTTCAACAACGGCGCGATCTCGCGCGCATCGCCGGGGTCGGAGCGGCTGCTGCCCAGCTTCACCGCCCGGTACGAGATCACCTCGAACTTCCGCGCCCGGTTCAACTATGGCGAAACGCTGCGTCGTCCCAATTTCGGCGACATCAACCCCAATTATTCGCTGACCGGCGACCTGACCAATGTCGGCTATGGCAGCGGCTCGGCCGGCACCGCGACGCTGAAGCCGACCACGTCGAAGAATTACGACCTCGCGCTCGAATGGTATTTCGGCCGCAACAGCGCGATCACCGTCACCGGGTTCCGGCGGGATATCCAGGGGCTGGTCACCTCGGTGCGCAGCCTGGAGACCATTCCCAACAATGGCATCGTCGCGGGCAAGACCGATACGTTTCTCATCAGCCGCCCGGCCAATGCCTCCAACGGCGTGCTGAAGGGGCTGGAGGTCGGCCTCACCTATTTCCCGACCTATCTGCCCTCGATCCTCGACGGCCTGGGCTTCCAGGGCAGCCTGACGGTGCTCGACTCGAACCAGAATGTCCCCGTCTTCAACAATGCGGGCCAGCAGACCGGCGAGCAGCGTTCGGGCTTCTTCGGCGTATCGGACTTCTCCTACAATGCCACGCTGGCCTATGATAAGGGGCCGATCGGCGCGCGCCTGTCCTATGTCTATCGCAACCCGTGGCAGGCGCGGTACGAAGCGGCGTTGTTCGCCAACCCGCTGGGCGTCTGGCGCCGGGCCGAGGCGAGCCTCGATTTCCAGCTGACCGCACGCCTGACCGACCGGCTTGGCCTGACCTTCGACGCGGTCAACCTGACGCG
This sequence comes from Facivitalis istanbulensis, assembly GCF_040560405.1. Taxonomy (NCBI): domain Bacteria; kingdom Pseudomonadati; phylum Pseudomonadota; class Alphaproteobacteria; order Sphingomonadales; family Sphingomonadaceae; genus Facivitalis; species Facivitalis istanbulensis. The sequence continues at coordinate 38,556 of NZ_JAVSCQ010000028.1, forward strand.
GATGAAGCAGCAGGAATATTATCGCTTCGGCAATGTCGGCGACAAGGATCGCTACAATCTGGGCACCGTGCTGATCCCGCGCACCTTCGCGATCGGTGCCCGCTACAGCTTCAATTGATGTCCTGCCGGGCGGGTCGATGGGCCCGCCCGCACATGTTGGGAAGGAAATCGCTCGTGAAGCGCATTTCGCCGATCCTGTTGCTGCTCGTCGCCTCGTCCTGCGGATCGGGCGATGGCGATCTGTCGTCCTCGCCCGCCATTTCGACCGTGCCGGGGCCGACGCCGACCGCCTCGCCCTCACCCTCGCCCTCTCCGTCACCGTCACCGTCACCCAGCGCCACGGCGACGCCGACCGGCGGCCCGCTCGCGCTGACCGGCAATGTCAGCGCGGCGCATGATCCCGCGATCCTGAAGGACGGCGACACCTATTATCTGTTCACCACCGGCAATGCGGGCGACACCGAGGGGCTGCTGGCGCTGCGCACCTCGACCGATCTCAGGGACTGGACGCTGCGCGGCGGCAGCTACCTGTCGCTGCCCGCCTGGGCGAAGACCGCCGTGCCGGGTGCCACGGGCATGTGGGCGCCCGATATCTCCAAGGTGAACGGCCAGTACCGGCTCTATTACGCGATCTCGACCTTCGGAAAGAACCAGTCGGCGATCGGCCTGGCCACCGCGACCCGGATCGATCCGAGCGCGCCGGCCGCCAATTGGGTCGACCAGGGGCCGGTGATCCAGTCGCAGACCAGCGACGATTTCAACGCGATCGATCCGATGGCCTTCACCGACGCACAGGGGCGCGACTGGATGGTCTTTGGCAGCTATTGGTCCGGGATCAAGCTGATCCGCCTTGACCCGACGACCGGCCTGCGGCTGGCGGGCGATGCGGCCCCGCGTGCCCTGGCCGAGCGCCCCGCCCCCGATGCGGCCGAGGGCCCGTACATCATCCGGCACGACAATTATTATTATCTGTTCCTGTCGTTCGACGCCTGCTGCCAGGGGGCGAAGAGCACCTATTACACCGTGGTCGGCCGCGCCTCCGCGCCCGACGGCCCCTATGTCGATCGCGATGGCAAGGCGATGCTGAAGGGCGGCGGCACCGTGGTCCTGACCAACGGCCAGGGCGATGGCAGCCGCTTCGTCGGCCGTGGCGGCGTCGAGGTGCTGCAACAGGCGGATGGCGACTATCTCGTCTATCACGCCTATGACACGCAGCGGAACGGCATTCCCACGCTGCAGGTCCAGCGGCTGGGCTGGACGAGCGACGGCTGGCCCGTGGCGCAATAGGCGTATCGCCCGCCGCCGATCCATGGGCCGCCATGGCTGGAGGGCGGGTCCGGCGCCCGCCATCAATGCGCGCCCCGGCCGGAATGCGGGGCCGGGTGGCGTCCGAACAGGGTGAAACTGGCCAGGGCGAGCCCCCATGCGCACAGCGCGCCATAGAGCGTGACCCGGCCGATGCCGTGCGCCAGCGCCGCGCGGGCCACCGCCACCGGCACGCCATGCGCCTGGCTGGCGGCGAGGTTCCCGGCGGAGACCATGTCCGCCAGCGCAGGGCGCGCGGCGGCGGCCAGATCCGGCAGGGCGTGCGGGAGATAGCCCGCGACGCTGCTCGACAGGATCAGGCCCATCAGCGCGATATTGACCGAAAGCGAGATCATCCGGGCGCTCATGTCCATGCCCGACGCCATGCCGCCGCGTTCCGGCGGCAACGCCGCCGTGGCCGTGTTGGTGACCGGCGTGTTGGTCAGGCCAAGGCCGATCCCCGCTAGGACGCAGCCGGGCAGCAGCGTCATCCAGCTCGCATGGCCGCTGGTGATCGCCAGCATCAGCAGGATGAACCCGGTGCCGATCGTGAACAGCCCGAGCGGGATGACCAGTCGCGGCCCCCGCGCGAGCAACAGGCGCTCGGCCAGCGGCGGGACGACGATCGTCGGGAGCGTATAGGCCAGCACCGTCATCCCGGCCGCGATCGCGTCATAGCCCAGCACCGCCTGAAGATAGATCGGCAGGTAGATGACGAACGGCCAGAAGCTGAAGTTCATGCCGCTCGACCCGAGGATCGCGCCGGAGAAGCGGCGGACGCGAAAGGCGCGGAAGTCGAACATCGGCCGCGCCGCGCGGGTCTCGACGACGACGAACAGCGCGAAACTGGCCAGGCTGACCGCCAGGACGGTCATGGCGAACGGGCTGGTCAGCCCGATCCGCTGCCCCTGGGTGATGAGATAGACGATGCCGAACACCGCCAGCGACAGCGTCGCCATCCCCGCCACGTCGATGCGCGTGGCCTGCGGGTCGACGGATTCCTCGACGCCCTTCCGTGCGAAGACGATGGTCACCGCCGCGATCACGACATGGATGAGGAAAACCCAGTGCCAGCTGGTCAGCGTGATGATCGCGCCGACGACCGGGCCGAAGCCCAGGCCGATGCCGAAGACGATGCCCCACCAGCCGAACGCCTTGCCGCGCTCCGCGCCGTCCCGGAACTGATGCGAGAGGATGGCGACCTGGCAGGCGAGCATCGCCGCCGCGCTCGTCCCCTGGAGAAAACGGGCCGCAATCAGCAGCGGCGCGCTGGTCGCCAGACCGCAGATCAGCGAGGCGACGGCAAAGACCGTGACGCCGGTCAGGAACACCCGTTTCCGGCCGAACCGGTCGCCCAAGGTCCCCATCGCCATCAGCACGGAGCACATCGCGATCGTATAGGCGTTCATGATCCATTGAAGCTGCTGGAAATCCGCCGAAAGCACCTTTTCAAGCGTCGGCAGGATCGACGGAATGCTCGTGATCTCCAGCCCCAGCATCAAGGCCGAGAGGCATATGGCGATCAGCGCGAGTCTGTTGTGGGATGGTGGTTGCGTGCTCATGGTTCGGCGTTGCTCTTTCCCAGTGCCAGGCGGATCGCATGCCGGAGGGAAGGCCAGGACGTGACGATGCGGCGCTGCACATTGGCGTTGGTGACGCGGATCCATCTGGCAGCCGCTTGACCATCCATCAATCCAATGACAGGATATTACAGTGACAACAAATTAGGATGAATGCTGATCATGCTCGAGGTCGATGCCGTACGCGCGTTCGTGATGATCGCCGACCTGCGCAGCTTCACCCGCGCGGCGGAGGCACTCGGTTCGACGCAAGGCGCGGTCAGCGTGAAGCTCAAGCGCCTTGAGGAGCGGCTCGGGAAACGGCTGATCGAACGCACCCCCCGGCAGGTCCGCCTCTCGGCGCTGGGCGAGACCTTCCTGCCGCCGGCGCGCGAGTTCCTGGCCGCGCATGAGCGGGCGCTGGCCGCGCTGACGGCGGAACGGCGGCGGTTCCGGCTCGGCATCGCCGCCCATATCATGGGCCCCGAAGTGCCGACGCTGCTCGCGAAACTGAAGACGCTCGACCCCTGCCTGACGGTCGAGGTCATGATCGACAATTCGCGCACGTTGCTCGATGCCTATCAGGAGGGCGCGCTCGATGTCGTCATCGCGCGCAGCGATGACGACCGGCGCGACGGCGAAGTCCTCGGCCCGGAGCATTTCGGCTGGTACGCGTCGGCCGATTTCGAGCATCATGCGGGCGAACCGCTGCCGCTCGCCAGCCACCCGTCATGCTGTGCGGTGCGCGAGGTGGCGACGCGGTTGCTGGACGGCGCGGCGATCCCCTGGACCGAGGTCTTCATCGGCGGCACCTCGGCGGTCACCGCCGCGCTGTCCGCCGGCCTGGCGGTCGCGGCCTTTCCCTGCCGACTGGCGACGCCGGACATGATCGAGGTCAGCCAGGCGCTCGGCCTGCCGCCCATTCCGTCGCTCTCGATCCTGCTGCATTCGTCGCTGACCGACACCAAGACGCGGGAAACGCTACGCGCCATCACCGCCGCCTTCAGCGAGCATCGGAAATCGAGCAACCGGCAGATCAGCCTTGCCAGGGCTTGAAGGGCGTCCGCCCGGTCCAAATGACGGAGTCCGACGCGGAAATCGCCATTCTACCACCCCATAGAATACCCAAAGTGGAATGGTCGCAATGATACTTTGGTCTTATGTATTCCTTTGATCCGGCTGTGGCAGCAGCGCCGGGCAGACCCTATGTCCGGGTGCATGCACCCGTCCCGATTCTCGGGCGGGCGGGCTGTCTGCGTCATGAAGGAAGGTCCATCCCATGCCATTCGCAACCACCAATCCCTATACCGGCGAAGTCCTGAAAACTTTCCCGTCCGCCAGCGACGCGGAAATCCTGGCCGCGATCGACGAGGCGGACAAGGCTTTCAAGCAGTGGCGTGAGACCAGCTTTGCCGAGCGGGCCAAAGTGATGCAGGCCGCCGCCGACATTCTGCGCCGCGATGTCGAGACCTATGCCCCGATCCTGACGCTGGAAATGGGCAAGCTGATCGCCGAGGCGCGCGCCGAGGTCGAATTGTCAGCCGCGATCTTCGAATATTATGCCAAGAATGCGGAAGCGCTGCTCCAGCCCGAAAAGCTGCCGGTCAGCGATCCCGCCGAGGGCGAGGCCATGCTGGTGTGCGATCCGCTGGGCGTGCTGCTCGCGATCGAGCCGTGGAATTTCCCTTATTACCAGATCGCGCGCATCATCGCGCCGCAGCTTTCGGCGGGCAACACCATCCTGCTCAAGCATGCCGCGAACGTCCCGCAGAGCGCGCAGGCGTTTGAAAAGCTGATGGCCGAGGCCGGCCTGCCGGCGGGTGCGTTCATCAATCTGTTCGCCGAGCATGACAAGGTCGAGCTGATCCTGAACGATCCGCGCGTCCACGGCGTGGCGTTGACCGGATCGGAAGCCGCCGGTGCCGCCGTCGCCGCCACCGCAGGCAAGGCGCTGAAGAAGTCCACCATGGAACTGGGCGGCGCGGATGCCTTCATCGTGCTGAACGACGCCGACCTCGAAAAGACGGTGAAATGGGCCGTTTTCGGCCGCCACTGGAACGGGGGCCAGGTCTGCGTCTCGTCCAAGCGGATGATCGTCGCCGACGAGATCTATGACGAATTTCTGGAGCGCTATACGCAGGGCGTCGCCGAACTGCGCATGGGCGACCCGTTCGATCCGGCGACCACGCTGGCGCCGCTGTCGTCGCAACGCGCCGCCGATGGCCTCAAGGAGCAGATCCGCAAGGCCGTCGAGCATGGCGCCACCGCGCAGGAAGTCGGCCCCGAGGCACCCAACCACGGGGCGTTCGTCCGCCCGACGATCCTCACCGATATCGGCGAGGACAATCCCGCCCGCTATTGGGAATTCTTCGGCCCCGTCTCGATGATCTTCCGCGCGAAGGATGAGGAAGACGCGATCCGCATCGCCAATGATTCGCCCTTCGGCCTTGGCGGCTCGGTCTTCACGCGCGACGAGAAGCGTGGCGTGGCCGTCGCCCGCAAGGTGTCGACCGGCATGGTGTTCGTGAACCACCCGACGATGGTGAAGGCCGACCTGCCGTTCGGCGGCCTGCGGCGTTCGGGCTATGGCCGCGAGCTGCTCGGCCTGGGGCTCAAGGAGTTCGTCAATCACAAGCTAATCGACGTCGTCGACATCGACGCCGCTTTCTGACGATCTCCGGCGCGGGGCGCTGTCGGGCTGATCCGGCGGCGTCCCGTGGCTGCGCGGCGAAGGGGCGCTCCGGGAGGATCCGGGGTGCCCCTTCCCGTATCTGTCCGCCGCGGGAAACAATGGAGGATGATCGTGCCATCGGCCGAGCCCCCGGATGATCGGAACGCGCCACATCGCCCCATGCTGGACCAGCGGCTGGCCAGCCTGGCGCGGTCCCGTTTCCGCGCCCGTTTCCATCTGGGCGAGCGCGAGCGCGCCTATGCGATCGCCAGGGGACTGTCCGTCATTGAAGACCATGCGCATGGTTTCGTGGCGGACCGGCTGGCCGCATTCCAGCCGCGCAACGATGGCCGGCAAACCCCGATGCGCGGGCATCCGGTATTCATCGCCCAGCATGCCACGGCCACCTGCTGCCGCGCCTGCCTGGCAAAATGGCACCGGATTCCCGACGACCGGGCGATGACGCAGGAGGAGCGATCCTTCACCGTCGCGCTCATCATGGCCTGGATCGCGCGCGAAACGACCAGCGACTAAAGGGCCCCGAAACGCGCATGACGGCCGGAGGGTTTTGCCCCCCGGCCGCCACCGCGAACCCTCGCAGCGTCAGAAATGCGTGTCGATATCGACCACATCGATCAGCTTGTGGTTCACGAATTCCTTGAGCCCCAGGCCCAGCAATTCGCGGCCATAGCCGGACCGGCGAATGCCGCCGAACGGCAGGTCCGCCTCAACCTTGGTCGGATGGTTGACGAAGACCATGCCGGTCGAAATTCGCCTGGCCACCTCAAGCCCGTGTTTTTCGTTCGACGTGAACACCGAGCCGCCGAGGCCGAACGGGGAATCGTTGGCGATGCGCACGGCATCATCCTCGTCCTTCGCACGGAACAGCATCGAGACGGGGCCGAAGAATTCCCAATGGCGGGCCGGATTCTGGTCATCCAGCCCGGTCAGGATGGTCGGCTGCACAAAGGCGCCCTGGTTGGGGACCGGCGGGCCGACCTCTTCTGCCTTGGCACCATGGCCGACGGCCTTGCGGATCTGCTCCTTGATGTCGTCCGCCGCCTTTTGCGACGACAGAGGCGCCAGCGTCGTCGCGGCATCGAAGGGATCGCCCGCGACCAACGCCGCGACGCCTTTGCGATAGCCTTCGAGGAAGGCGTCATAGACCTCGTCGACGACGATCATCCGCTTGGACGAGACACAGACCTGGCCCCCGTTCCAGTGCCGGCCGAAGACCGCCCAATCGATGGTCTTCTTCAGGTCCGCATCGGCCAGCACGATGAAGGCGTCGGCCCCGCCCAGTTCCATCGTCGATTTCTTCAGCGCCTTGCCCGCCTCGGCCGCGACGACCGACCCCGCCGCCTCGGACCCGGTCAGCGCCACGCCCTGGACGCGGGGATCGTTGATGATCAGGTTGATCTGGTCGCGCGTCGCATAGAGGTTCTTGAAACACCCTTCGGGCAGCCCGGCATCGGCCATCAGCGTCTCGAACGCCGCCGCGCTCTGCGGCACGTTGGAGGCATGCTTCAGGATGAGCGTGTTGCCGGCCGACAGTTGCGGCGCGAGGATGCGGGCGATCTGGTAATAGGGAAAATTCCACGGCTCGATCGCCAGCAATACGCCGAGTGGCTCGCACACCAGGACCGCATCGCCCTCGGCCGGGTCCAGGACCGGGAGCTTTTCGGGCTGCAGCAGCGCCTCGGCATTGCGGACATAATATTCGAAGATCTTGGCCGACAGTTCGACTTCGGCTTTCGCCTCGGCGAAGAGCTTGCCCATTTCGAGCGTCAGCAGCTTCGCGAAGGCGTCGGCGTCACGGCGCAGGATATCGGCCGCATTTTGCAGGATGCGGCCGCGTTCCGCAAAGGACGTCCTGCGCCAGGCCGCGAACGCCGCATCGGCCTTGTCGAGCGCGGTCCGGACCTGCGCGTCCGTCGCGTCGGGAAAGCTGGCGACCGCCTCGCCGGTATATGGATTGATCGTTGCATAGGCCATGGTCATTCTCCTTCGTGAATGGTGGCTGGATTGTGGGTGCTGGAGGGGGGAAGGGTCAGGCGCCCAGATCCTTGACGGCCTGGATCATGCTGGTCATCACGGCCTGGGCATCGCCATAGACCATGCTGCAATTCTCCTGGAAGAAGAGCAGGTTCTCGACGCCGGAATAGCCTTTGCCCTGGCCGCGCTTGACGACATAGACCTGGCGGGCCTGATCGGCATTGAGGATCGGCATGCCATAGATTGGCGAGGACTTGTCGGTCCGGGCCGCCGGATTGACGACATCGTTCGCGCCGATGACCAGGGCGACATCGGTGTTGGCGAATGTCGCGTTGATATCGTCCATGTCGAAGATGATGTCATAGGGAACGCCCGCTTCCGCCAGCAGCACGTTCATATGGCCCGGCATGCGCCCCGCGACCGGGTGGATCGCGAATTTGACGTCGACCCCGGCGGTCTGGAGCAGCTTGACGAATTCATAGAGCTTCTGCTGCGCCTGCGCGACGGCGAGGCCATAGCCGGGGATGATGATGACACTCGACGCATAGCGCATGTTGATGGCGGCGTCCGACGCGTCGGTGGATTTCATCTCACCCTTCACATCCTCGCCACCGCCGCCGGACACGTCGCCGAAGTTCGAGAAGAGCACATTGACCAGCGAGCGGTTCATGGCCTTGGCCATCAGCACGGTGAGCAGCGTGCCCGCCGACCCCACCACCATGCCGGCGATCATCAGCGCCGGATTCTGGAGCGCGAAACCCTCCAGCCCGACCGCGAGCCCGGTAAAGGCGTTGTAGAGCGAGATGACGACCGGCATGTCGGCCCCGCCGATCGGCAGCGTCATCATGATGCCGAACGCCAGCGCGCCGAGGAAGAACAGGATGGCCAGCGAAACGCCGTCCGCCGTGCCGTGCAGCACGACCGCGGCGATGCCGAGCAGCACCGTGGCCGCGAACACCACGCCGTTGACCAGGCGCTGGCCGCCGAACCGCCACGGCTTCTTGATCTTTCCGTCGAGCTTCGCCCAGGCGATGATCGAGCCGGTGAGCGACACCGAGCCGATCAGCGCGCCGATCACGGTGACAGCCAGTGCGAGCGATGCGCCGCGTCCGGTGCCGGACAGCTCGACCGCCGCGATGGCCGCCGCCGCGCCGCCGCCCATGCCGTTATAGAGCGCGACCATCTGCGGCATCGCGGTCATCGCGACCTTGCTACCGCGCCACCACGCCCAGCCGCCGCCTAGGACGAGCGCGATGAGCGCCAGCGCGACATTCGTTCCGAGCTCCGCGTTCCCGGCCTGCACCAGGTCGAAGACCACGAGGAAGCTGGCCGCGACCGCCACCACCATGCCGACACCCGCCGCGACGATGCCCGATAGCGCGGTGGCCGGGGAGGACATGCGTTTCAGGCCGAAGATGAACAGACCCGCGGCAAGCAGGCCGCTCAGGCCCATGATGTGCTGCGCAACCATGTTACTTGTCCTTCCTGTCGCTGGTCTTGAACATCGCGAGCATCCTGTCGGTGACGACATAGCCGCCCGCCGCGTTCGCCGCCCCGAGCATGACGCCGAGAAAGCCGACGATCTGGGCGAAGGGCGTGGTGGCGTTGAGCAGCGCATGCAGCGCGCCGACGACGACGATGCCATGGATGAAGTTGGACCCCGACATCAGCGGCGTGTGCAGGATCGAGGGAACCCGGCTGATCACCTCATAGCCGGTGAATGCCGCCAGCATGAAGATATAGAGCGCGATCAGCCATGTCATGGACGTGTCGATGGTCATTGCGAAGGCCCTTCACCGATGGAGGAGGCGTCCTCGACGGCCTTGCGCGCCGCCGCGTTACGGATTTCGCCCGCGTGGGTCAGCACGGTTCCGGCGACGACCTCGTCGTCGAAATCGAGCACGATGGCGCCGTCCTTCACGATGAGCGTCAGGAGATTGAGGATGTTCTTGGCGTAAAGCTCGCTGGCATCCTGCGCGAGTGCGGCGGGGACGTTCAGCGGCCCGAGGATCGTCGCCGGGCCGACCGTCACCGTCTCGCCCGGCCTGGTGCCGGCACAGTTACCGCCACCCTCGGCCCCCAGGTCGACGATGACCGATCCGGGCTTCATCGCCGCGACCTGGTCGGCCTCGATCAGGATCGGCGCCTTGCGGCCGGGCACCGCCGCGGTCGTGACGATCATGTCCGCCTCGGCGATATGCTGCGAGAGAATCTGGCGGACCTTCGCCTTTTCCTCGATGGTCAGTTCGCGGGCATAGCCCCCCTCGCCGCGCGCATCGATGCCGGTGTCGACGAATTTCGCGCCCAGCGAGCGTGCCTGTTCGGCGGTCTCCGGGCGAACGTCATAACCCTCGCAGATCGCGCCCAGCCGGTGCGCGGTGGCCAGCGCCGAAAGACCGGCGACGCCAAGGCCCATGACCAGCACCTTGGCGGCCCGCAACGAGCCGACGGCGGTCGTCATCATCGGCAGGATGCGCGGCATGTGCACCGCGCCCAGCAGCGGCGCATAATAGCCGGCTAGCGCCGCCTGGCTCGACAGGGCGTCCATCGACTGCGCCCGGCTGATGCGCGGGATGAGTTCCATCGCGAAGCTGGTGACCTTCGCGTCGCGCAGCGCCGCGACCAGGCCGGTATTCGCCTGACCATAGACGAAGGACACCAGCAGCGCGCCGGGCTTCATCGCCTTGACCGTTTCGATCGGCGGGGGCTGCACCGCCACGACGATGTCGGCATCCGCGACCAGCGGCTCGACCGTGTCGGCAAAGGAGGCGTCCTTGTACGCCGCATCGGCGAAGGTGGCGGCGACCCCCGCATTCCGTTCCAGCATGATCGCCGCGCCGAGATGCGCCAGCCGGCCAAGGATGACCGGCACCACCGCGACACGCGTCTCGCCGGACAGGGATTCTTTCAGGACTGCAATCTTGATCGCCATGAGGGACTCCGTGGCAACAGAGCCCGCCTTCGCGGCCGGCTCGCGAGACAGGATTAGGCAGGGCGCCCGAGGACGGACATTGACGAGGGTCAAATAACGCCCGGTGCCGTGCCTTTATATAATATTCGATTTATCGGTTTTCCCTGGGGAAACCGGGTGGGCGACCACTGAAGCCGACCGGAGCCTAGGCATTTGATCCCACGGTTTGATGGTGCGATCCTTTCGTTGGAACGGAAGGAAGCCTTACGGGACAGGTACGTCATGGGTGCGCCACGACCACGCACGCCGTCCGAGCAGCAATACAGCGATCGCAGGCCTCGCTCTCGGCGTTGAGCCGGAAGTTGGGGATCAACCCGAAGACGGTCGCCAAGTGGCGGAAGAGAACGACGGTCGAGGATTTGAAGACCCGGCCGAAGGCCCCTCATTCCACCACCCTGCCCGAGGCCGAGAAGGCAATGGTTGTGGCGTTCCGTCGACACACGTTGCTGCCGCTCGATGACTGTCTTCATGCCTTGCAACCATCGATCCCGCACCTGACGCGCTCAGCGCTGCACCGATGCCGGCAGCGACACGGCATCTCACGCCTGCCAGATATCGAAGGTGACAAGCCAAAGCGTCAGCGCTTCAAACGCTACCCGATCGGTTTCTGCCATATCGATATTGCAGAGGTGGTTCGGTTTGTCTGCACAGGCTCGCGGGTCGGATAGGTGGATTGCCGCTGGTTGATCATGCCGCTGCGAGGAGCGGCTGGTTGAAGTATATCTGGTCGGGCGTGCGACCGCCAAGCACGGAATGCGGTCTGACGGCATTGTAGAACGCCATGTAGCGGCCGATGCCGGCGCGGGCCTCGGGGATCGAGGCGTAGGCGTTGAGGTAGACCTCCTAGCACTACTTTGGCAGAAGTTCGGGACGCGGTGATGATAGCGCCGTTCCGCAATTCGGACAGTGTCGCGGCGGCGGGCGTAACAGACGATCAAGGATGGCCTGACGGACAGCCGGGAGGGTCGGCTGAGGTGGCGGGCCCGAGACTCTTTTTTTTCCGTCCCGCCTGGGCGAGCCTTCGTGTCTGGAGGAAGGCATAGGCGATCATTGTCATAAGCGCATGGCGATGCAGCCCGGTCCAGGAGCGACCTTCGAAATGGTCGAGACCAAGTTCCTCCTTGAGTTGCTGGTGCGCCTGGCCTCCAGCGCGACCTTCGCCTTGCACTCCGCCGAATAGCGCTTTCGCTTCGTCATAAAGAGGATCCCTCGTCAGTCGTCAGAGCTTAACGACTGGTCCGAAATCCTGCGACCACCTCTCCGCTGATTATGCCAACCACTTGGTCGTGCTGAAGCGCTGTTGAAGCGCACCGGCTACGGAGCGTCGATAGGCCAGTCGGGCACCGGGTAAGGTCAAGATTGTATCTCGACCGCACTGCTGCTTTGCCAAAGCACCAGGTGAGATCCGGAAAAGCGCGGCGGGCCGGCGCGAACGATCTTGCCTTCTCCCGCGCCGGTCCGCCCCCTCCTGCCGCTTATCCGTTCGGCAGGAGAGGATCGTGGCTTCAGATGCTATTGGCGAATGAGCTGGAAGACCTGCGTCGGGGTGCCCTGGTTCCGCTGAAGGACCAACTTGCCGCCGACCTTGGTGACGGTGTTGGCGCCGTTGCCGGCGGCAATGATCGACCATCCCGTCGAGTTTTTGTGAAGGATCCACTTCGACGGTTTGGCCTTGGGATCGCCAGTCTGCGTCCAGCCCACAGGGGCCCCGACATCCGGCTTCTGAACGGTCAGAAAATTATTGGACTGAGTCTTGAGCAGGTAGATACCATCCTTGTTCGCGTCTTCGCCCTGCTTGATCAGGGTGTAGATGGGCTTGCCACCGCCAGGAAAATCCTTGATCTCCACTTTGGCATTGTTCTCGAATTCGGCAGCCGCGGCGACACCAGAAACCGCGACACCTACCGCAACGAGTGCGCCGAAAATGAATTTACTCATATTATCCTCCTGAACTAACTTGATATGCTGCCATCCGTGACGGTCTGAAACAGATACTCCTAAACTCGATCGATGCAGCCATAACAATGCTGCAATAGAAAATTCGAAAGGTCAAATTCATACTGCCAGGTAAAAATCATGAACGATTATAACCTGACGGTTCTCAATGATTATTTATCATTTTTCCAAGCAATTGGGTGGCTATAGCGTTTTTCACACGAACTAAATCGGAAAGGGTGCCCTTCGCAGCGCTGATGTGATTCAGGCTATCTGCTGGTGGCAGGAGGCCAGCATGGATGGCACGAACGCTTTCACAGGACCTAGTGGGTTGATCGGAACGAAAGCGTCTGGTTTCAGGATTCCCAAAGATGGAGTGGCGTGCGACGTTGCGGCATGCGCAGCGGAATCAGTATTTCCGTCACGGCCTCGGACAGGGCTCGGCTTGAGGCGATTGTCGCAGCTCGCGGTTCACCGCAGAAGCATGTCTGGCGAGCCCGGATCATCCTGCTGACCGACGAGGAGTTGGGCACCGCCGCGATCATGGCGGCGACCGGCAAGTCGAAGACCTGCGTGTGGAGGTGGCAGGAGCGTTTCATGGCCGACGGCGTCGACGGCCTGCTGCGCGACAAGACCCGGCCGCCCGGCATTGCGCCGCTGGAAGCCAGGTTGGTTGACAAGGTCGTGGCGCTGACGCTGGAGCCGCCCGCTCAGGAGGCGACACATTGGACGGTGCGCGCGATGGCCAGAGCTGTCGGCATTGCCGCTTCAACGGTGGTGAAGATCTGGCACGATCACGGTCTGGCGCCGCACCGGTGGCGCAGCTTCAAGCTGTCCAACGACAAGGCTTTTGCTGAAAAGCTGCACGATGTGGTCGGGCTCTATGTCTCGCCGCCCGCCCACGCCATCGTGCTGTCGGTCGACGAAAAAAGCCAGATCCAGGCGCTTGACCTTGTAGAGCCGGCACGGTGCCTTGCGATCGGGAACGGTGGTGACGCAGGATTTGCCGCGCCGACACCGGCCAGCCCCATCACCTTCATCAGCCGCTCGCCCGTGCATTTGGCGATGGTGACGCCCTCGCGCAGAAGTTGCCGCCAGTTAGCGTCCGCGGTCGTGGTGTAATTTCCCGGTGTAGATGATGGTGTATGCCGGGGTGGGGCCGAGGCCCCACCCCGGCGTCGGCGTCACGGTGGCCACCGGGCTCATCGGATATGGTGGAGTTTGCAGACTTCAACCTGACCCGAGGAATTCCCGATGACCGAGGACAGACTACCGCTTGCCGAACTGATGGCGAAGACCGGAGACGGCGATTTCCTGCGCAGCGTTGCCGAGAGCGTGCTGCAGATCATCATGGAGGCCGATGTTGACGGCCTGATCGGCGCCGGCCGGCATGAACGATCCGGCGAGCGCAGTACGTGGCGCAACGGCTATCGCGACCGGGCGCTCGACGCCCGGCTGGGTACGCTCAACCTGAAGATCCCCAAGCTGCGGACCGGCGCGTACTTCCCCGGCTTTCTCGAACCCCGCAAGACCGTCGAAAAGGCGCTGGTCAGCGTCATCCAGGAAGCCTGGATCGC
>NZ_JAVSCQ010000029.1:0-51070 GCF_040560405.1 Facivitalis istanbulensis
TCTTGGGAAAGAACGGCCGAAGCCGCTTCATCTGATCGTCCGTCAGCCAAAACAGGTCGCTCATATCGGTCTCCTTGCGGAGCCTGAATCAGATCACGGCGCTCACATCAATGGGTCCTGACCCTAGGGGCGATTGCGGGGCCTGGAACGCCGGAAAACCGATATGTATAAGGGGAGTAGACTATGTCAGCCACCATCGCCGATCCTGGACGGCACCGCCTGAAAGCGATTATCGGCGGATCCACCGGCAATCTGGTCGAATGGTTCGACTGGTATGTCTACTCCGCCTTCACCCTCTATTTCGCGCCGCATTTCTTCCCGTCGGAGAACCGCACCGCCCAGTTGCTGAGCGCCGCGGCGGTGTTCGCGGTCGGCTTCATCATGCGGCCGATCGGGGCCTGGGTGATGGGCATCTATGCCGATCGCAAGGGCCGCAAGGCGGGGCTGAGCCTGGCGGTCACGCTGATGTGCGCGGGTTCGCTCATCATCGCGGTCACGCCCAGCTATCAGACGATCGGCCTGGCCGCCCCCGCGCTGCTGGTCCTCGCGCGCCTGATGCAGGGGCTGTCGGTCGGCGGCGAATATGGTGCCAGCGCGACCTATCTGTCCGAAATGGCGGGCAAGGACCGGCGCGGCTTTTTCTCGTCCTTTCAATATGTCACGCTGATCTCCGGCCAGCTTCTCGCAATCTGCGTGCTGCTGGTCCTTCAGACCGTCCTGTCGGAGGCTGCGCTCGACGAATGGGGCTGGCGCATTCCCTTTGCGATCGGTGCGGTGCTGGCGGTCGTCGTCTTCTATATCCGCCGGGGACTGGCCGAGACGCAGAGCTTCGAAAACGCGAAGAAGGAAGGCGCACCCCAATCGGGCTTCCTCCAGCTGCTGTCCAAGCATCCGAAGGAAACGCTGACGGTCATGCTGCTGACCGCGGGCGGTACGCTCGCCTTCTACGCCTATTCGATCTACATGCAGAAGTTCCTGGTCAATACCAGCGGCTTCAGCCGCGAGACGGCGAGCCAGATCAACGCCATTACGCTCTTCATCTTCATGCTGCTCCAGCCGCTGGCGGGCGGGCTGTCCGACCGGATCGGGCGCAAGCCGCTGATGGTCGGTTTCGGCATCGCGGGCGTGTTGTTCACCTATCCCATCTTCTCGACGCTGGAGACCACGCGCGATCCGCTGGTCGCGGGCGGACTGGTGATGGCCGCGCTCATCATCGTGACCGGCTACACCTCGATCAACGCGGTCGTGAAGGCCGAGCTGTTCCCCGCGCATATCCGTGCGCTGGGCGTCGCCCTGCCCTATGCGCTGGCCAACACCATTTTCGGCGGCACCGCCGAATATGCCGCGCTGTGGTTCAAGAAGTCCGGCATCGAAAGCGGCTTCTACTGGTATGTCACCGGCATGATCGCCATCTCGCTGATCGTCTATCT
This sequence comes from Facivitalis istanbulensis, assembly GCF_040560405.1. Classification (NCBI taxonomy): domain Bacteria; kingdom Pseudomonadati; phylum Pseudomonadota; class Alphaproteobacteria; order Sphingomonadales; family Sphingomonadaceae; genus Facivitalis; species Facivitalis istanbulensis. Next base: position 1,431 of record NZ_JAVSCQ010000029.1, read on the forward strand.
GCGGATGCGCGACACCGCGAAGGACAGCCAGATCACCGAGGACTAAACGCCCCCGCCGCCCCGTGCGGCGAGCACCCGCGCGACGATCGGGCCAAGGCTTTCCGCCTTGGCCCGATCCATATGGGCAAGATGCGTGATCAGCGCCTGGTTCAGCACGGTATCGATCGGCGACGGCATGCGCTCGCGGGGCAGGAGCACCGCCAGTTCGGCGACGAGCGACCGCGCGGTCGCGGCATTGGCCGCAAGCTGCGCCAGCACCGTATCGACCTCGACATGCGCGGCATCCTCGCGCCAGCAGTCATAATCGGTGACCATGCCGATCAGCGCATAGGGCAGTTCCGCCTCCCGAGCGAGCTTCGCCTCGGGCATCCCGGTCATGCCGATGACATCCGCGCCCCATTGGCGATAGAGATGGCTTTCGGCACGGGTCGAGAATTGCGGCCCCTCCATCGCCAGATAGGTGCCGCTTCGCGCGACGCGAGCCCCCGCCCGCTCGCCCGCGTCCGCCACCAAGGCCGCCAGGCGCGGACAGACGGGCTCGGCCATCGAGACATGCGCGACCAGCCCGGCCCCGAAGAAACTGGTGTCGCGGTGAACCGTACGGTCGATGAACTGGTCGACTACCACGAAGCAGCCGGGCGGAAGCTCTTCGCGCAGCGACCCGATGGCGGAGATCGCCAGCACATCGGTGCACCCCGCCGCCTTGAGGGCATGGATATTGGCGCGCGCATTGACGTCGGTCGGCGAAAGCCGATGCCCCCGTCCGTGACGCGGCAGGAACACGAAGCGGACATCGCCGATCCGCCCGCGCAGCAGCGTGTCGGATGGCGCGCCCCAGGGCGTATCGGCGACAAGATACTCGACATCCTCCAGCGCATCGATCGTGTACAGCCCCGACCCGCCGATCACCCCGATCGTCCATTCCCGCATGTTCGTCATCCGCCGCGTTTCCCGTTCATCCCGCGATCGGCGCTACCGCGAACCGCCGCCCAATACAAAGGGGCGCGGCGGTCTCCCGCCACGCCCCTGAGCCATGCGTCCGAACTGGGAGTTCGATCAGCCGGCCGCCGGTACCTCTCCGCCTTGCTGGACGGTCTCACGAAGACCACCACCCAACGCGACATAGAGGGTCACATCATTCTGCAACGCCGCGCTGCGCAGGTTCAGCAGTTGCTGTTCCGCCAGGAACAGATTGCGTTCGGCATCCAGCACTTCGAGATAGATGGAGATGCCATTGCCGTACCGAAGCCGCGCCGTCCGGGCGAGCCGCCGCTGCGCCTCGACCGCGCGGGTCTGCGCCTCGATCTGCTCGGCATAACGGCGACGGGCCACCAGGGCGTCGGCCACTTCGCGGAACGCAGACTGGACCGTCTTCTGATAGGCGGCGGTCAGTTCCTCGGCCCGCGCCCGGCTCAGACGCAGTTGCGCGTTACGCCGCCCCCAATCGAAGATCGGCAGAAGCGCGGTGCCCTGAACCTGATACTGGCTGGAATCGCCATCGATCACGGTCCTGAGCGCAGGCGAAATGAACCCGCCGAGGCCAGTCAACGAGATGCTGGGCAGGAAGGCCGCGCGCGCCGCGCCGATATTGGCGTTGGCGGCCAGCAATTGCTGTTCGGCACCCACGATGTCCGGCCGATTGACCAGCAGCGCAGAGGGCAGGCCTGGTTCGATCGCCGCGAACTGCCCCTGTTCCTCCAGCCGCCGTCCCGCCGGAAGCGCAGTGGCGATCGGGCCGCCGACCAGTACGGTTAGCAGATTCTCCGTCTGGGCGACGGTCCGGCGCAATTCGGCCAGCTGCGTTTCCGCCTGGGTCAACAGCGCGACCGATTGGTCATAATCGACGCTGGAGGTGACGCCCGCGTCCATGCGCCGCTTGGCGATGCCCAACCCCTCGCGGCGGCTTGCCACGGTGCGCTCGGCCAGCGCGATCTGCTCCTCGAGCGCGCGCATCTGGAGATAGGTCGCCGCGACCTGGCCGACCAGCGACAGGCGAAAGGCGCGCTCCGCCTCGACCGTCGCCAGATATTGACGCCGTTGCGCCTCCGCCAGGTTGCGCACCCGGCCCCAGAAATCCAGCTCGAAGTTGGACACCCGGGCTCCGACCGCGAACTGGTTATAGGTGATCGCGGTCGGCGCCGGCCGGTTGCCACCGCCGCCCAGCGCGTCGCCAAAGCCCAGCGAGTTGAGCGGAACCCGCGTCCGCGTGCCGCTCACCAATGCGTCGAGCGGCGGCAGACGCTGGGCATCCTGTATCCGATACTGGGCGCGCGCCTGCGCCACACGGGCGACCGACTGCGCCAGATCGCGGTTATTGGCCAGCGCCGCCGCGATATAGGCCTTGAGGCGCTCGTCGGCGAAGAACTCCCGCCAGCCAATGTCCGCCGCCGTCCGGGTCCCGCGCACCGCCTCGGGATAACTGGCCGAGACGGGGGCGACAGGCTGACGATATTGCGGCGCGAGATTGCAGGCGGACAGCGCGCTGGTCGCCGCCAGCATCGCGGCGGTCCGGTTCAACGCCTTACGCATGGGCCGGGCCCTCCTCTTCGCCGGTTCGCTCGTGGCGGTCCGGGGCTTCACGATCGCGCGCTTCTTCCTCGGCATCCTCCGCCTCGTGATTATTCTCGCGCGCCAGCCATTTCTTGGCCGCGATGTAGAAGATGGGCGTGAAGAAGATACCGAACGCGGTCGCCGCGATCATCCCGCCCATGACGCCGGTGCCCACCGCCCGGCGGCTCGCGGCACCCGCCCCGGTGGCGATGAACAGCGGCACCATGCCCAGGATGAACGCAAGGCTGGTCATCAGGATTGGACGCAGACGCTGCCGCGCTGCTTCCACCGCCGCCTCGAAGGGCGAGCGACCGCCCTCCTCATCCTCGATCGCGAACTCGACGATCAGGATCGCGTTCTTGGCCGCCAGACCAATGATGGTGATGAGCCCGACGTTGAAATACACGTCCGCCGAGAACCCACGCAGCATGGTGAGCAACACCGCGCCCAGCACGCCGAAGGGCACCACCAGCAACACCGCAAGCGGGATCGCCCAGCTCTCGTACAGGGCGGCGAGCAGGAGGAAGACCACGACCAGCGACAGCCCCAGCAGCAGGCCGATCTGGCCCCCCGCCTGCTTTTCCTCGAACGCGGTGCCGGTCCACTCGAAGCTCATGCCCGCGGGCATCACCTCATGCGCGATCTTCTCCATCTCGTTGAGCGCGGTGCCGGTCGACTGGCCGGGAGCGGCCATGCCGGAGATGGTCAGCGACGGATAGCCGTTATAGCGTTCCAGCTGTTGCGGACCATATTGCCACCGCACCTTCGTGAAGGAGGAGAAGGGCACCATATTGCCCTGCGCATTGCGGACACGAAGCGCCAGCACATCCTCCGGCGTCATGCGCTGCGGCGCATCGGCCTGAAGATAGACCCGCAACACATTGCCTTCGCGAACGAAGTCGTTGGCATAGGCCGAGCCAAAGGCGATCGACAGCGTCTGGTTCACATCCGCGATCTGAAGCCCCAGCGCGCGCGCCTGGATCCGGTCGATATCGACATAGAGCTGCGGCGCGGGACCAAGGCCTTCGGGGCGAACGCCCAACAGAACCTTGTTCTGCGCCGCCTTCGCCAGGATCGCGAGCTGTGCCTTTTGCAGCGCCGCTTCGCCCAGACCCGAGCGATCCTCAAGCTTCATCGAAAAGCCCGTGGCGTTGCCCAGCGCCTGGATCGGCGGTGGGTCGAGCGCGAAGATCGTCGCCTCCGGGATCGACTGGACGAACCCCATCGTCTTGCCGACCAGCGTGGTGGAATTATTCTCCACGCCCTTGCGATCATGCCACGGCTTGAGGTTGACAAACGAGATACCCGCCGACTGCCCCTGTCCGAAGAAGTTGAAGCCGGCCACCGACACGACGTCGGTCACCTGCGGCTGGGCGTGGAGGAATTTCTCGACCTTGGTGATCGCGGCTCCGGTCCGTTCCAGCGTCGCGCCGGGCGCGGCGTCATAGGACACGAAGATATAGCCCTGATCCTCGGTCGGCAGGAAGCCGCCCGGCAGGCGCAGGAAGAGGAAACCCGTCAGCACCACGGTCAGGACGAACACCGCCAGCCAGCGGACCGGCCGCGACATCATCCTGCTCACGCGGCCGGAATATCTATCCGTCCCCCGGCTGAACTTGTCGTTGAACCAGTTGAAGAAACGACGCGGCAAACCGCGCACGCCCGGCTGCGGCTCGGGCCGGTCCTCGAGATGCGCCTGTTCCTGCTTCAACAGGGTGGCGCACAGGGCCGGGGTCAGCGTCAGCGCGAGAAGCGCCGAGAAGAAGATCGAGACGGCCAGCGTGACCGAGAACTGGCGGTAGATGCCGCCGGTCGATCCGGGGAAGAAGGCCATCGGGATGAACACCGCCACCAGCACCAGCGTGATGCCGATGATCGCGCCCGTGATCTGGCCCATCGCCTTCACCGTGGCGCGACGCGGACCCAGCCCCTCTTCCGACATGATGCGCTCGACATTCTCGACGACCACGATCGCGTCGTCGACCAGAATGCCGATCGCCACCACCATGCCGAACAGCGACAGCGTGTTGATCGAAAACCCGAAGGCCAGCAGGCCGATACAGGCCCCGCCGAGCGCGATGGGCACGACGATCGCGGGGATCAGCGTGGCGCGCCAGTTCTGGAGGAACAGGAACATCACTAGGAAGACGAGGATCATCGCCTCGACCAGCGTGTGGATCACGCTGTCGACCGATGCGCTGATGAACGGCGTCGTGGTGAAGGGGACGCTCCAGGCAATATCGGCCGGGAAGTTCACCTGCAGCGACTTCATCCGCGCCGCGACCGCGTCGGCGGTAGCCAGCGCGTTGGCGCCGCTGGCGAGCTGCACCGCCAGGCCAACCGTCTCCTTGCCGTTCAGCGTCAGACGGAAGCCGTAATTGTCCTTGCCCAGTTCGACGCGTGCGACATCGCCCAGCCGAACCGCCGAACCGTCGGGATTGGCGCGGATGATGATCTGACGAAACTGCTCCGGCGTGGCAAAGCGGTTCTGGGTGATGATCTGCGCCGTGAACTCGGCCGTGCGGGTCAGCGGTTGCGCACCGATCGCGCCGCCCGCCGTCTGGCTATTCTGTTCCTGTACCGCCGCCAGCGCCTCGGACGCCGAAAGATTATAGCCGGCCAGTTTCTGCGGATCGAGCCAGATGCGCATCGCATAGGGCGAACCGAACAGCAGCACGTCGCCCACGCCATCGATCCGGCGCAGCTCATTCCGGATATTGTTCTCGGCATAGTTGCCCATCTCTACCGGGCTGGTCTTGCCCGATTTCGAGCTGAGCGTGATCACCTCCAGGAAACCTGCCGACCCCTCGGTCACCTGAATGCCCAGCGCGCGGACTTCCTGCGGCAGGCGCGGCTCGGCGCGGCGCAGGCGATCCTGGATCTGGGTGCGCGCGACGTCCAGATTGGTGCCCGGCTTGAACGTGACCGTGATCTGCGCCGTACCGTTCGAACGGCTCGTCGACGCCATGTAGAGGAAATTGTCGACGCCGTTCAATTCCTTCTCGATGACGGCGGTCACCGAACGGTCCATCACCTCGGCATCGGCGCCGTTATAATTGACCGCGACGTTCAACGCGGGCGGCGCGACCGATGGATAGCTCTCGATGGGCAGAAGGCGCAGCGCGATCACGCCGAACAGCGCGATGAACAACGCGATCACCCAGGCAAAGACCGGGTGATAGACGAAAAAGCGGTTCATAGGGTTCGTACTCCGGCGATCAGCGACCGGCGGCAGGCTGAGCGCCCGCCTGACCCTGTGCCTGTTGTCCGTTCTGGCCCGGCGCCTGGACGCGGACCTTCTGGCCCGGCTGCACCTTCTGCCATCCTTCGGTGATGACCTTCTCGCCGGGCTTCAGGCCCGACAGGATGACCCAGTTGCTGCCGACCTGTCCGCCCAGGGTGATCGGACGCGCCTGCACCGTGCCGCCATTGTCGACGACCATGACCGACGCCGCCTGGTTACTCAGCTGCACCGCACGCTGCGGGATGGAGATGCCGTCGCGGATCGTCCCCGCCGACACATGCGCACGAACGAACTGGCCGGGCAGCAGGGCACGGTTGGGATTGGGGAACTGGGCGCGCAATTGCTGGCTGCCCGTGGTCGGATCGACCGTCTGCCCGGCAAAGTCGAGGCGACCGGTCGGACCATATTCCGTGCCATCCTCCAGGGTCAGGCGAACCGTGATGTTCGAGAGAGCGGGCAGCGCCACGCCCCCAGAGCGCGACTGCCGGATCATTTCGGTCAGCGCCGAGCTCGACTGGGTGAAAACGGCGTAGATCGGCGACATCTGATCGACCTGAGTCAGCGGCGTCGCCTGGGTCGCGCTGACCAGCGCGCCCTCGGTCACCTGCGCCCGCCCGACGCGCCCCGCGATCGGCGCGCGCACGATGGTGTAGCTCAACTGGAGCTGCGCGCGCGACAGGGCCGCACGGGCATCGGCGATGGTGGCATCGGCCTGACGAAGTTCCGACTGCGCCGCATCGAATTCCTGCGCGCTGACTGCCCGTTCGGCCACAAGCGGCTGATAGCGCCGGACGATCGACGCGGCGTTGGCGCGCGCCGCCTGCGCCCGGGCCAGGGCCGCCTGCGCCTGCTCGACCTGGGCCCGATAATCGCGCTGATCGATGCGGAACAAGGGCTGCCCCTCCGCGACGTCGGTTCCTTCGCGATACAGCCGCGCCTCGACGATGCCGTCGGTCCGCGCGCGCACCTCGGCGGTGCGAACCGCCTCGATCCGGCCCGGCAACTCGATGATATTGGGAACCGCACTCGACTGAACCGTCACGACGTCCACCAGGGGTGGCGGCGGCGCGGCCATTTGCTGGCCCTGCTGCCCTTGTCCGCAGGCTGCAAGCGCAAGAGCCATCGCCGCCGATGACCCAAAGGCAAAAAATTTGGACACGCCGTGAAACTCCCTGAAACAGATGACGTTAAAGTCATTCAGCTTCCCTCTTTACCTCGCACCTGCAAAAAAGCAACGGTTAAGTGCAATTAAATTTGACCTCCGCTACTCCAGGGCCCAAAATGGGTGTCATGACCATCACCAAGCGGACTGCTGGACGCCCGACCCGCGAGCAGGCGCAACACATCGGGGACATCGTACTGACGGGCGCACGCGAGGCGTTTTGCTGTCGCGGGATCGAGGGCACGTCGATGGAAGAAATCGCCTTGTCCGTCGGGGTCAGCAAGCACACCATTTATCGTCGCTATGCGGGCAAGATGGCATTGCTCGACGCGGTGGTGACGCGCGATCTCGATCGCCTGAACCAGGCCATGCTTGAGGCCAGCACCGAGAGCGATCCGCTCGAACGGCTGAGGCATTCCGCGCGCCGCTTCTTCTATTTCTGCGTCGAGCCGGATTCGGTGCGGTTCATGGCGTTCCTGACGTCCGAATCGGTCTTTTCCGAGGATCTGCGGCGGCGTTTTGTGACCTGGGAACGCGTCCTGTCCGCGCCCATCATCGCCTGCATCGAGGCCGCGCAAGAACATGGCCAGTTGCGCCGCGACGAAACACCCACGGCGCGGTTCAGCCTGCTCATCGATATTCTGGACGGTCCCAGCCGCCGGATGCAGTTCGACATGCCCGATCCCTTTAGCGGACTGGAGCCCGAAGCGTTTTTCGAACATCGCTGGTCGGTCTTCCTGAAGGTCGCAAAGAACGGGTGAGACGGAACGGCGGCGGGAGGCGGACGTTGGCGGGATCATGGCCGACGACCTGCTTGTTCTCCGCCCCGACGATGTCGATCTCGCCCGTTCCCCGCTGCGGCGTGGTATCGCCGAGCCCACCTATGTGCTCGGCGCTTTCAACCCGGGGATGACCCGACTCGTCAACGGCAATCTGCTCCTGATGGTGCGGGTGGCCGAGGCGCTGGCGGAGCCGATCGATGGCGACCATGTCCGCGCCATACGCTGGACACCCGATGGCTATGTGCTGGACCGCCATCCGATCAGCCTGCTCGACATGACCGATCCGCGGCAGTTCGCGCTTCGGGGGACCGCGCACCGCGTCCTTGCCCTCACCTCGCTCTCCTGGCTCCTGCCCGTCGAACTGACCCCGGATGGCTCCGCCATCGTCACGGTGCATTATGACAAGGTGATCGAGCCTGCCGCAACATGGCAGGACTATGGTATCGAGGATGCGCGGATCAGCCGGATCGAGGATCGCTGGTACATGACCACCTGCTCGGTATCGGCCGAGCGGCATTCGACAACCTTGCATCTGTCCGACGATGGCCTTCACTATCGGCTGGCGGGGATCATCCTCGACCATCAGAACAAGGACATGCTGTTCTTCGAGGGGCGGGTCGATGGACATTTCCTGGCGCTGACCCGGCCGCTGGGTGAGGTCTATTTCGCCTACCCGGGGGATAGCCCGTTCGTCGGCGGTCCCTCGATCAACTTCGCCGCCTCGCCCGATGCGCTCCACTGGAAACCGCTGGAGGCCCCAGGCATCCGGGGGCGCAAGGGTTCGACATCGGCGATGAAAGTCGGCGGCGGCACGCCCCCCATCCTGACCGATCAGGGATGGCTGACGCTCTATCATGGAGTCGAGCAGCGGGGGACGGTCGGCATCTATCGCACATTCTGGGCCTTGTTCGACGCCGATGACCCGACCCGCATCCTCCACATCGCGGACGAACATCCGCTGATTGAAGCGGCGCCGGCCCTGACCGCGCCGATCGCGGACCAGCTTTATCTGCCGACACCGGTGGTCTTTTCGACCGGCATGATCGATCTGGGCGACCATTATCTGGTGGCGAGCGGCGAGGCCGACCTCGCCTGTCGATTGACCCGTTTGCCCAAGAGCGTGTTTCGATGAGCCGTCCGCACTGGTGGCAGTCGGCCGTCCTCTATCAAATCTATCCGTGGTCGTTTCAGGATAGCGGGAATGACGGGATCGGCGATCTCCGCGGGATCAAGGCACGGCTCGACTATCTGGTCGAACTTGGCATCGATGCAATCTGGTTATCGCCTATTTTTCTGTCGCCTATGGCAGACTTCGGCTATGATGTGGCCGATTATCGCGGAATCGATCCACGGTTCGGCACGCTGGCGGATTTCGACTCGCTGCTCGCCGCCGCCCATACGCGCGGGTTGAAGCTGCTGCTCGATTTCGTGCCCAATCACAGTTCGGACCAGCATCCCTGGTTCATCGAAAGCCGCGCGTCGCGCGCCAATCCGAAACGCGACTGGTATATCTGGCGCGATCCGGCGGTCGATGGCGGCCCGCCCAACAACTGGATCAGCGACTTTGGCGGCCCCGCCTGGACGCTCGATCCGTCGACCGGCCAATATTATTACCATGCCTTCCTGAAGGAACAGCCCGACCTCAACTGGCGCAATCCAGAGGTGCGCGCCGCCATGCTCGACGTGCTGCGCTTCTGGTTCGCGCGGGGCGTCGACGGGTTCCGTATCGATGTCCTGTGGCACATCGTCAAACATGCCGCTTTCCCGGACAATCCGCCCAATCCGGATTGGCATCCGGGGATGGGCGCGATGCACCAGGTCTTGCAACATCATTCCACGGATCAGCCGGAAGTGCATGATATCGCGGCAGATATGCGCGTGATCGCGGATGCCTTCGGGCGGGAGGGCGACGACCGGGTGCTGATCGGCGAAATCTACCTGCCGGTCGAGCGGCTGATGCGCTATTACGGTCTGCAAGGCGAAGGCGTCCATCTGCCGTTCAACTTCCAGTTGATCGACGCGCCCTGGCACGCCCGCCAACTCGCGCGGATGATCGCCGAGTATGAAGCCGCCCTGCCGGTAGGCGGCTGGCCTAACTGGGTGCTGGGCAATCATGATCGCCCGCGCAGCGCGAGCAAGCGCGGTCAGGCGCAGGCGCGCGTCGCTGCGATGCTGCTGTTGACGCTGCGCGGCACGCCGACGCTCTATTATGGCGACGAACTGGGCATGGAGAATGGCGTGATCCCGCCCGAACGCGTCCGCGATCCGCGTGAGTTGCGCGAGCCGGGCCTCGGGTTGGGGCGCGATCCCGTCCGCACGCCGATGCCATGGGATGACAGCCCGCAGGCCGGTTTCACGCTGGGCGAGTCCTGGCTGCCGCTGAACGCCGATTGGCCCCGACGCAATGTCGCCGCGCAATGGGACGATCCGGCCTCGATGCTCTCGCTCCACCGCGCGCTGTTGCAGCTCCGCCGCGCGACCCCCGCACTGACCCTGGGTTCGCTGCATATCGTCGAGGCGGAGGGCGATGTGCTGGCCTATCGTCGCGAACATGACGGCGAGCACCTGCTGATCGCGCTGAACCTCGGCCACCAAGCCGCACCGTTCGCGCTGCCACCCGGAAGCCCGCTGCTCTCCACCCTGCCCGGCCCCCTGCCCGACGGGGTGCCGCCGATACTGCGCCCTGATGAGGGCCTGATCTGGAAGGTCGACCGCCTGACATGAAGATTGCGATGATCGCCCCGATCGCGTGGCGCACGCCGCCGCGCGCCTATGGCCCCTGGGAACTCGTCACCAGCCTGTTGACCGAAGCCCTGGTCGAACGCGGGGTCGACATGACCTTGTTCGCCACACGGGACAGCCTGACCCGGGCAACGCTCGCCGGGCCGGTTCCTGCCCCCTATTCGGAAAATCCATCGGTCGATGCGAAGGTCTGGGAGATGCGGCATCTCGCCGCCGTCTTCGAGCGCGCAGGCGACTTCGACCTGATCCACAACCAGGCGGATTTCCCCGCCCATGCCTTCTCCCGGCTGGTCGACACGCCCATGGTCACGACGATCCACGGCTTTTCTTCCGAACGGATCATGCCGATGTATGAACCCTATCAGGACAGGGTTCACTATGTCGCGATCTCGGACGCCGATCGCCATCCGCACCTGCGCTATGCCGCGACCATCCATCACGGTATTCCGTTAGAGGATTTCCCTTTCAACCCAGACCGTTGCGAATATCTCCTGTTCTTCGGCCGCATCCACCCGGACAAGGGCGCAGCCGAGGCGATCACGGTCGCGCGGGCCTGTGATCGGCGGCTCGTCATGGCGGGCATCGTCCAGGACCAGGGCTATTGGGAGCGCGACGTTCAGCCGCATGTCGATGGCGACCGCATCACCTATCGCGGGCCGGTGGGTGGCGCGGATCGCACCGCCACGCTGGGGCAGGCGCGAGCGCTCCTCCACCTCATCAACTTCGATGAGCCGTTTGGCCTCTCGGTGGTCGAGGCCATGGCCTGCGGCACGCCGGTGATTGCGATCCGCCGCGGGTCGATGCCCGAACTGATCGAGGATGGCGTGACCGGCTTTCTGGTCGACTCGGTCGAGGAGGCCATCGCGGCGGTGGTGCGGATCGACGAGATCGATCGGGCCGCCTGCCGCCGCGCGGTGGAGACACGCTTCTCGGTCGACCGGATGGCCGATGCCTATCTCGCGCTCTACCGATCGATCCTCGGCCGATAGGATCAGGCGCGCAGCGACAGCGCCACGGCATCGATCCGGTGGAGCATGGCGACAAAGGCCTCCAGCTCATCGGGCGCGAAACCCGCGAAGAGCTGCGCCTCAAGCTCCAGGGCCTTGGGCGCGACATCGGCATAGAGAGTCCGCCCCGCCTCGGTCAGGACCAGCAGGTGCGAGCGGCGGTCCCCGTCATGCGCCGTCCGTTCGAGCAAGCCCCGGCCGACCATCGCGATCGCCGCGCGCGACACCATGACCTTGTCCATTCGGCTCCGCTCGCACACCGCCGACTGCGCCACCGCGCCCTCTTCGGCCACGATCGCGATCAGCCGCCATTCAGGGATCGTGAGTCCGAAAAGCTGCTGATAGGCGCTGGCGATATGGTCGCTGACCAGGTTGGAGGTGATCGACAGTCGATAGGGCAGGAAGCCGTCGAGCCGCAATTCGCGAGATCGTAACATTTGACACCAATTCTCCGGTCTGCGATTTAGTGACGAACGTTACTGAATCAGGAGTTGGACGTCATGGCAACCGCCCCCTTCAATCCGACGGGCCATAATCCTCTCGGCCTCGACGGCTTCGCATTCTGCGAGTTCACCATGCCTGAGCCGGACATGCTGGCCAGGCAGTTCGACATGATGGGCTTCGTCCCCACCCATCGCCATCCAAGCAAGGCGATCACCCGGTACAAGCAGGGTCGGATCACCCTGCTCCTGAACGCCGAGGCGGAGGGCCAGGCCGCCGACTTCCGCGCCGATCACGGTCCCTCCGCCAGCGGCATGGGCTTCAACGTCGCCGATCCGGTCGAAGCGTTCGATCATGCGGTCCGGGGCGGCGCGACCCCGGTCGATGCGGCCCGCGGTTGCCTGACCCCCGACGCCCAGGTGATCGAGGGCATCGGCGGCAGCTATCTGTATCTCGTCCAGGCGGGCACCGACCTGTTCGCCGACTGGACCGAGATCGAAGGGTGGCAGGCGGCCGAGGCGCGCAACAATGTCGGCCTCGACCTGCTCGACCATCTGACCCACAATGTGCGGCGCGGCGAGATGCGGACCTGGTCGGGCTTCTATTCCAAGCTCTTCGGCTTCGAGGAGCAGAAATATTTCGATATCAAGGGCAAGGCGACCGGTTTGTTCAGCCAGGCGATGATCGCGCCCGACAAGGCGATCCGCATCCCGCTGAACGAAAGCCAGGACGAGAAGAGCCAGATCGAGGAATTCCTCCGCGAATATAATGGTGAAGGGATCCAGCACCTCGCCCTCACCACCGACAATATCTATGAAACGGTCGAAAAGCTGCGCGCGCGCGGCATTCGCCTGCAGGACACGATCGAGACCTATTATGAGTTGGTCGACAAGCGCGTGCCCAACCATGGCGAGGATCTGGAGCGGCTGCGCAAGAACCGCATCCTGATCGACGGCAATGTCGGCGAGGAGGGCATCCTGCTCCAGATCTTCACCGAGAATATGGTCGGCCCGATCTTCTTCGAGATCATTCAGCGCAAGGGCAATGAGGGCTTTGGCAACGGCAATTTCCAGGCGCTGTTCGAGAGCATCGAACTGGACCAGATCCGGCGCGGCGTGATTACCGTCGACGCCTGATCGGGATCGATCGCGGGGCGGCGCGGCATCGCCCGCCGCCACCGACGGGCCAGCAAACGATAGCAGCCCGGCAGAGGAGAGGATCATGAACGAGACGGCGACCCCGCGCTACATCTCCGGCTTCGGCAACCATGTCGCGACCGAGGCGGTGCCCGGCGCGCTCCCGATCGGCCGCAATTCGCCGCAGCGCCCGGCCTTCGGCCTTTATGCCGAGCAACTGTCGGGGACCGCCTTCACCGCGCCGCGCCACGAAAACCGCCGCTCCTGGCTCTATCGCCTGCGCCCGACCGCCGAGCATCCGCCCTATGAACGCTATGCCGGCGCGGCGCGCTTCGCCCCGGGCACCAGCGACAGCCCCCTGCCCCCCAACCGGCTGCGCTGGGACCCGGTGGCGAGGCCGGAGGCAGGCACCGACTGGATCGACGGCATGACGACGATGCTCGCCAATCGCGATCCCGCCGATCTGGAGGGCGTGGCGGTCCATGTCTATGCCTGCAACCGCAGCATGGAGCGGGTGTTCGTCGACGCGGATGGCGAGTTGGTCTTCCTGCCGCAATCGGGACGGCTGGCCATCCTGACCGAACTCGGCCGGATCGACATCGCGCCGGGCCAGATCGCGCTGGTCCCGCGTGGCGTGCGCTTTCGCGTCGAACTCCCCGATGGCGAGGCCGCGGGCTACGTCGCGGAAAATCACGGCAGCCTGTTCCGCCTTCCCGATCTGGGCCCGATCGGCGCGAACGGCCTGGGCAATCCGCGCGATTTCGAGACGCCCGTCGCCTGGTTCGAGGATCGCGACGACCCCATCCAGGTCGTGCAGAAATTCCTCGGCGCGCTCTGGACGATGACGCTCGACCATAGTCCGCTCGACGTGGTCGCGTGGCACGGCAATCTCACGCCCTGGCGCTATGACCTGTCACGCTTCAACACGATCAACACGGTCAGCTTCGATCATCCCGATCCGTCGATCTTCACCCTGCTGACATCACCCAGCGACGTGCCCGGTCGCGCCAATGCCGACCTGGTCCTCTTTCCGCCGCGCTGGATGGTGGCGGAGGACACGTTCCGCCCACCCTGGTTCCACCGCAACGTGATGTCGGAGGCGATGGGCCTCATCACCGGCGCCTATGACGCCAAGGCGGAGGGTTTCCGCCCCGGCGGCCTGTCGCTGCACAATCTGATGGCCGGGCATGGCCCCGATCTGGCGAGTTGGCAGGGGGCGAGCGCCGCCGACCTCAAGCCGCATCGGATCGACGGCACGATGGCCTTCATGGTCGAAAGCTGCTGGCCCTATCGCCCCACCGATCACGCGCTGGCCCATGCGCAGCTCGATTATGACGCGGTATGGCGGGATTTCCCCAAGGCTCGGCTGCCATGAGCCTGACGCTGCATGGCTATTGGCGATCCAGCGCGGCCTATCGCGTTCGCCTGGCCCTGGGCCTGAAAGGGCTGACCTATCACGATGTACCCCATGATCTGCGGGTCGGGGCACAGCGCGCACCTGAATTCCGGGCCTTGCAGCCCCAGGGGCTGGTGCCGGTGCTCGAGGGGCCGGATGGCGCGCTGATCCAGAGCCCGGCGATCCTGGAATGGCTTGAGGAACGCTATCCGACGCCACCATTGCTACCCCGCGAACTCGGTGCCCGGGCGACGGTGCGCGCTATGGCCGCCATCGTGGCATGCGACATCCACCCGACCAACAATCTGCGGGTGCTGACCAGACTTCGCACCGACCTGAACGCCGATGAGGCGATGATACGCGGTTGGATCGCGCACTGGATCGCGGAAGGCTTCGCCGCGCTGGAGACGATGATCCGGCATCATGGTCGCGGCTTTGCCTATGGCGACGCGCCGACACTGGCCGACTGCCATGTCCTGCCGCAGGTCTATAATGCGGAGCGGTTTGCGGTAGACCTGACCCCCTATCCCGCGACCGTGGCGAGCGCCCGGCGGCTGCACGATCGCGTGCCGCAGGCCGCGCCTGAGGCGCAGGGGGATGCGGGGTGAGCGAACGCCTGACCTCCGCGCCGGCGGGCATTAGATTGGGGCCGCTCGACCTCGTCGCCGATGGCACGGCGCGCAATTTCGTCCTCCAGATGCGCGCGGGTCGTTTCCATGGCTTCGTCGTACGGCGGGGCGACACCGTACATGGCTATGTCGACCGCTGTCCGCACATGGGCCTGCCGCTGGCGCAGGAACTCGACGGCTATCTGACGCCCGACGGCCACCGGATCGCCTGCGCCTGGCACGGGGCGGTCTTCGCGGTCGAGAATGGCCACTGCCTTGGCGGTCCCTGTGTGGGCCAGGCGCTGACGCCCTGGCCCGTCACGGTCATCGACGGCGCGATCGTTACGGCCTGATCCCGGTCGGTTCGGCGGTCAGTTCCGCCTGGGCGATCGCCTGGAGCCGCCCCACCGTGCGTGGCTCCAGCCCGAGGTCGCGCCCCGCCCGCTCCTGCTCACCCAGCAGGCGCACGTCGACGCCGGTGATCCGGCCGAAGATCACCAGCGCCTCCAGATAATATCCTGCCGCGCTGGCATGATACTGGTCCCAGGTCCACAGGTCGATCTGGCCAAAGGCGATGCCGTCATAGGGATTGGGATCGGCCAGCCGCTCGCGCCACGCGCGGTTCCATGCCTGCCCGACCGGGATGGCGCCGGACAGGTCGCGACTCTGCCGCAGGGCATAGGCATTGCCCGCGGCCAGATCGTCCGCCATCGCGGTGACCGGCTTGCCGCGCCATGGGCTGGGCTTGCGATAGGTCAGGTCGGCGCGGCTCCAGGTGGAAACGAGTTCCACCCGCGCATGCGGGTTGGCCCGGCGCAGCATCGCCGCGATCCGCGCCGCCGCCTCGGCGTGGCGCACCGGATCGCCCGGTCGTTGCGGGTCCAGCACGCTATACCCCTGAAGGATGACGACGTCCCAGCGCCCGTCGATCACCCCGCGCTTATGCTCGTAATGAAAGGCCAGATCCTTGCCCGGCACGGTTTCCAGGCTGACCGTCCAGTCACGGCCCGTTTCCTCGGCAAAGGTCTTGAACAAGGCGGGTACGCCGCCGATACCCTCGCCGTTCAGGTCATGCACCAGATCGGGACGATAGCGCATCACGGGCGAATGCGCGCCAAAGGTGAAGCTGTTGCCGACGAACAGGATGGTTTCCGCCGAGACCGGCATCGCCGCCGCCGCCAGCCACACAATGCCGAACACCCACCATTTCCGCCCGACCATATCGCCTCCCGTGACTGGATCAGGAGCGTTGTGGCCGATCGCTCGGGTGCCGCGCAAGCAAAGTTGCGATCGCCGGCAACATACCCTATACCCCTATATGTTATGGCGCATGTGACCACCAACAAGGAGAAGATCATCGCCCGCGTCCGGCGCATCGCCGGACAGGTCGCTGCGATCGAGCGTTCGGTCGCGGCCGATGCCGATTGCGCCGAGACGCTGCACCTGGTGGCGGCGGTGCGCGGCGCGGTCGCGGGGCTGATGGACGAACTGGTCGAGGATCATCTCCACGCCCATGTCGCCGCCCCCCACCTGTCCGATGCCGAACGCACCGCGCAGGCCGCCGAGCTGGCGCGGCTGCTCCGCCGCCATTTTCGCTGATGCCCCGACACGCTCCCCAAAGGTTGATGCCATGACCACCCACAGCCATGATTATCTGGGTCACGCCCACGACGACAATGCCCGTCGGACCCGCGCGGTCATGTGGTTGTCGATCGGGATGATGGTGGCCGAGGTCGTCGCGGGCTATCTGACCGGATCGATGGCGCTGCTGGCCGATGGCTTTCACATGGCGACGCATGTCGGCGCGCTGGGCATCGCCGCCATCGCCTATTCCTATGCGAAGCGCCATGTCGCCAATCCTCGCTATAGCTGGGGCACCGGCAAGGTCGGCGAACTTGCCGGGTTCGGGTCGGCGATGGTGCTGGGACTGGTCTCGCTGTTCATCGCCTATGAATCGCTGGTCCGGCTGACCAACCCCTACCCCGTGGCGTTCGGCGACGCGATCATCGTCGCGGTGCTTGGCCTGCTGGTCAATCTGGTCAGCGCGCTGATGCTGTCGGGCGGTGGCCATGCGCATCATCATGGTCACGCTCATGGTCACGCGCACGGCCATGGCCATCATCACCATGACGACCATGGGCATGACCGCCATGGCGGCGACACCAATATGCGCGCGGCCTATATCCATGTCCTGGCAGACGCGCTGACCTCGGTAATGGCGATCGTCGCCCTGGTGGCGGGACGCTGGCTCGGCTGGGTCTGGCTCGATCCGGCCATGGGGCTGATCGGCGCGGCGGTGATCGCCAACTGGTCGGTCAGCCTGATGCGGCAGGCCTCCGCCGTGCTGCTCGACGCCGCCGATCCCAGGCTGGCCGAAGAGGTTCGCGAGCGCGTTGAAGGCCCCGGCGACACGCGCATCCGGGACTTCCATATCTGGCGCATCGGCCCGACCGCCCATGCCGTGGTGCTCGCGGTCGAGAGCGACGTCTCCAGCCGGACCATCCACCAGCGGCTGGCCAGCATGGCGGCGCTGGGCCATGTGACGGTCGAAATCCGCTAAGGATTGGGCAAGGGGCGATGTGGTAGACCGATCCCGTCATGCGCCGCTTGCAACTTCTTGCCGCTACGATCCTGGTGGTCACCCTCATGGGCGGAGGCACGCTGCTCCTCCGCTCCGGCCGCGCGCCGCCCCCTGCGCCCCGCGTTTCGCCGAGCCCGGTTCCCGCGGCATCCCCGGTGGTGCGCCCGCTCCGCCCGCTCCCAACGCCGGTATCGACGCCGGAACCCTTTGTCGTCCGCCGCATCCTCGACCTGAAGCAACCGCTGCGCCACGGCACCTATGTCTGGGACGACAGCGGCGCGCCGCCGGGACCGATCGTCATCACCGTCGACCTGACGGCGCAGGTCGTGTCGATCTTCCGCAATGGCTATGAGATCGGCACCGCGGCGATCATCTATGGCGCGGACAATATGCCGACGCCGCTGGGAGTATTCCCGATCCTGCAAAAGGACGCGGACCACGTCTCCAATCTCTACGACGCGCCGATGCCCTATATGTTGCGCCTGACCAATGACGGCGTGGCGATCCATGGCAGCGACGTCCGCTTCGGCTATGCCACCCATGGCTGCGTCGGCGTCCCCACCGCCTTCGCGCGCAAATTGTTCGAGGCGACGAAGATCGGCGACCGGGTGATCGTCACCAACGGCAAGACGATGATGCTGGGCCAGTCGATCATCGGCTAAGGCGCATGGCGATGGCCGGACTCTCCGGTGGCCGCAGCCTGCACGGCCCAGCCAGCGGCCATTCGTGATCGCTGACATCCGACGGACGCGGCTTGCGGGCAAGGCTCACTCGCGACCGGATAAAGCCTCGCCGCTACCGCGCCCGTTACGGCCGCTAGCGCAGTTCCCGCCGGATACGCACCAGCGCGGGTTCGCCGTCGATCGGTATCGCCTCGAACCCCATTTCCCGCTCCAGCGCGATGGCGTCGCGATTGGCGCGGTCCTCGATCGACTCGATCGCGGCATAGCCATGACGCCGCGCATGGCCGACCAGATGGTCGAGCAGGGTCCAGCCGATCCCCCGCCCCTTATGATCCCCGCGCACCGCGATCGCCGCCTCCGCCGTTTCGCCCGCCGCGTCGCCGACCAGCATCGCGCTTGCCAGCACCGCGCCACCATCGTCCAGCGCGATCAGGCTTTCGGACCGGGCATCATTGGCCGTCGCCATCGCCAGCAGCCGCTCATGCCCCACTTCGCGCACCCCGGTCAGGAACCGGAAGCGCAGATCGTCGGGCGTCACATGCCCGAAGAATTCTGCCAGCGCCGGTTCATCCTCGGGACGTGCCGGGCGGACGTTCAGCCTAACGCCCGTACGCGTCACCAGCAGGTCGGTGTCGATGATGGTCATGGTCGCCTCCTCCTTCTCCGTTGCCCGTCATGCACCCGCAGGGCACGCGCCGCTTTGACGATGGTCAAGAAGGTAGCATCGTTCCGGTCGCCATGAAACGCTGATGCCAGGACAAGGCTTCACCCGGCAGCGAGGGCGCGTGCAGGCCATAGGACCCGCCATGCGCGCGCGTGGCATAATCGGTGAGCAGCGGGCGGTAATCGGGATGCGCGCAGCGTTCGATCACCAGCCGCGCCCGCTGTTGCGGCGAGAGCCCGCGCAGATCGGCCAGCCCCTGTTCGGTGACGATCACCTGCACGTCCTGCATGATATGATCGACATGCGCGGCCTGCGGCACGATGGCCGAGATCTTGCCGCCCTTGGCCGTCGAAGGGGTCATGAAGATCGACACATAGGCGTTGCGGGCGAAATCGCCCGAACCGCCGATGCCGTTCTGGATGCGCGATCCCATCACCAGCGTCGAGTTGACGTTGCCGTAGATGTCGGCTTCGATCAGCCCGTTCATCGCGATACAGCCCAGGCGGCGGACGAGTTCGGGATGGTTGCTGATCTCCTGCGGGCGCAGGATCATCCGGTCGCGATAGGCGGTCATGTTCGCATTGAGTCGCGCCGCCGCCTGCGGGCTGAGCGAGAAGGCGGTTGCGGAGGCCATGCGCAGCTTGCCCGAATCGAGCAGGTCGAGCATCCCGTCCTGGATGACCTCGGTATAGGCGGTCATCGGATCGAACGGGGCATCGGCCAGGCCGGACAGCACCGCATTGGCGATATTGCCCACCCCCGACTGGATCGGGAGCAGCGAGGCGGGCAGCCGCCCGCGCGAAACCTCGTGCCGCAGAAACTCGATGATATGCCCCGCAATGGCGAGCGCGGTCGCGTCGGGCGCGGCGAAGGGCAGATTGCGGTCGGGCGCGTCGGTCTCGACGATGGCGACGATCTTGTCGGGATCGCAGGTCAGATAGGGCGTGCCGATGCGATCGTCCGGACGCAACAACGGGATCGGCACGCGCTCGGGCGGCAGGCGGGTGCCATAGTAAATGTCGTGCATCCCCTCCAGCGCCGCATTCTGCCAGCGATTGACCTCCAGGATGACGCGCCCGGCCCGGTCGAGCCAGGTCTTGTTGTTGCCGACCGAGGAAGAGGGGATCAGCGTTCCGTCGCTGCGGATGCCCGTGACCTCGACGATCGCGGTGTCGATCGCCCCCAGCACGCCTTCCCACGCCATCGGCGCGACCTGGCTGAGATGCATGTCGAGATAATCGATCTCGCCACGGTTGATCTTCTCGCGCGCGACGGGATCGCCGCTATAGGGCAGGCGCTGGGCGATGCCGTCGACCGCCGCCAGCGCGCCGTCCAGTTCGGGCCCGGTCGAAGCCCCGGTCCACAGATTGACCCGGAAAGGGCGCCCTGCCGCGCTTTCCGCGGCCATGTGCCGCGCCAGCGCCTGCGGCACCGCCTTGGGATAGCCAGAACCCGTGAAGCCACTTGCGGCGATCGTCTCGCCCGGACGGATCAGCGCGGCCGCGCTGTCGGCATCGGTGATACGGGCGCACAGGGTTTCACTGGCAATACGGTCGGTCATCGTCACTCCCATCTGGGCGGCCGTGGGAAAGCTCCCCGCCCGCCTCGCTATCAGGCCACCCGGTCGACGGGCCCTGGAATTCGCCGGGTCGTGCCCCGCCACGGCCGGGACGACTCCGGGCCAGGTCGCGCGAACGCTCGGCGACCGCCGGATAGCGCGCCGCCATCTCCGCCGTATACCCCAGATTGAAGACGGTCGGACTTTTCTGCGGCCGGTCCGCACGGGTGTAGTAGGTGCCGAGCAGCCGGTCCCAGGCGAAGTTGGTGATGCCGAAATTGCCGTCCTCGTCATGGAAATGATGCTCCATGTGACGGCGCTTGATCATCGCGAGCCATGGATGGCGCGGCTTCCAGCCGAGATGCTGCACGCAATGGGCGAACTCGTAGAAACAGGTGCAGAGCAGCCCCGTGGCCATGCCTGCCAGCGCGCCCCCGACGCCGCCGATCAGCCAGCCCGGAAGCGCGGCGACCAGCAGCAGCGTCGGCAGCGTGGTGTGCAGCGCGCCGAACAGGATCTCCAGCCGGTCCGGGTCCATGTGATGGTCGTAATGGATGCGCTTCCACACGCCCGCCAGCGGCCGCACCTTGAACATCCAGCGACTGTGCAGCACCCAGCGATGCAGCACGTACCAGATCAACGGATAGGCCAGCGCGATGAGCGCGACGATGGCCAGCGTCGGCACCGGCGGCGCGGGCCATCGCGCAAAGGCCGCGATGCACAGGCCGGTCAGCGCCAGATAGACGATGACGGCATAATGGGTGAAATAGGCACGGACCAGATCGCCCAGGCCCATCCGGCCGAGATGATGGCTGCGGTCCCAGAAGCGCGGCGTGGCGGTGATATCAGTCATGCCGCGATTCCTGTCGGAGTCGGGTCGATCGATCCTTGACCCGCGTCAAATCCGGGATCGTCGCCCGGCGATCAGCCCTCGTCCTGGCCGTTGGCGATCATCATCGCGGCCATGCGGGCAAAGGACCGCCGCATCGCGGTCGCCACCTCCTGCTCCACGCCCTCATCGTCGATCGCCCGGCCCATGGCGTGCAGCCATTGCCCGGCGGTCGCGGGCGTCACGCCGAGCGCGCGATGCGCGGTCATGATGCACGTTCCCGGCCGCTGCGAAAACCAGATGCGCGGTCCGCCGAGCCAGCCGCCCAGGAACACGGCGAGGGATTCGCGAACCTCGGTCAGGTCCTCGCCGTGCAGGGCGCGCAACGCGGCATAGCGTTCCTCCGCCTCCATCAGGTCGTAGAAGCGATCGGAAAGCCCCCGCACGCGCGCGGCACCGCCGATCCGGTCGAACAGGCTGGGCGGCGGGTCCATCACCATGGTCATCATGCCATCCTTCATCAATGCCGCATCAGCAGGCGCGAGATCCCGGCACGGGCCGGGGTGACACGCGCCGCGGCGTGGAGCAGCGCCGGGCGCAGCAGTCGCGCCGGCGGCCGGTCGTCGGTGAACAGCCCGACGATCGCCCCCGTCGCCAGGAACAGGGGGGCGGAGGCGAAGCGATGCACCGCTTCATATCGGCGCAGCAGGCTCGCCGCGCCGATATCCTGTCCCCGCGCCGCCGCCCGGACCAGCAACCCGGCCAGCGTCGCGCCGCCGCGCAGCCCCAGGTTGAACCCATGCGCGGTCACCGGATGCATCCCCACCGCCGCATCGCCGATCAGCGCGGCGCGCGGCGCGGCGAAATGACGGCACCAGACCGTGGCGAGCGGATAGACATGCGCCGCCCCCTCCACCCGCATGGTGCCCAGCCGTCCATCCGATCGCCGGGTCAGTTCCGCCGACAGGGCGGGCGCGGCCAGCGCCGCCAGCCGGGCGATCTGATCCTCGGGCAGCGTCAGCACGACCGACGACCGCCGCCCCGTCAAAGGCAGGAGTGCGATCGTCTGGCCATGGTCGAACCATTCGGTCGCGATACCCTGGTGATCGCCGTCATGCTCGACGCGCGCCAACAGCATCGACTTGCCCAGCCGCGTCACCTTTGCCGGGATATTCAGTTGGGCCCGAATGGCCGAAAAGCGCGAATCCGCCGCGACGAGCAGCCGCGCGCGCAGCACGCGTCCATCCTCCAGCGTCACCGACGCGCCGTCGCGGTCGGTCCGCGCCGCCGCCACCTGCGCACCCGCGATCAGCGTCAACCCCGGCTGCTCATCAATCGCCGCGAACAGGGCACGCCGGATATGATGGTTGGCGACCAGCCAGCCCAGGGGTTGCCCCGCTGGCGCATCGGGCTCGAACGACAGCGCGAGGGGCGAGGCGCCGTTGAGCACATGCGCGGCGCGCAGCGGGGCGATCGCCTCCGGCGCGATCCGCCGCCATGCGTCCAGCGCCTCCAGCGTCGCGACCGAACGATGGGTCAGCGCGATCTCCCGGCCATCATCCGCCGGATCGGCCAGCGACGACAGCGACAGGCGCTCGACCAGCGTGACGCGCAGCCCGCTGCCCGCAAGTCCGCCGGCAAAGGCCAGCCCGGCCGGTCCGCCGCCGATGATGATAATATCGCATGGCATGGTCAAAACCCCATAATCTGAACCGTCTCGCGCCACAGGCTTCAGCCCGCGCCGGGGACGACCGCCCGATGCCGGTGATGAAGCAACTATGCCGGCTTCACCAGAAACGCTTTGACGGCGGTCAATGCGGCTTCCCCGGCGACGCGCGATGCAGGATGCCTGCAATATGGGAGATTGAGGATGGAATCGCCTCGCGCCAGCGGTCACGACGGACCGGTCCCGCAACCCTGGCACGCCATTCAGGACATCGACATCGTCCGGATCGTCGCCGATCATCGCTGCCTGGCCAATCTGTGCAACCTGCTCGAACGATGTGCGGACGAACTGCCCAGGCTGCCGCCCGAACCGACGGCCGCCCGGCTGTGCGAGGCGCTGACCGCATTGACCGAGCCGGTGGAGAATGAGTGTCCGGCCTATCCCGCGCTGACCGAAATCTACGACCCCGGCGATCCCTTCGCCGCCGCGCTGATGGAGGAATTGCGCATCCGCTATGCCACGGACGCGATGCATGCGCAGGATCTGGCCGATGCCCTGCGCGCCGCGCCCGGCATGGCGGACCGGATCTCGGCCGACACGCTCGGCTATATGATGCGGTGTTTCTTCAACGCCTGTCGCCAGGCGATGGACTGCGAGGAACTGGCCATCCTGGCGCTGGCCGGGCACCGGCTGACCCGTGCGGCACGCCAGGCCCTACTCGACAGCCTGCGCTTTCGCGCCGCCGATCCACGCCCCTGCCCCGCCTGATCCGCCCCGCCTGAACCGACCGGCCCGATCCGCCCGGCCGGAGCGGTCAGGCGGCCTCGGCCCTTGCAGCCAGCGCGGCGGCATCGCGAATGGTCACCGCGCGCGGACCGGGCAAGGCGATCGTGCCGGCATTCTTCAACCGGGTCAGCTGGCGGCTGACCGTCTCGATCGTCATGCCCAGCACGTCGGCGATCTGACCGCGCGTCAACGGCAGGTCGAACGTCAACGGCCCGCCCGGCACCGCACAACATCCCCCATCCCCGGCGCGCGCCGCCATGTCGAGCAGGAAGCCCGCCACCTTCTCCGCGGCCGATTGCCGCGCCAGCACGAGCATCTGCCGCCGCGCCTCGCGCAGCGACGCCGCCGTCCGTTCGAGCAGTAGCCTTTCCATTCGCGGATGATCGTCCAGCACCCGCTCGAACCCCGCACGGGGAAAAACGCACAATTCGGCATCGCTCAGCGCCACGATGGTGAAGTCGGTCTGTCCGCCAAAGGGCTGCCCGAAAAAATCCGCCGGGTAGAGCAGGCCCACGATCTGCTCGCGCCCGTCCGCCGGTCCCGCCACCAGCTTCAGTGTCCCCGACAGGATATTGCCGCACAGGATCGCTTCGTCCCCGGCCCAGGCCACCGCCTGCCCCGCCGCGACCCGCCGCCGCTGGCCCAGCGCGTTGAGCGCGCGCAATTCCCGGTCGTCCAGGCTGCCGCACAATGCACGATCACGGACCGCGCAATCGGCGCAGATAGCGGTACAGGTAAGTGGCGGGGTCATGCCCTTGCCCTAACCGCATCCGGCCGCCCTGTCGCGGGGCAGATTGTCCATCGGGATTCCCCGTAGACCGTTCACCGGCCGGTCGCGGGGGCACCCCGCCGCCGCGACCGGATTTGATCCCGATCAAACGAGCCTTTGTCCCCGGTCAACGCGCGGTGCCCGCCGCGCGCCTAGCCCGTCCTTACAGATTGCGTACCGTACAAGGAGATTGGGGAATGAAGACCATCACGAAAGCCGCCATGGCGCTGATGGGACTGGTCGGGGGAGCCGCTGCCGTGCCGGCTATGGCGCAGACGGCCGATGCGCCGCGCGTCGGCGTGCGGGCCGGTGATGTCCTGCTGCGGGTGCGGGCCATCACCGTCGTCCCCAATGAGGATTCGGGCGGCATCCGGCCCGCCTTCCCGACCGAGCGGCTGGCGGTGGGCAATGCGGTGATGCCGGAAATCGACGCGACCTATATGGCGACCAACCATATCGGCTTCGAACTGATCGCCTCGACCACCCGGCACACGGCCAAGGGGATGAGCGGCACGACGGGCAGCATCGGCAAGCTGGCGACCACCTGGGTTCTGCCGCCCACGCTGACCGCACAGTATCATTTCGCCCCGACCTCGCATATCCGCCCCTATGTCGGTGCCGGCATCAACTACACCATCTTCTGGAACGAAAAGGCCTCCGACGGACTGCAGGCGGCGGTCGGCAAGACCTCGGTCGGCATGAGCGACAGCGTGGGCTGGGCGGCGCAGGCGGGCGTCGATGTGGACATCACGCCCAAGGTCTTCCTGAACCTCGACGTCAAATATATCGAAATGGGCACGACCGTGCGCCTCGACACCGCCGCGGCGGGGACGCAGCGCGCCAAGCTCGACCTCAATCCGCTGGTCTTCGGCGTCGGCCTCGGCTTCCGCCTCTAACGGCTCCCTCCCGCCGACTCACCGCTCCGGTTTCGACCGGGGCGGTTCTTTGTGCCCATCCCCCGACCCGGCCCCGACCCTGGATCGACCCGCGCCAGGACGACAGGACCGACCACGCCACCATTGACCGCCCGCCCGACGACAGTTACCGCAAATCATTATCACTTACACATCCAGGCGGGGTTGGGTGTCGACGCGTAACCTGTTGTTCCAGATTCACTGGTTTCTCGGCATCACGGCCGGGCTCGTCCTGGCGGTGATGGGCGTGACCGGGGCGGCGATCAGCTTTGAGCATGAGATTCTTGCGCTCGCCAATCCGGGCATCGTGACTCTGGACCCCGGCCACCGCGCGCCGCTGCCCGCGCCTACGCTCGTCGCCCGGATCACCGCCGAGCGGCCGGATATCCGCATCGGGCGGCTGATCGTCGAGCACGATCCCCACCAGGCCGCGATCGTCACCTACAGCATCGGCGACAGCAAGACGCGCGAGCGCCGCTACGTCGATCCGACCACGGGCGCGATCCTGGGCGAGGCGCGTGGCGGGGCACTGCTGGAGACGGTGGAGAATATCCATCGCTGGCTGGCGCTGCCCGGCAAGGGCAACGGCATCGGGCGGCAGATCACTGGCTTTGCGGCGCTGTCACTGATCTATTTCGCGCTGTCCGGCCTTTATCTGCGCTGGCCCAGACGGCCACTCGACTGGCGCGCCTGGTTCGTTCTCGACCTGCGCCGGACGGGCCGCAATCTCTACCGTGCGCTGCATGCCGTCATCGGCGGCTGGGTGCTGGTCTTCTACCTCATCAGCGCGGGGACCGGGCTCTGGTGGTCCTATGGCTGGTATCGCGACGGGGTTCGCGCCCTGTTGACCGGTGGCGCGGCGGAGGCGCGGCCGCACGCCGACCGGACCGCGAAAGAAGGACGCCCCGACCTCGCACTTGCCTGGCAAAGCTTCGATCGCGCCACGCGCGGCCACGCCTATGAACAGGTTACCGCCACCGCGCGCGAGGGGGTGAATGTCCAGTTCCGTGCCAAGTTGCCGGGCGGACGTCATGATCGCGTGGCCGACGACCTGACCATCAACGGCGTCACCGGTGCGATCATCGCCAACAAACCCTATGCTGCACGGCCATTGGGCGAGGATGTCGTCGCGAGCGTCTTCGAGATCCATCGCGGGGCCTATTTCGGGCTGATCGGCCGCATTGCGATGCTGGTTACCAGCCTGACCATGCCGCTGTTCACCATCACCGGGTTCCTGCTCTATTTCGCGCGGCGACGGCGCAAGGCGGCGCTGGCGGCGCTGGCGGCGCTGGCCCCCGAGGGGATGTCGGGCGACGCGGCGACCGCGACCACGCTGGTCGCCTATGCGAGCCAGACCGGCACCGCCGAACGGATAGCGCGACTGACCGCCCAGGCGCTGCCCGGAGCCGCCGCCCTGCCCGTCGCCGCGCTTGATCGCGCGATGCTCGGCCAGATCGAACGGCTGCTCGTCATCGCCAGTACCTATGGCGAGGGCGAGCCGCCCGACCGCGCGCGCGGCTTTGCCCGGATGCTCGCCGAGACCCCGCCAGACCTGTCGCATCTGCACTATGCCGTGCTCGCGCTGGGCGATCGCGAATATCCCGATTTCTGCGCTTTCGGGCATCGCATCGATCATGGGCTGCACGCCGCCGGGGCGAGCAGGCTGTTCGACCCGATCGAGGTCGATGTCGAGGATGCCGATGCGCTGCGGCTGTGGCAGCAGGAACTGGCCGCGCTCGGCGCGCGGACCGACCAGGCCGACTGGGCCCGCACGCCGATGGCCGGATGGCGGCTGGTCGAACGCCATCTCCTCAATCCGGGGAGCAGCGGGGGCCCCTGCTGGCACGTCGCGCTGGAGCCCGTCGACGGCCCGGCGGAATGGGCGGCGGGCGACATCCTCGAAATCCTCCCCCGACAGGATCATCGCCGCGTCACCGCCTTTCTCGCCGCCACGGGCATCCCCGACACAGCGGAGATGCGCGCGCGGTTGAGTGGCTGCATCCTGCCCGCGAATGCGCGGCCGGGCTTCGACCTGGACACGCTACGGCCGCTGGCGCACCGCGAATATTCGATCGCCTCGATCGCCGAATCCGGTCGCGTCGAACTGATCATCCGCGAATGCCGGGGGCCGGACGGCCTGCCCGGCCTGGGGTCGGGCTGGCTGTGCGGTGGGGCGCCGCTGGGCGCGGTCGTTCAGGCGCGCGTCCACCCCAATCCCGGCTTCCATTCGCCCGAGAACATCGCCACGCCGATGATCCTGATCGGCAACGGCACCGGGCTGGCGGGCCTGATGGCGCATCTGCGGTACCGCGCGCGGACCGGCGGCGGCACCGCCTGGCTCTTCTGGGGCGAGCGTCATCCCGATCATGACGATTTCCACGCCGCCGAACGCACTGAACTGGCGTGTACCGGCGCGCTGACCGGCTGCGTCACCGCCTGGTCGCGGATCGAAACGGGACCGCGCTATGTCCAGCACGCCATCGCCCGGTCGATCGACATCATCACCGACGCCGTGGCGGCGGGCGCGACGCTTTATGTGTGCGGCAGCCTGAAGGGCATGGCCGGTGACGTGCATCAGACGCTGGCCGCCATATTGGGCGATGCGACAATGGAGGAACTGGCGACGACGGGGCGCTATCGCCGCGATATCTACTGAGCTGCGCCTTCGGGCGACAGGGCCGCCGAACCGGTCAGGCGCGGCCCTGCACCGACTCGCCCAGCAGGGTGAAGAAGCTGCGCGAGACCGCGCACTCCGCTCCGCCCCATTCGGGATGCCATTGCACCGCCAGCACGTCCGCGCCGCACCCCGGCGCGCGGAACGCCTCGATCAGTCCGTCCTCGCTGTCGCGCGCCTCGACCACCAGGCCATAGCCCAGCCGGTCGACCCCCTGCTGATGGACCGAATTGACCTCCAGCCGGCGATGTCCGCTGCGGCCCGCCAGATATCCGCCCGGCATCAGATCGACCGGGTGATGATGGCCGAACAGGGTCTCATAATCCTCGTCCCACGAGCCGCGATGATGGCGCGGCAATCCGCCCAGACAGGTCAGCGAACCGCCGAACAACACATTGATCTCCTGCATCCCCCGGCAGATGCCATAGACGGGCTTGCCCCGCTCGATCATCCGCCCGCCCAGCGACAGTGCGACCGTATCGCGCGCGGGGTCGCACTGGTGACGCGCCAGATGCCCGGTATCGCCATATTGCACCGGATCGACATGCGAGCGCCCGCCGGTCAGCAACAGCCCGTCGAGCATGTCCGCCATGCTCGCAGCATCGACCGCCTCGGGCATGGCGGGGATCATCACCACGCTGGCACCGCACAGCCGCACCAGCGGCTCGATGAAGCGGGTCGCAACCGCCTGGATCGGGCGCCCCGCAACCTCGTTGCCGCACATCAGGCCGATGACGGGCTTGCGTCCGCGCGTCATGCCGTCCCCTCCAGTTCCTGGCGCAGCGCCCGCCCCTCCGCATGCGGCAGCGCCTGCGCCGCTGGCTGGACCAGCACACTGTCCGGCGCGGCATCGGCGAGCAGCCAGACATTGCCGCCGATCACCGAGCGCGCGCCGATCGTCACCCGGCCCAGCACCGTGGCCCCCGCATAGATGATGACATCATCCTCGACGATCGGATGGCGGGCGAAGCGATCGCGCGGCGAGCGCGGCGCGGTGCCCAGTGCCGAGCGCGCGCCCAGCGTCACATGCTGATACAGCCGCACCCGCTCGCCGATGATCGCGGTCTCGCCGATGACGACACCGGTGCCATGGTCAATGAAGAAATGCCGCCCGATGGTGGCGCCGGGATGGATGTCGATCCCCGTCCGCTCATTGGCGAGTTCGGAGATCATCCGCGCGACGATCGGCGCGCCCAGCTCGTTCAACTCATGCGCGATACGGTGATGCAGGCTGGCGACAGCCCCCGGATAGCAGAGCAGGATCTCGTCCACGCTGCGCGCCGCCGGATCGGCCAGGAACGCCGCCTCCACATCGCTGTCGATCCGATCGCGGACGCCCGGCAGCGTCGCGCCGAACAGCCGTGCGATCAGCGCCGCCTGTTCAGGCGGAAAGGCGGCGTCGGCGTCCTTCTGCCAATAGGCCAGCTCCGCCCCGATCTCCCGCTCCAGCGCGGTCAGGCCGGCGAGCAGCTTGGCGGCGACAAAGCGGTCCTCCTCGACGGCGACACCGCGGAAATGGCCGAGTCGGCGTGGATAGAGCGCGGCCGCGATCAGCGCGACGCTATCCTCGACGCCGGCGCGCGAGGGGAAACGCTCGACATCACGCCCCGCATCCTGCCGTTGCCGCCAGCCCTCGCGCGCACGGCGCAGCCCCGACACGATGCCGTCGATGCCGGTCGCGGACCCGGTCGCGACAGGGTTCATGGCGGCATTGGGCTTGGTCGACATCATGATCCTCCGGCCTGCGATCATATCCCACTGCTAAAATGGGATATAACAGAAATGCTACGTCGCAATAAAGCTCCTCCATGGCTTAACCCGAGGTTGCTTTACGCAAGCCAGCCGGGGCATGGTCCGCCCGCCGCCAGTCCCCTTTCCCGGAGCAAGAGACGATGATCATCCCGCGCCAGACGACGCTGACGCGTTTCCTGATCGAGCAGCAGCGCCGGTCGCCAAAGACCTGCCCGCCGGAGTTGCGCCTGCTGATCGAAACGGTGGCGCGCGCGTGCAAGGCCGTGAACCAGGCCATTTCCAAGGGCGCGCTGGGCGATGTCCTGGGCAGCCTGGACAGCGAGAATGTCCAGGGTGAGGTCCAGAAGAAGCTGGACGTGATCGCCAACGACCTGTTGCTCGACGCCAATGAATGGGGCGGCCATCTGGCGGCGATGGCGTCGGAGGAGATGGAGACGATCCACCGCATCCCCAATCGCTATCCCAAGGGCGAATATCTGTTGCTGTTCGATCCGATCGACGGATCGAGCAACGTCGATGTCGACCTGTCGGTCGGCACCATCTTCTCGGTGCTGCGCGCGCCCGAGGATTGTGCCGGGCGCGAAGTGACCGAGGCCGATTTCCTGCAACCCGGCCGCGCGCAGGTGGCGGCGGGCTATGCCATTTACGGGCCGCAGACGCTGCTGGTCCTGACGGTCGGCGATGGCGTCTACGAATTCACGCTGGACCGCGAACTGGGATCGTGGCGGCTGACCGACGGACCGATGCGCATTCCGGCGGGCACACGCGAATTCGCGATCAACATGGCGCGCCGCCGCCAATGGTCGCCCGGCATCGCCCGCTATATCGAGGAGCGGATCCTGGGTTCGGAAGGGCCGTGCGGCGTCGACTATAACATGCGCTGGACCGCCTCGATGGTGGCGGACATCCACCGCATCCTGAAGCGCGGCGGCGTGTTCCTCTATCCGGGCGACCATCGCCAGCAGGGCAAGGCCAAGCTGCGCCTGCTCTACGAGGCCAATCCGATGAGCTTCCTGATCGAACAGGCTGGCGGTGCGTCGATCGATGGCGCGAGCCCGATCATGGATGCCGATCCGATCGGCCTGCACCAACGGATCGGCGTCGTATTGGGCGATGCCGAAGAGGTTGCGATGATCGCGGATTACGGCCGCACGGGATGACGCCAGCCACCGCCCCGGTAAAGGCCGGGGCGGTGATCGAAGGCGCCCCGGCCACCGAAAAGCGAGCCGGGACGGTCAGCCCGCTATCGTCCCTGGCGGATCAGCGGCAACGCACCTTGCCGCGATCGATCGAACGGCCAAGCAGCGCGCCGCCGCCCGCCCCCAGCAGCGTACCCAGCGTCCCGCCGCCGATCACATTGCCCAGAACGCCGCCGCCGACCGCGCCGACGACCAGGCCCGTGGTTCCGTCATTGCGCTTGCAATAGGTCCGACCGTCGCGGCCACGAAACACCTTGTCGTCACGGCCCAGACGCCGTTCGCGATAATCGCCCCGGCGATAATCGCGCGATGGCTCCCAATTGTCGCGATCGCCCTGCCATTGACCATCGCGGCTCTGCGCGACGGCGGGCGTGGCGACGATCGGCGCGGCGACGGTCATGACGGCCATCGCAGCGAACAATGCGGCTTTCATCGGATACTCTCCTTTTTCGTAACGACGGGTCAACGCATGGCGACCAGAGGCGTTCAATCAGGCCCGGCAAGGCCATGGCATCCTTCGTTGTTCTGGTGCATGGCATCGTCATGCGCCAGGCCACCACGATCCTGTCCCTCGACACCCATGGCCAGGGTCTGACCGACATCACCCCCGCCGTCGCCGCCTGGGTCGGTGAACAGCGGATGGAGGAAGGACTGCTGGCCCTGTTCTGCCGCCACACCTCGGCCTCGCTGATCGTCCAGGAAAACGCCGCGCCGGAGGTCAGGACCGACATCCTGGCCTATTTCGCCCGGATGGCGCCCGAGGATAGCCGCGCCTATGCCCATGACGATGAAGGGCCCGACGACATGCCCGCGCATCTGCGCAGCATCCTGACGGGCATTCACCTGTCCATCCCCCTCATCGGCGGGCGGCTGGCGCTTGGCACATGGCAGGGAATCTATCTGTTCGAGCATCGCCGATCCCCGCATCGCCGGAGCATCGCGCTGCACATGGCCGGGGCGTGACGCACAATTCATCGCTGGAGCAAAACCGTTCATCGACCGTTCGGCCAGTATCGGATAGGGTCGCTCGGCTCTCCAGCGTGGCTGGTCAGCAGGAAAGGAAAAATGACCATGCAATTCGGTCGGAAGGTCGCCATCGCGCTCATCGGCGCCAGCACCTTGATGGTCGCGGGCTGCGCGACCGAAACCACCTATCGTCCGGCAACCGGCACCGGCTTTTATCGCACCGGCTATTCCGATCAGCAGCTCGAACCCGATCGCTTCATGGTCAGCTTCGCCGGCAACACCGTCACTTCGCGCGATACGGTGGAGCGGTATCTGCTGTTCCGCGCGGCGCAGCTGACGCTTGCCAATGGCTATGACTATTTCGTGATGGCGGATCGCGATACGCAGCTGCGCTCGCGCACCTATTCGACGCCGGGCGCCTACGGTCCCGGCTTCGGCGGTTGGGGTGGCGGCTGGTGGGGCCCGTCGTGGCGCTATTATGGCCGCGGCTTTGGCTGGCGTAGCTGGGACCCCTTCTGGGGCGATCCCTTCTTCGGCAACAACATGGATATCAACACGATCGACCGCTACGAAGCGACCGCTGAGGTCGTGATGCGCAAGGGGCCGATCCCGCGTGACAATCTGCGCGCCTTCGACGCGCGCGCGATCGTCAACACGATCGGGCCGACGGTCGTCATGCCGAAGTAAATCCGGCCTCCATGCCAGCCGAATGAGGCGGCTGCTCCGACGGGGCAGCCGCCTTTTTCATGGTCCTCGGCCTTGGCAGCAAACCTGCCCGAACCGGACGCACCCGCCGCCCGGGCAGGACCGGGATCGTCCGACGCAGGATGTCCGGGATTCGAAAATGGGCGGCGGACCGAAGTCCACCGCCCCTGTCGTCTATTCCCCGGTCTTCGTCACCGAGGACGCATGGGTCAGACCGTCACCGCCCCATGGCAATGCTTGTATTTCAGGCCTGAGCCGCAGGGGCACGGCGCGTTGCGATTGACGCGGCCTTCCCATTGCGCCGGATCGGTGCCCAGATCGTCACCGTCCGGCATCGGGATCTGCATCGGCGGCATCTGCGGCGGAAGCAGCCCCCTCGCGGCGGCATCCCAGTCGTTCGTGTTGTCCTCGCCGGTGAACGGGTCGAAATGCGAAGTGATGAAGTCCGGCAGCTCGGGCAGTTCCGGCGGCGCCTGAATCTGGAACTGGGCATAGGCGATGGTGCGGGTCACATCCTCGCGGATATTGTCGAGCATCCGCTGGAACAGCGAGAACGCCTCGTGCTTATACTCGTTGATCGGCGTCTTCTGCGCATAGGCGCGCAGATGGACGACCTGGCGCAGCGCGTCGAGCGTCGCCAGATGCTCCTTCCAGTGATGGTCGAGATTCTGGAGCAGGATCGACTTTTCGACACTGGCCCAGGTTTCCGGCTCCAGTTCGGCGGCCTTGGCCGCGACCATCGCGTCCGCCTCGGCATTGACGCGCTCCAGCACGATTTCCGGGTCGATCGCTTCCTCCGCCAGCCAGGCGTCGAGCGGCGGTTCGAGGTTGAGCTGCTCCTTGAGCTGCTGCTTCATGCCCGCCACGTCCCATTGCTCGGGATAGCTGTTGGGCGGGCAGGCGCTGCCCACGATCGTGTTCACCGTCTCGGCGCGCATGTCGGCGACCATCTCGCCCACTGTCTCGGCATCCATGATGTCGGCGCGCTGTTCGTAGATGACCTTGCGCTGGTCGTTCATCACGTCATCATATTCGACGACCTGCTTGCGGATGTCGTAGTTGCGCGCCTCGACCTTCTTCTGCGCGGTCTCGATCGCCTTGGACAGCCACTTGCTGCCGATCGCCTCGCCATCCTCGATATTGCTGCGCATCATCTTGGCGAACAGCGTGTCCGGCCCGAAGATACGGAGAAGATCGTCGTCGAGGCTGAGGTAGAAGCGCGACAGGCCCGGATCGCCCTGACGCCCCGAACGCCCGCGCAGCTGATTGTCGATGCGGCGGCTTTCATGGCGCTCGGTGCCCAGGACGAACAGGCCACCGGCGTCCAGCACCTGCTGCTTTTCGGCGATAATCTCGGCGCGGATGCGGGTCGCCGCCGCCTCATAGTCGGGCGTGCCCTCGACCAGCTCGGGATGCTCGTCGAGCATTCGGAATTCCAGGTTGCCGCCGAGCTGGATGTCGGTGCCGCGACCCGCCATGTTGGTCGCGATCGTCACCGCGCGCAGGCGACCCGCCTGCGCCACGATATGCGCCTCCATCTCGTGATAGCGCGCATTCAGCACCTTGTGCGGCACGCCTTCCTGGGTGAGGAACTCGCTCAGCAATTCCGACTTTTCGATCGACACCGTGCCGACCAGCACCGGCTGGCCCTTGGCGGCATGATCGCGGATCTTCTTGGCGATGGCGCGGAACTTGTCCTGCGTGTTCTTGTAGAACTCGTCCTCCTCGTCGACGCGCGCGATCGGCAGGTTCGTCGGGATGGTGACGACGTTGATCTTGTAGATGTCGTAGAATTCGCCCGCCTCGGTCGCGGCGGTGCCGGTCATGCCCGAAATCTTCGGGTACATGCGGAAGTAATTCTGGAAGGTGATCGAGGCCATGGTCTGGTTCTCGGGCTCGATATTGACGCCCTCCTTCGCCTCGACCGCCTGGTGAAGCCCTTCCGACCAGCGACGCCCGTCCATCATCCGGCCGGTGAACTCGTCGATGATGATGACCTTGCCGTCCTTCACGATGTAATCGGTATCGCGCTTGAACATCATGTTCGCACGCAGCGCCTGGTTAAGGTGGTGGACGACCTGGGTATTCTCGAAGTCGTAGAGATTCTCGCCCTGGAGCAGCCCCGCCGCCTCCAGCAGGCGCTCGGCGCGCTCGGTGCCATCCTCGGTCAGGATGATCGATTTCTGCTTTTCATCCTTCTCGTAATCGTCGGCGGTCAACTGCTTCACGATCGCATCGACGCCGATATACAGTTCCGACTTGTCGTCGGTCGGGCCGGAGATGATGAGCGGGGTGCGCGCCTCGTCGATCAGGATCGAGTCGACCTCGTCGACGATCGCATAGTTGAAGGGGCGCTGCACCATCGACGAGCGCTCATACTTCATGTTGTCGCGGAGGTAGTCGAAGCCGAACTCGTTGTTCGTGCCGTAAGTGATGTCGGCGTCATAGGCCGCCCGGCGCTGCGCATCGTCCAGATTGGGGATGATGGTGCCGGTGGTCATGCCCAGGAAGCCATAGACGCGGCCCATGGTCGCGGCGTCGCGGCTGGCGAGATAGTCGTTGACGGTGACGACATGCACGCCCTTGCCGGGCAGCGCGTTCAGGTAGGTCGCGAGCGTTGCGACCAGCGTCTTGCCCTCGCCCGTGCGCATCTCGGCGATCTCGCCGCGATGAAGGACCATGCCGCCGATCATCTGCACGTCATAGTGACGCTGGCCGAGCACGCGCTTGGCGGCTTCGCGGACGGTCGCGAAGGCTTCGGGCAGCAGGCTGTCGAGCGTCGCGCCATTGGCCAGTTGCTCGCGGAACTTGACCGTCTGTGCGGCGAGCTGCTCGTCGGTCATCGCCTCCATTTCGGGCTCGAACGCGGCGATCTTGGCGACGGTCGGCTTGAGCGACTTGACGTAGCGGTCGTTGGACGAACCGAACAGGGACTTGGCGAGGCCGCCGAACATAAGCGATTTCCTGACTGAAGATCGTGGAAACAGGCGCAGCGCCGATCGAAGCGAGGCACGCGCGACTGGAAAGGACGAGGAGGTGGGTCGGCGTGGTACCGACGCCGAAGCCTATTCGCGCCGACGGCTCGCGAAGATCGCGGCGACAGGGCGCGGCGACAAGGCGCGGAACAGGCCCAGCGGCCGGGCGCTGTCGACCAGTGTCGCGAGTGCCTGGACCGGCCGGGTGGCCGCGCGGGCGACGGCCGCCTGCTTGGCGGCGGCGACGATCGCGCACTCGGCGACCACCCCCCGCGCCTCCTGCCCACGCGCATTCGCGCCCACGCCGGTCAGCGCGGACAAAAGGGCGGAAAGGAGCAGAAGCAGGTTCATGCGAGGCTTGTCTTAGGCAGATACGCGCGGCGCGTCCATCCGTTGCATCGCCGCGACCGATATCATCGCGGCACCATGCGGACCATCACGGGCTGGGCGGCAGGATCTTGTAAAGGATCTCCACCTGATCATAGCCAGACTTGGGCATGTTGGGCTCGCTTCGCCCGTCTGGCATCTGGTCGGCATTGGCTGGCCATCGACCACCCCCATGCGGACCGACCATCGGCAATCCACGGCCCTGCCCGTAGCATCGATCCTGAAGTCAACGCGAAGGCGTTGAAGAATCGCCATATCCTTGGCCATATCGTCGCTAGCGGGCGGCCCATCGCCGAAGACATGTTCGACCAGAGCGAAATAGCGGAAACGCGGCGGCGCGCCGAGGCCGGCATGCCGCATGACCGCAGCCCGCAACCCCTCCGTCGATGACGGACAGGGCAAGTCGGGAATGGCGATGTTGCCGGGCAGGGTGCGGCCCCGGCAGTCGGTCGCCCGGCCATCGGGTTCGACGATCATCTCGGAAATGGCGGCGCTGGAACGGGCCGGCCTGGGCGGCGTGGGATCGCCATCCGGCAACTGCCATCGGATGCGCAGGCGATAATGACCGACAACGGCATTGCCCTGGCGATCCCTCGCTGCACGGAATAATCCCCGGCTCGACACGGCAAGATGACAGGTCTGCTCACGGAGCGAGGCTGCTGCGGCCTCGACGATCCGGCAGTCCGTCACCCGCCCATGGGCGTCGATGGTCAGGTCGGCCACAACCCGCCCCTCCTCCCG
This sequence comes from Facivitalis istanbulensis, assembly GCF_040560405.1. Classification (NCBI taxonomy): domain Bacteria; kingdom Pseudomonadati; phylum Pseudomonadota; class Alphaproteobacteria; order Sphingomonadales; family Sphingomonadaceae; genus Facivitalis; species Facivitalis istanbulensis. The sequence goes on from NZ_JAVSCQ010000029.1 coordinate 38,348, forward strand.
CGCACGCAGCGCCGCCGGAGGATAGTTATGAGGGCCGTAGACCGCCGCCATGTCACCGATGATTTCGGGCTTTGGCGCATCATCCGCCTGCTCCGTTGCGCCCTGTCAGAGCAGCATGAGCATCAGTGCAATCATCGCCATATCGATTCCCCCCACCAAAATTGCCCACGCCGCCATCAACCCGTTGCAGCGCGAGCGCGCAAGCGGCAAAGCACGGCGCCATGAGCACCGCCACCTCGCCCCTCGCCCAGCCCTTTCCCGCCCTGCCCGCGATCGATGGCGTGACGCTGCGCGTCGCGCGTGCGCGGTATAAGAACTGGGACCGCTGCGACCTGACCTTCGTGACGCTGCCGGAGGGGACGAGCGTGGCGGGCGTGCTGACCACCAGCAAGTGCCCCAGCCCGGAAGTCGAATGGTGCCGCCAGGCGCTGGTCCTGGGCCAGGCGCGTGCGCTGGTCGTCAATGCGGGCAACTCCAACGCCTTTACCGGCCATCGGGGCCGCGCCGCCGTCGAGGCGATCGCCGCACGCACCGCCGCCGCGATGGATTGCCAGCCCTCGGACATATTCGTCGCCTCGACCGGCGTGATCGGCGTGCCGCTCCCAATCGACAAGGCCGAGGCCGGGCTGGACGCCGCCTTCACCGCCACGCCGTGCGGCTGGGAAGAGGCCGCCGCGACGATCATGACCACCGACACCTTTGCCAAGGGCGCGACGACGACGGCCATGGTCGATGGCCGCACGGTGACGCTCGCCGGGATCATCAAGGGTTCGGGCATGATCGCGCCCGACATGGCGACGATGCTGGGCTTCATCTTCACCGATGCCGCCGTCGCCCCGGAATTCCTGCAACGCGCGCTGAACGCCGCCAATGGCCGCAGCTTTTCGTGCATCACGGTCGATGGCGACACCTCGACCAGCGACACCGTGCTGGCTTTCGCCACCGGCCGGGCGGGCAATGCGCCGCTGGTCGATGACGACAGCGACGGGGCGGACGCCTTCCGCGCGGCGCTGGCCGATCTGTGCCACCAGCTCGCGCTACTGGTCGTTCGCGATGGCGAGGGCGCGACCAAGTTGATCGAAATCCGCGTCGAGGGCGCGGAGAGCGACCGCTCGGCGCACCGCATCGCCATGTCGATCGCCAACTCGCCGCTGGTGAAGACCGCCATCGCGGGCGAGGATGCGAACTGGGGGCGCGTCGTCATGGCGGTCGGCAAGGCGGGCGAACCGGCCGAGCGCGACAAGCTGTCGATCCGCTTCGGCGAAACGCTGGTGGCCCGGGACGGCCTCGCGGTCGAAGGCTATGACGAGGCCCCCGTCGCCGCGCATCTGAAGGGTCAGGAGATCGCAGTCGGCGTCGAACTGGGCCTGGGCGACGGCGTCGCGACGGTTTGGACCTGCGACCTGACCCACGGCTATATCTCGATCAACGCCGATTACCGGAGCTGATGCGATGCTGACCATCTGGGGGCGGATCAACTCGCACAACGTCAAGAAGGTCGTGTGGCTGGCCGAGGAAATGGGCCTGGCCTATGACCGCCGCGATGTCGGCGGCCCGTTCGGGATGGATGATGCGTACCGCGCGCTCAATCCGAACGCGCTGATCCCGACGATCGAGGATGGTGGCTTCACCGTATGGGAGTCGAACAGCATCCTGCGCTATCTCGCATCCAGTCATGGCGGCGAGCGCTTCTATCCGGTCGAATCCCGTGCCCGCGCCTCGGCCGAGCGCTGGATGGACTGGCATTTCACCTGGGCCGACGCGGTACGGCCGATCTTCTTCCAGATGGTGCGGACCTCACCCGACCAGCGCGATGCCGGGCTTGTCGCGCGGAGCGTGGCGCGAGCGGCGGCGCTTTCGGCGATCCTCGACGAAGCGCTGGAGCGGCAGCCCTGGTTGTCCGGCGACGCATTCGGCATCGGCGACATTCCGGTGGCGGCCTATGCGAACACCTGGGTCCAACTGCCCGTCGAACGGCCTTCGCGCCCCAATCTCGAGCGTTGGTATGCGGCCTTGCAGGAACGCGACGCCTTTCGCAACGTCGTGATGATCCCGCTGAGCTGACGACAGGCCAAGACCGCACGGGACAAGAGGCGATCCTCCCCTGTCCGAATGACGAAACCGAAGGGTTGCACCCGCACTCCAGGCGGCCGCGTCGGATCCAGCGGCCGGGCGGATCGGCGACCGCGTCTCCACGATCGGGCCGATGCCGCGTGGAAACCTCCAACGCCACTGCTGGACCGCCGTCGCCGATCGCTTTGCCATCTGATTTATCGTTTTCACCGACGGCTTGCGCCCTGCGCGGGCGAGGTCAATCCGAGTCACCACCGATCCGGTTGCAACTCCACTTCCCCGAACATCCGTCCCGATTCTGTCACTACTGTCCATTAAGCGGACACGAGACACGCTCGATTGGTCCGCTCCAATGCCATTGCGCCAACGCCCCCAGTTGCCCCCGTCCCAACGGCGGCCGCTGACCGAAAAGGTCAGCCTCGAACGCGCGCGCTGGTTCGATCATCATATCCTGCCGCATGAAGCGAGCCTCTGTTCGTGGCTCCGTCGGCGCCGCCTCGATCCGCACGAAATCGACGACATCGTGCAGGAAACCTATGCAATTCTCGCCTCACGGGAACGGCTCGACGATCTGCTTCATCCCAAAGCCTATCTGTTCAAGATCGCGCGCTCGCTGGTCCTGCGCGATCTGAAGCGCGCGCGCATCGTGCCGTTCGAATCGATCGAGGACATGGAGGTCTTCGAACCCGTCGATCCCTTTTCGCCCGAGCGAATCTCCATCGCCCGCGACGAATTGAGACGGCTGGCGGCCGCGATCCAGGCGATGCCGGCCAAGGTACGCGCCGTCTTCGTCATGCGGCGGGTCGAGGGCCTGTCACAGCGCGAAATCGCCAAGCGCATGGACATTTCAGAGAGTACGGTCGAGAAACATATCGGCAAGGGACTGACCTTGGTGATCGAGCGTTTCGCCCACCATGGTGGAAATGACGTGGCCGATTCTCCTAGGAGAGGGAAGCTGGGAAGAATTGGACTTGGTGCAAGACCGCGAGACTCCGCAGACAATCAATGAGGTGGCGGCCGGCTGGGCTGTTCGCATGGATCGAGGCCCCCTCTCCGCCGATGACGCCGAAGCGCTCGAGACATGGCTCGCGCAGGACCCCCGGCGGCTGGGCGCGTTGATGCGCGCGCGGGCGCTGTTCACCCGCACCGAAGCGGCATGGTCCCTGGCCCCCGTCTTCAACCGTCAAGCCTTCGCGCCGCCGTCGCCGCCACAGGTCACCCGGCGAGGGATGCTGATGTGGGGCACCGGCGGCGCCGTGGCGGCCAGCGTCGGCGCCGGCGTCCTCGGCTATGGCCTCACCGCGACGACCGCCTATGCCACCACCCGCGGCGAAATGCGCCAGGTGCCGCTGGAGGAAGGGTCACGGTTGACGCTCAATACGCTGTCGACCGTGCGGATCGGCACCTATGTCGGCACGCGCGACATCTGGCTGGACACGGGCGAGATACTGCTGTCGCTCGCGGGCGAGCACAAGCGCGCCTATGTCCTGCGGGTCCGCCACTGGCGCCTTCATGCCGCCTCCGCCATGGTCTTCGTCAGCAACCTGCCGGATCGCCCGCCCGAACTCACGGTGCATCGCGGCGCGATCGACGTCATCGGTCCGGGCAGCGCGCGCGGCGTGCGGCTGGAGCGGGATTGCAGGCTCGTGCTGACCCCGGCGGCCGGGCTGGAGCAGCGGATCGAGACGGTCTCGCCCGAGCAGATGTCGCGCGAACTGGCGTGGATCAACGGCCAATTGTCCTTCCACGACGAAAGCCTGGGCAGCGCGGTCGCGGCGTTCACCCGCTATAGCGAGCGGCCGATCCTGCTGCGCGATCCTGCCCTTGCGCGCGAGGCGGTGAGCGGCCTGTACGCCGCCGACGATCCCGCCGGTTTTGCCCAGGCGATCGGCACCGCGTTCGATGTCCCCGTACGAGTCGAATCGGACCGGATCGTAATCGGTTAGCCGCTCCCGCGATTTTTCCTTCCTCCACCCGGAAATTTTTCCGGAAAAATTTATGGGGGAAGACCGGCCCTGGAATCTCCAGACTGATGGGGGCCGCGACGAACGCCCCCGCTAGCAAGAGGGGGTTTCGTGACCAAGACGACGACGACTTGCCGACTTTTGGGGGGTGCTGGTGCCTTGGCCTTGATGGCCGTCGCCAGCCCGGCTTTTGCACAAGATCGCGCTTTCAACATTCCCGCCCAGCCCGCCGTCGACGCCATTCCGGCGTTTGCGCGGCAGGCCGGTATCCAGATCATCGTCCCGTCATCCAGGCTGCGTGGACGGATCGCGCCGGCGGTCCGGGGGCAGCAGGATGCGCGTCAGGCGCTGCGCCGCATGATCGCCCCGCTGGGGCTGGAAATCGCCTCCGACAATGGCGCGACCATCGTACTGCGTCCCGCCGCCCGCCGGACCGCGACGTCCGCCGCGCACCCGGGCGCGCCGGGCCGAGCGAATACGGCCTCGCGCGGAAACGACGGCAGCCTCGCCGCCGGTCAAGATACGCGGACCAGTTCGGGCAACGACATCATCGTCACCGCGCAGAAGATGTCCGAGCGCCTGATCGACGTGCCGGCGGCGGTGTCCGCGTTCACCGCACAGGATCTGTCCGACCAGAAGATCGAGGGCGGGCCGGAATTGCTGCGCGCCATTCCGAACGTCTCGTTCTCGAAGGACAATTTCTCGGGCTATAATTTCACCATTCGCGGCATCGGCACCAAGGCGATTTCCCTCACCGCCGACCCGGCCGTCGCCATCAGCTTCAATTATACGCCTCTCATTCGCAACCGATTGTTCGAGCAGGAATATTTCGACGTAGAACGGGTGGAAGTGCTGCGCGGACCGCAGGGAACCCTCTATGGCCGCAACGCGACCGCTGGCGTCGTCAACATGCTGCCGGCCAAGCCGAAGCTTGGACGATGGGAGGGGGAGGTTCAGGGCGAAGTCGGCAATTACGACACGACCCGCCTGCGCGGTTTCATCAACATCCCGATCGGCGACACCTTCTCGATCCGCGCGGCGGGCGCATGGACCAAGCGCGACGGCTATGACTACAACACGGTCACGCAAAAGAAGGTGAATGGCCGCGATCTCTATTCGACGCGGCTGTCGGCGCTCTGGGAGCCCGACCCGCGGTTGCGCTTCAGCTTCTTCTGGGAGCATTTCAACGAGAATGACGACCGGGCGCGCACCGGCAAGCAGCTCTGCACGCGTGGCGCGACGCCAAAGTCGGTCGACTATATCGATCAGAATGGCAAGGCGCAGTCTGGCCCCGTGAACGGCGCGTGGAGCATGGGCGCCTTGACGCGGGGGTGCCAGGAGAAGTCGCTTTATTCCGACTCCGCTTATGGCGTGCCGAATGGCATCGGCTCACCGCTCGTCACTGCGCTCATTCTGGCGCTACCTGGCAGTCGCGGGCCTTACGGCAGCTATCTCATTCCAATGGGACTTGACCCCTTCGCCACAGCCAATGGGGAGCAATCCCATAATCTGCGGGAAATCGCGACCTTCTATGATCCGAAATATCGGGCTCACAATGACCTCTTTCAATTCAATGCTGAATTCGACATCCAACATGATCTCCATTTCACCTCTCAGACGCTGTATTCTAAAGACTATTACAACGCTTCGCAGGATTTTTTCCGGTTTGAGGCAGCCCCTTGGTTTGTGGCCCCCGAGAAATATAAGGGAGGTCTCGTCACCGCATGGAAGCCCTATCTTGGTTCTCAGAACGGCGTTGGTACATTCAAGGATCCACAACTTGGTGAGCTGACCGTTCCGGCTGCTGTGGATCGTTCAGAAGCGCGTAGTGAGCAATGGTCGCAGGAGGTACGACTGAACTCCTCCTTCGATGGCCCAGTCAACTTCAACCTTGGAGGCAACTACTTATCCTACAAGACAACTGAAAATTACTACGTATTCAGCAATCTGTTCACAGCCGCCGCGATATCTGAAACAGCATTCTGCGACAAAAATGGCAACGGATGTACATATATTGACCCCAACCCAATCGATAAAATAAACGGTGAAGGCCACAATTATTTCAGAAGCATACAGCAACTCCATACGACATCATGGGCCACATTTGGAGAAATTTACTGGAAAGCTTCTGAAAATTTTAAGGTCACGGCAGGCCTACGCTATACCGATGATCGTAAGCAGATCACGCCTTACCCCACCCAATTGCTGAGCGACACCAAAGGCTTCAACAGCGGCACTGTCGATCGCGGATATCCGGCTGACCCCGTGGAAACCATGCAATGGCGGCGCGTGACCGGCCGGTTGGCGGTCGATTGGAAACCGCATCTGTCGTTCACCGATGAAACAGCGTTCTACGCCTCCTATTCACATGGTTACAAGGGCGGTGGCGACAACGCCAAGGGGCAGGTCGACAAACCCTGCGACGCGAAAGGCTTCCCACCGAACGGAGCCATCACGTGCGGAACTTATACCCAGCTTCCCACCACCTTCAGACCGGAAGAGGTCAACACCTTTGAGATCGGCATGAAGAACAAGATTGCCGGTGGAAAGGTTATGCTCAACCTGGCTGCGTTCTTCAACGATTACAAAGACTATCAGATCTCGCAGTTGATCAACCGTGTGATCAATACCGAGAATGTCAACGCCATTACCTATGGTGCGGAGGTCGAAGCCGCATGGGTGCCGTCGCGGCATTTCAGAATTGGCGCGACGCTAGGCTACCTCGGCACTCGGATCGGCAATGGCCAAAGCTCGATCGACGTGATGGACCGATTGCAAGGTCATAACGACTGGATGGTGGTCAATCCCTGGGCCCAGAGCCCTAACGCCTGCATCGCCCCCAAGAAGTTGATCGGCGCCTACCTCAAGGCTTCCCCATCGAAGAATGTCAACGACGCCAGCGACGGCGGCGTACTTTTCTTCTGCGAAAAGCCTCACCTATTCGGAAACCTTGGAAATCCTTTCGGTCCAGGAAATGCTTTCTATGGTTTTACATACGATGCTACAGCACCATATGACCCGAACAAGCCAGCAAATTATTACGGCGCCAATCCATCAAACTATGGAGCGCCTAATAACGGATATGGCTTTTCGGCTGATCTCAGTGGGCACCAATTGCCCAATGCACCGCATCTAACATTCAACGTCGGAGCAGAGTATAGCTTCTACTTCGATAGCGACAGGTGGAAACTTTCACTCCGTGGCGATTATTATCGCCAGTCAGCCAGTTTCGCTCGCATGTACAACACCGATTACGATCGTTTGCGGGCCTGGGGTAACGCAAATCTAGCGCTGACGCTGAGCCGGCCGAAATCAAACCTGACGTACCAGCTTTACGTCAAAAACCTGTTCGACAGCACGCCGATCACCGACGCCTTCACCGGACCGATCGAAGTCGGCAATTTTACCAACGTCTTCACGCTTGATCCGCGCATCATCGGCTTCAGCGTGAAAGTTGGTTTCAAATGAATTTTGATTTCAGGGAGGAAGTAAGTCTCATAAATAGAAACTGTTCGTGAAGTATAATTTTTCCAACTTACCCAATAGGAAGGAAACTTACCATGAACATCTTCACAAAATCTCTCATTGGCCTGACCAGCGTCGTCGCCTTTCAGACGGCAGCCGTAGCCGCGACGATCACTTCGCCGGCCGGTACGCCGGTAACGGCTTCGGGCCAACTCACCCAGGATCTGAACGGCAACCTCACCACGGTCTGCAACCTCACCTTTACTGGCACCGTGGATGCCGACCAGAAAGGCATGACTTTCACGAGCTACACCGGCACCAAGGTTGGTAGCGGACTGTTGGCTTGCGATGATGGCCTGGTGCTTCCGCTCCATGTCGAGGCCACGTCGCCGACCAGCGTAACGATCAAGGGTTTGACGGTTTCAACCCGGCTCGGTGACTGCGGCCCGGCCGACGTCGTCGGTTCGTATAGCGGCGGCGTCGCTGGCCCGCTTTATGGCTCATTGCCCGGCACGTCCGGCGTTCTGGCGGCGATTCACGGCGAGTGCCACGCCTCCGGCAGCCTGACTCTCTCGCCGGCGATCGTCATCAACTAATTTCCCCGACCACTCGGGCGATGCGGCGTTTTCGGGCGCCGCATCGCCTCTTTTTGCAAGCCATCAGGATGTCATCGATGCGTATGGGTTTTCGTATCTTGCAATTGGCCGTCGCCTTGCAGGCCGTGGTCGCACCGCTGCACGCCGCGCCGGACAAGGAGAAACCGGCGTTCAGCATCAAGACGCCGATCGAGCGGATCGCCGCCAACCCCCAGGCGCGGGCGGTGCTGGAACGCGAACTGCCCGGCTTCACCACCCATCCGCAATATGATCAGTTCAAGGCGATGAGCCTCGAGACGCTGGAGGCGATGTTCCCCGATGCGGTGCCGCATGAGCGGGTAAAGGCGGTGGACACCGCGCTGCGCGCGATCCCCCTGCCCGGCCCATCGACGCCGGATGCCATGGCCGCCACCGCGACGCCCTCCCCGCCGTCGCCGGACACCCCGCCCCCAAGCCCGAGCCAGGCCCCACCGCCAGCCCCTGTTCCGGCCGCTGTCCCAGCCCCTGCCCCGGCCGCGAGCGATCGCATGGCGGCCGGTTCCCGATAATCCTCGATCCTCCAAAGGAGGCTTTATGACGATCATTCTCGACCGGCGCGGCCTGATCCTGACCGGCAGCTTCGGCATCGGCGCGCTGGCCATGGGTGGCCTTGCCCATGCGCAGGCGCTGCTGACCGCACGGGGCTTTACCCATAATGTCGCCAGCGGCGAGCCGGGGCCGGACTCGATCCTGTTATGGACCCGCTACGTCCCCGCCCATGGCGACGACGCCCCGCTCACCGCCGAATTGTCCGAAACCCCGGACTTCGCGCGAAAGTCGGGCGGCGTGGCGATGGCGAACCGCGCCGACGATCATACCGCGCGGGTGATGGTCGGCGGCCTGAAGCCGGGCCAGACCTATTATTACCGCTTCATCGCACCGGACGGCAGCGTCTCCCCCACCGGGCGGACCAGGACGCTGCCGATCGGGCCGGTCGCGCGGTTCGGGCTGGGCGTCTTCTCCTGCGCCAACCTGCCCTTCGGCTGGTTCAACGCCTATGCCCATGCGGCGGCGCGCGACGATATCGACCTGATGGTCCATCTCGGCGACTATATCTACGAATATCAACGCGGCTATTATCCGGGCGCGGACAAGGCCGTCGCCGGGCGCATCATCGAACCGGCGGGCGAGGCGATCCGGCTCGCCGATTATCGGCTGCGCTACGCCAGCTACCGCGCCGATCCCGATTTGCAGCGGCTGCACCAGATGTTCCCGATGATCGCCCAGCATGACGATCACGAGACGGCGAACGACGCCTGGGCGCATGGCGCGGAAAACCACCAGCCCGGTGAAGGCGATTACGAGGAGCGCAAGCGCGCGTCGATGAAGGCATGGCACGAATGGCTGCCCGTGTCGGACCGGCCCTGGTCGAGCTTTGAAGTCGGCGATCTCGCGACGATCTTCCGCCCGGAGACCCGGCTGACCGCGCGCAGCGTGCGGCTCGATCCGGCCGAGGCGATCGGCACCGGTGGCGATCCGGTGGCCAGGCTCAGGGCGCTGCGCGACGGCCCGCTGGCCGACCCACGGCGGACAATGATGGGCGCTACGCAGGAACAGTGGCTGTATGACGGCTTCGCCCGTTCCCGAAAGCGCGGCGCGAAATGGCAGGTGCTGGCGCAGGAAGTGGTGATGGGCCAAACGCGGCTGCCCGAATTGCCGGCCGGCTTTACCGACAACCTCAAGCTGCCGCCCGACCAGGCAGCCTTTCTCAGCGTGATCTCGGCCGCCGGCAAGGCCGGTATCGCCCCCGACCTCGACGACTGGGACGGTTTTCCGGCAGCGCGGACTCGCCTGCTCGACGCCGCGCAGGCGGTGGAGGCGGATCTGGTCGTGCTGTCGGGCGACAGCCACAATGCCTGGGCGTTCGACCTCGCCTCACACGGCAAGCCCGCCGGCGTCGAGTTCGGCGGCCACAGCATCACCTCGCCGGGGTTGGAGGCGTATCTGACGATGCCGCCTCCGATGATCGCCCAGTTCATCATGGGGGCCAGCCCCGAACTGAAATGGGCCGACACCAGCAATCGCGGCTATATGGCGATCCAGCTCACACCCGACAGGGTGACCGGCGAATGGGTGTTCATGGACACCATCCTGACGCACTCCCTCGCGACCCGGCCCGGCCGGACGATGACGGTGGAGCGCGGGCGCAACATCTTGAGCGTGTGATCTTCGCATCAAACACAAGGAACCCGATCATGCCTCGCGACGATCCCGCCATGCCCGCGAACACGCGCCGCCATTTCCTGCAACAGGCCGGCGCAGTCGGTATCGGCGCGCTGATGCCCGCCAGTCTGGCGCAGGCCATCGCGCCCGATACAGTGCACGCCTTCGCCGAATATGATGCGACCGGCCTGGCCGAGGCGATCCGCGCTCGCAAGCTCAGCCCGGTCGAGGCGCTCGACGCCGCGATCGCGCGGGCGCAGGCCGTGCTGCCCGAGATCAACTGCTTCAGCCAGCAGTTATACGACCGCGCCCGCAAGCAGGCGCTGGCGACCAGGAACTTCTCGCCGCCGTTCGCGGGCGTGCCGGTCCTGATGAAGGACGAGGAGGCTATCGCCGGCACCCCGATCCATTTCGGCTCGCGGCTCGACAAGGTCACGCCGGTCGCCCGACAGGACGGCCCGATGGCCGCGGCGATCGGGCGGGCCGGGTTCACCATCTTCGCGCGCACGACGATGAGCGAGTTCGGCGCGCTGCCCACGACCGAGACGCTTGCCTATGGGATCACCCACAATCCCTGGTCGCTCGATCATACGCCGGGCGGATCGTCGGGCGGATCGGCGGCGGCGGTGTCCGCCGGGATCGTGCCGATCGCGCATGCCGCCGACGGCGCCGGATCGATCCGCATCCCGGCCAGCAATTGCGGGCTGGTCGGCCTCAAGCCGTCGCGCGGGCGGGTGCCGGATGCCCCGGGGCGTCTCGCGCACCTCAACCTGACCGAGCCGCTGTGCCTGTCCCGCACGGTGCGCGACACCGCCAATTTCCTCGCCGCGGTCGAGATCGGGCGGAACGGACCCTATCCGCCGGTGGGTCGCGTCACCGGTCCATCGACCCGGCGGCTGCGGGTCGGGCTGCTGATCAACGGCCTGGGCGGTGCGCTGCCCGATACCGAGACGCTGCGCGCCCTCGATGCCGCCGACAAGCTGCTGAACGGCCTCGGCCATCAGGTTCACGAGGTGAAGTGGCCGTTCGACACCAGAGCGTTCCTGTCGGACTTCACGTTGATCTACGCACTCGAAGGTGCCCAGCTCAAGAAAGACCTGCTCACCCTGACGGGCCTCGACGCCCAGCGTCTCGCGGCATTGATCGAGCCGGCCTCGGTGGCGATCGGCATGATGGGCGACATGATACCGCCTGCCAGCGCGGAGCAGGCGCTCGGACGGGTGGATGGCTATGCGAAAGCCTATTTCAGCGCCTTCGACACGGTCGACCTGCTCATGTCGCCGGTCCTGTTGAAGCCACCGGTCAAGATCGGCGAGATCAACGGCACCTTGCCCCTCGCAACGCTGTCCCAACGGCTGAACGGCTATGCCGACTTCACGATGGTGCAGAATGCGTGCGGCGGACCGGCGATCAGCCTGCCGCTCTATCGGACGCCCGGCGGCCTGCCGATCGGCATCCAGTTCGCCAGCCGCCTCGGCGACGAACGCACCCTGCTCGAACTCGCATTCGAATTGGAACAGGCTTCCGCCTGGGCCAGGCACCGCCCTCCGGTCTGGGCACCAGCGCGTGTCACATAGAAGGGGTAAAGCATCGGGTTCCTGCAGGACGGATGATCTGAGCGTTCGGCAGGTGGACGCCGCTTGAACCGGGTCTGGTTGAACGAAGTCCGGACCAAACCCGCCGGATCCTGTCGGCCGGACATGGCGAGGACAGTCGCGCGATGCCGTTATTCCTTTGCGCATTGGCCGCCCCCGTGACCGATGATCGGTCGCCCGGCCCGGTGCCCCCGTCTGTGAGCTACGGGCAGACGGCACGGAACGGGTCTGCCCCAGAATCCCATGCCGCCGACATTCTGGTGACCGGACGGCGCGGTGCGGCCGATATGCCGCCCGAAACGGAACTGCCGCCGAACGAAATCGACGCGCTGGGCGCCTATGACATCGGCGAGGTGCTTTACCGCGTTGCCCAGACAAAGGCGCTGGGCAGTGACCCCGTCGTCATCGTCAACGGCCAGAGCGTCGCCGATCCCAGCGTGTTTTCCCGCTTCCCACCGGATGCCCTGGTGCGCGTCGAAATACTGCCGCGAGAGGCTGGCGCGCAATATGGCGGCGATCCGGCACGCCGGGTAATCAACATCGTCCTGCAAAGACATTTCAAAAGCCGCGATGGCCAAATCTAAGCGAAAGCGCCCACGGCCGGCGGCATGTCGAACCTGGCCGGAGATCTTCGTCAGGGTGCCATCTCGAACAACAACACCACGCAATTCGGTGCGCAGGCATCGCGGCAATCCGCCTTGCTAGGGTCAGGACCCATTGATGTGAGCGCCGTGATCTGATTCAGGCTCCGCAAGGAGACCGATATGAGCGACCTGTTTTGGCTGACGGACGATCAGATGAAGCGGCTTCGGCCGTTCTTTCCCAAGA
>NZ_JAVSCQ010000030.1:0-47910 GCF_040560405.1 Facivitalis istanbulensis
GATGCGCGCCAAGGGCAAGGCGCCCAAGACGATCCTCATCGCCGTCGCACGGCAACTCCTCGTCATCCTCAACGCCATGATCCGAAAGCGACAGCCTATCGCTCTCGCATGAGCATCACAGTTGCCCTCAACGACGAAGAAGGAGACCGCTCATGACTGCTCTTATACACCAGTTCGTCAATGCCACCGACGCCGAAAGCCCGCTCGACATTCGTCCGATTGCCGGCCGCATCGGTGCCGAAATCCGGGGCATCCGGCTGGGCGGCGATCTCGACGCGGTGACGATCGCCGCCATCGAGGCGGCGCTGAACCGGCACAAGGTGATCTTCTTCCGCGCCCAGCATTTGAGCGACGCCGAGCATGAGGCCTTTGCCGCGCTGCTTGGCAAGCCGATCGCGCATCCCACGGTGCCGGTGGCGGAGGGCTCACGCTACCTGCTCGAACTCAATTCCAGGGAAGGCCATGCCGCATCGAGCTGGCATACTGACGTCACCTTCGTCCCGGCCTATCCCAAGGCGTCGATCCTGCGCGCGCTGATCGTGCCGGAGGCGGGCGGCGACACCGTCTGGGCCAATGGCGTGACCGCCTATGAGGAATTACCGGCACCGCTGCGCACCCTCGTCGACGGGCTCAAGGCGATCCATAGCAACGACTATGACTATGCCGCGGTGCTTGGCCGCTCGGCGGAGGTGCTGGAGGAGCATCGCAAGGTGTTCACCTCGACGATCTACGAAACCGAGCATCCGGTGGTGCGCGTCCATCCCGAAACTGGCGAACGATCGTTGCTGCTCGGGCATTTCGTCAAGCGCTTCGTCGATCTGAATGTCGCGGATTCGCAGCGGCTATTCGCGATCCTGCAAGATCATATCACCAAGCCGGAAAACGTCGTTCGCTGGCATTGGCAGGCCGGTGACGTGGCGATCTGGGACAACCGGGCGACGCAACACCGCGCGGTCGCCGATTTCGGGATACAACGCCGCCACCTGCGCCGCGCCACCATCGCGGGTGACGTGCCGCGCGGGATCGACGGTACCGAGAGCCGCGCGATCAAGCCCCAGGCGACGGCCCCGGCGATCGCCGCCTGATCCGGGCCGGTCCGCTCGGATTGCCCGGGCGGACCGGCCGACCGTCCGACGATGGGCGATAAGCCCCAGCGCGGGGAGGCGGGTTCTGGCTTATACGGGTCGCGCAAGCTCTGGCGCGAAGGCGTCACCGTCGCCAAGGGCACGGCCGAACCGGGCCTGCAGCAGCGCGGCGAAGGCCATCGCCGCCGGGGATCGCGCCGCTGTGGGTTGCTGAAGGAGCTGGATGCTGCGCACCGGCGGGGCCGGGTCGAGCGGGCGGAACAGGACCCCGTCCGGTGCAGCCCCCGCCTCGCGCGGGGATGCCGGCATCACCGAAACGCACAGTCCCGTCTCCACCATCTTCAGGATGGAGCCGAACGTATCGAGTTCGATGATCCGTTGCGGCGTGAAGGCATGCATCTCGAAAAACCGGTCCAGCGCGCGCCGGGTGCCGTAATCAGCGGTCAGCAGGGCGAGCGCCTCGCCCGCCAGTGCGCCGAGCGGGATCGTCTCCCGAGACGCAAAGGGATGAGCCCGCGAACAGGCGAGCATCAGCCGATCCTGATAGAGTTGCTGCGCCGCGACCGACGCTTCGACCGGGCCGAATGCCACGCCGAGATCGAGCGCCCCCTCCGCCACGCCCGCGATGATCGCGCCGTTCGCCCATTCCAGCACCGTGACGTCGATCGCGGGATATTGGCGGACAAAAGCCGAGAGCACGGCCGTCACATGGAGCGCGTTGAAACTCTGCGTGACCGCCAGGCGCAACCTGCCGCGCTCCAGGCCGCGAAAGGCGGCGACCGCCTCATGCAGACGGCCCGCACCGTCCAGGATCCGGCGCGCATGATCGACGACAAGCCGGCCGCCTTGCGTCACCACCACGCGGTGCGGCGTTCGCGCGAAGAGCTGCATGCCGAGATCGGCTTCGAGCTGCTTGATCTGCTGCGACAGCGCGGGCTGCGACACGTTCAGGTCGCGCGCGGCGGCGGTGAAGCTGAGCCTGTCCGCGACGGCGACCAGATAGCGCAAGGTCCGCAACTCCATGATGATAAGCCTATCTTATTATCATTAGAGGATCAAGATATTGGCCTTATTACGCAGGCAGAAGGATAGTGGCTCCCAAGGACGGTGAGGCTTTCCCCGGCCGTCAGTCCATGGAGGTTCCTATGCAGCACACGCCCATTCGCGGCATCATCGCCTATCCCGTAACCCCATTCCTGGCGGACGATGCGGGGATCGACGAGGCGGCATTCCGCCGCGTCCTCGACGCCCTGCTGGCGACGGACCCCGCCGCGATCGCCATCCTGGGCAGTGCCGGGGAAAGCGCCTATCTGCGCGAGGCGGAATGGCAGCGTGGCGTCGAACTGGGCGTCGAAGCGGTGGGCGGCAAGGTGCCGCTGATCGTCGGGATCGGCGAGTTGACCACCGCCGCCGCGGTCGCCAAGGCGCGGTTCGCCGAGCGAGCGGGTGCCGACCGCCTGATGGTCATTCCCGTCTCCTACTGGAAACTGGACGAGACCGAGATCTTCGCCCATTTCGAAGCGGTCGCCGCCGCGACCGACCTGCCGATCATGGTCTACAACAATCCGGCGACCAGCGGCGTCGACATGCCGCCCGCGCTCCTGGTGCGGATGGTCCGTGAGATCCCCGGCATCGACCTCATCAAGGAAAGCAGCGGCGACATCCATCGCATGCACGCCATCCACGAACTGTCGGACGGGACCATCCCCTTCTACAACGGCGCGAACCATCTGGCGCTCGAAGCGCTCGCGGCCGGCGCGCAGGGATGGTGCACCGCAGCGCCCAATCTGCTCGGATCGCAGCCCGCCAGACTGGTCGCGCATATCGATGCCGGTGAGATGGAGCAGGCGCGCGCGCTCTTCTACACGCTCCTCCCCGTACTCCGCTTCATCGTCCAGGGCGGTCTGCCGACCACCGTCAAGGCGGGTCTTCGGCTCCAGGGCCTGGAGGCCGGCGACCCGCGTCGCCCGCTGCGCCCGCTGGCCGGTGAGCGTCTGGAGACCCTTCGCCATTTGCTGGCGACGCAGTGACAGGGCCCGGCCTCGCCCCTGCCCGGGCGAGGCCGGCGCGGTCGCGCGCAACGCCGAACCGCCCGATTGTCCGTTCATTCAGGAGTTCCGACCATGAGCACGATGACCGCCTCCAAGACCGAGCTTGTCCGGCTCGCCGAAACCCGGATGCAGACCGCCATCACCGCGGCGCGCTGGACCGACCGCCAGAAGCTGGCACTCACCTGCCGAATCCTGTTCGAGGGCGGCCATGATTCCGGTCTGGCCGGGCAGATCACATGTCGCGCCGAGCAACCCGGCACCTATTTCACCCAGCGGCTCGGCCTCGGCTTCGACGAGATCAGCGCGACGAACCTGCTGCTCGTCGATGAGGATCTGAACGTTCTCGACGGGCCGGGCATGGCCAATCCGGCCAATCGTTTCCACAGCTGGCTATATCGCGCGCGGCCGGACGTGACCTGCATCATCCACACCCACCCGCTGCACGTGGCGGCGCTCTCCACCCTAGAGGTGCCGCTCGAGATCAGCCACATGGACCTCTGCCCGCTCTATGGCGATGTCGCATTCCTCGAAAAATGGCCGGGCGTCCCGGTCGGCAACGAGGAGGGAGCGATCATCGCCGGGGCGATCGGCGACAAGAAGGCCATTCTGCTGTCGCATCATGGTCAACTGATCGCGGGCGCCAGCATCGAGGAGGCGTGCGTTCTCGCCATGCTGATCGAGCGCGCCGCCAGGATGCAGTTGCTCGCCATGGCCGCCGGGACGATCAAGCCGATCCCCGAGGCGCTGGCACGGGAAGCCCATGACTGGATTTCCAAGCCGAAACGGCACAGCGCCGCGTTCGACTATTATTCCCGCCGGGTCCTCGACCGGCACAATGACTGCCTGCTCTGACCGCTCCACGCCGCCTTTGACACCGGCATCGGCCCCGAACGCGCCGCCGCCCGATGCCGGTCCGACCCCGGGCGCGATAGGCGCGATACGCCCACGTTACCGTTCGCAACCGTAACCTACTTGCCAGTCCGAAACGGACCGGGCCTGATACGCTTCGATCAGATCGGACCCCGCTCCCGATCGCATCCCATGCCTCCCCCGATCACAAGGCGATGCCCGGTGAAGCTGTATCATGAAGTCAGAGGATGCTCGCTGGCGGTCGACATCGTCGCGCGGGAGCTGGGCGAGGCCCTTGCGATCGAATGGGTCGATATGCGCCGCAAGACGCTGAGCGACGGTTCCGATTATCACCGGGTCAATTCCAAGGGCACGGTGCCCCTGCTGCTGCTGCCCGACGGCAACCGGCTGAGCGAGGGCATGGTCATCTCGCAATGGCTGGCCGACCAGCATCCGGGGCATCCCATCCTTCCCCCGCCGGGAACGATGGCGCGCTATCGCGTCCTGGAGTGGATGAGCTTCATCGCCGCCGATTTGCACAAGGGCGGCTTCATGCCGCTTTTCAAGCAGACGACCCCACCCGAATATCGCGCGATCGCGGCCGGCTATGTGGCATCGAAGCTGGCCTGGCTGGACGACCAGCTCGCAGACCGGACCTATCTGACCGGCGCGGATTTCAGCATCGCCGACGCGCATTGCTACACCATCGCGATGTGGACGGCGGTGCACGGCATCGACACGGCGGGCTGGCCGCATCTCATGGCCTATCTGGCCCGGATCGGCGCCCGCCCCAGCGTGCGGGCGGCCGAGGCCGCCGCGGCGGAAGAGGGCGCCCGACAGCGCGCCCGCGAAGGCCGGCCGATACCGTGACCCAGCCAATACAGGCGGTGAAAAAACACCGTCGATCAGGAGAGTAGCATGAGCAGCGTTGTCGACCACCTGAAGCCCTATCCGCCCAAAGACGTCTCCGCCACCCTGGTCGAACGCGCCCGACGGCTGGTCCCCGTCCTGCAGGAGCGGGAGGCGGCGGCGGATGCCGCGCGCCAGGTGCCGGTCGAGACGATCCAGGACTTTGCCGATGCCGGCTTTTTCCGCATTCTCCAGCCCAAACGCCATGGCGGCTATGAGCTGCCGCTGAGCGTGTATTGCGACGTGGCCAGGACGCTGGCGGAAGGCTGCATGAGCAGCGCCTGGGTCTATGGCGTCATCGCCGTCCATAACTGGCAACTGGCGCTGTTCGACGATCGCGCCGCGCAGGACGTCTGGGGCGAGAATTCCGATGTGCGGATCAGTTCATCCTATATGCCCGTGGGCAAGGTCACGCCGGTCGAAGGCGGCTATCGCCTGAGCGGGCGCTGGGCCTTTTCCAGTGGCTCGGCGCATTGCGACTGGGTCATCCTGGGCGCGGTGGTGCCCGGCGCCGGGCCCGATGCCCCGCGCGAACCGCGCAACTTCCTGGTTCCCCGGTCCGATTACGCGTTGGTCGATGTTTGGGACGTCATGGGGCTGCGGGCGACCGGCAGCAATGACGTGGTGGTCGATGACGCGTTCGTGCCCGACTATCGCACGATCCGCGAGGACGACATGTTCGCGCTGGAATGTCCGGGGCACGCGGTCAATCGCGGCAGCCTGTACCGGATGCCCTTCGCCCAGATCTTCAACCGTACGGTCTCCACGACCTCGCTTGGCGCGCTTCGGCGCGCGGCGACGACGTTCGTCGGGGCCATGCGGGAGAAGCGCGCCACCTATACCGGCGAGCGACTGGCCCGCGACACGACGATCCAGCACGTGGTCGCGGAGGTGGAACGCACGCTCGACGAAATGACGCTGGTCCTCGACCGCGACGTCGCCGAACTCGGCGCGCGCGCCGCCAGCGGCGAATGGCCGATGCTGCGTCGCGCCGAACTGGGCTTTTCCACCACCGCGACGGTCAGCCGCTGCGTCGCCGAGATCGACAAGCTGATGACGTTCAGCGGCGGCAAGGCCATTTATCGCGGCAACCCGATCCAGCGGGCCTTTCTCGACATCCACTGCGCGCGCGCGCATGTGGCGAACAATCCCTATCCTTATGGCCGCAATCTGGGCGCGATGTATTTCGGCTTCGATGCGGACTGCGCCGACATCTGAAAGGCAGGGATGGAGCGCGGGACGGGGGTGGGGTCTGAACGCCCTGCCCTGGTCCACCCCTGTTTCAGGCCCTGTGTCCCAGGCCCCGGTGCCACGCCCATGTCCGGTTTCAGATCGCGCTGGCCAACTGGATGGCGCCGCCCTCGACCGCGGCGTTGCCCTCGCCCATTTCGGCCGCCAGATAATCGACGAACGCACGGACCTTCGACAGGGCATAGCTGCCGCGCGAGAACAGCAGATAGAGCGGCAGGCGCTGGGTCACCACATGCGGCAGCACCGCCTCGATCCGGCCGCTGGCGATATCCTCTTCCAGCAGGAAGCGCGGCATATAGCCGATGCCCATGCCGCGCAGCATCGCCTCGCGCGTCAGACGCACGCTGTTCGATGTCAGCGGCCCGCGATTGACCGAGATCACCACGTCGGAGGACAGGCGCCATTCGCCGATCCGCGACAAATGCGTCTCCAGGATGCAGAGATGGTCCTTCAGGTCCGCGGGAGTGGACGGGCGGCCATGCTGGTCGAGATAGTCCTTCGACGCGGCCAGGACCATTTCATAGTCGCACAATTTGACGGTATCGAGAATGAGGTCATAGGGCTCACCCACCCAGAAGGCGACGTCGAAGCTGCCCTTCAACAGGTCCGTCTTGCTGTCCGACAGGTTCATGAACAGGCGGACGTCTGGATATTTCTGAAGGAAGTCGGGTATCTTCCGGGTGATGTTGAACAGCGACGCGACCACCGGCGCATTGACCTTCAGGTCGCCGCGCGGCCGCGACAACATGCCCGCCATCGCCTGGTTGGCCTCGTTCACCTCGTCGATGATCCGCGCGCAACGCTGATACATTTCGCGCCCCGCCGGGGTCAGGCTGACCGTTCGCGTCGTGCGGTCGAGCAGCTTCAGCCCGACATTGGCCTCCAGCTTCGCGATCTGCCGGCTGACCGCCGCCTTGGAATAACCCAAAGCCTTCGCCGCCGCCGAAAAGCTGCCATTGCCAACGACCGCCGCGAACGACATCATCGCGATCGTGTTGCCAATATCGACTTTGTCTTCCATCGAACGCCCGTGCAATTGTTGCCCACACGTATCAACCGCCCGAAGAGCGGCGGAAACATGTCGTTGCCGCAATAGTCACCTCGGCGTTCGGAATGCAATCATCATCGCGGGGCCGCCACCGGCCGCCTCAGGATGGTCTCCGGTCGCCAACCGGCTCGCCTGACGGACGCCGGGCGGTGTCACCACATGCGCGGCAGGACATCCGCGCGCCGGTCGCGGTCGAGGAAACGATGTTTCAGCGCGCCTCCGACATGCAGGACGATCAAGCCGAGCAGCGTATAGGCGAGCACGCGGTGCAGCCACTGGAACATCTCGAACCAGCGGTCGTCCTTCGGCAGGATTTCGGGCACCGGGATGCCGAAGAACGTCACGCCATCGCTCTGCGTGAAGGTGGTGGACATGGCATAGCCCATCAGCGGGACCAGGACGAGCAGGCCATACATGGCGTGATGCACCGCCTTGGACAGCAGGGCTTCATGGCGTGGCAAGGCGGCTTGCGGCTTTGGCAGGCGACTGCCCAGGCGGATCGCGATCTGCACCAGCACCACCATCAATACCAGCAATCCAAAGGATTTGTGCAGCGGATAGAAACGCTCGAACTTGGCCGGAACCGCGTCGGCCATCCGCGTCATGGTCCACCCCGCCCAGATCATGCCGAGGACCAGCACCGCCCGAAGCCAGTGCAGGATCCGCAACGCCAGCGGATAACGGTCGGGCCGGTCGGGCTGCTCGTCGATCATCATTCGCTCCCAGAGATACACACCGCTAGAGATACACACCGCGCGAATAGCCCGCATCGACCGTGATGGACTGGCCGGTGATCCCGGTCATCGAGGGTGTGGCGAGAATGGCGACGACCTCCGCGATCTCGTCGACCGACAGGAAGCGGCGCATCGGGATGTCGGCGACGAACTCGGCCGCGACCGTCGCGACATCGGTGTCGCGCGTCCTGGCCCGCTCCTGAAAGACATCGTCCAGATGCGGGGTCGCGACGATTCCGGGGTGGACGGCGTTGACGGTGATGCCGTCGGGGCCGAGTTGATCGGAAAGCACTTTGGTCAAATGGCTCACCGCGACGTTGCGCATCCCACTGAGCGTCTCGGTCGCGCGGCCGGTCAGCCCGCCGATATTGACGATCTGCCCGGCCTTCTGCCGCTTCATGACCGGGACGACCGCGCGGATATAGCGGAGATAGCCGCCGACCTTCGTATTCATGTCCGCCATCAGCGCATCGACGTCCAGCGCCTCGACCCCGCCGGCGAGGCTCGACGTGCTCGCCGCGCAGTTCGCCAGCACGTCGATGCGGCCGAACCGCGCGATGGTGTCGGCCACCAGCGTATCGACGGATCGCTGCTCCAAAGCGTCGGACGGACAGACATGGACCGGGCGCCCGGTGGCCGCGCCGATCGCCCGCGCCGCCCGCTCCAGCGGACCTGCATGACGCGCGGTGATGACGACGGTCATCCGAAAGGCAAGCGCGGTGGCGATCGCACGCCCGATATCGCCGCTGCCCCCCGTGACCACCGCGACGCGCGACGCGGTCATGGCAATTCGGCCTGAATGAGCAGCGGCCCCTGTTCGGCCAGGCCGCGCCGCAACGCATCGGCAAAGGCCTCCGGCGTGTCGACCCGGATCGCGGCGACACCATAGCCCGCCGCCAGCGCGGTCCAGTCGGCCCTTGGATGGTCGAGCCGCGTCAGCCGCTCGACCGCCGACTGGTCCAGCGGCACATCGGCCCGGGTCAATTCGGTTTGCAGAATGCCATAGCGGTGGTTGGCGGCAATGATGATCGTCACCGGCAGACGCTCGCGCGCCATCGTCCACAGCGCCTGCAGCGTATAATGGCCGCTGCCGTCCGATTGCAGCGCGATGATCCGCGCCTCCGGCGCCGCGAGGGCGGCCCCGACGGCACAGGGAAGCCCCTGCCCGATCGCACCGCCCGTATTGGTCATCACCCGGTGTCGCGCCGCGCGATGAGCCGTGCGCAACCATGGACCGCCCAGGGTCGAACCCTCCAGCGAAATGATCGCATCGTGGGGCAGTTGCGCCACCAGTTCCTCGACGATCGCCTCGGGCGTCAGCCGCTCGCCGGGCTGGACGGGCACGTCGGCGATCCGCGGCGGGGAGACCGGGGCCGCGCCGATCCGGCCCGCCACCGCCTCCAGCGCCGCGACATTGTCGTCGCCCGCCGCGCCCATCACGGTCAGCCGGTCGGGCGCGACCAGTTCGCTTGGCTGTCCCTCATAGCCAAAATAGCTGATCGGCGCGCGCGCGCCGGCCAGCACGACCCGCGCGTCGGCGAACTGGCGCAGCACGTCGTCCGGGAAATAGGCCTGACGCTCGATCCGCGGCAGATCGCCCCCCAGCGAGACGACCGCCGGATAGGGCTCCATCACGAGCCGCACGCGGGTCGCCGCCGCGATCCGCGCCGCCGCGCGCAGGCCCCGTTCGGTCAGCGCGTCGCCGCCGAGCAGCAGGATGACGTCGCCCCTGCCCTGCATCACCGCGACCGCTTCGTCGATCCTGGCGTCCGCGACCCGGGCCGCCCCGCGCCGGGCCATGGCGCCGGGGCGGGAGGCGGAAACGGGGACGGGAACGGGGGCGGGCGCATCCATGATGTCGGTCGGCGCGATCACCGTCGCGACGGCCGCCGGCGCCGCAAGCGCGACGTCGAACGCCCGCGCGACATCGGCGTCGATCGCCTCCAGCGACGCCATGCGCACGACCGCCGCCGACACCGGGCCGGCCAGCGATTCGATATCGGACGTCAGCGGCGCATCATAGGGCAGATGCCAGGTCGCGTGATCGCCGATGATATTGACGATCGACGAATGCGCGCGACGCGCATTGTGCAGATTGGCGATGCCGTTCGCAAAGCCGGGTCCGAGATGCAGCAGCGTCAGCGCGACACGCCCGGAAATCCGCGCATAGCCATCCGCCGCCCCCGTGCACACGCCCTCGAACAGCCCCAGGACCGGACGAATGGCGGGCACGTGCTGAAGGGCATGGACCAGGGTCAACTCGGTCGTGCCGGGATTGGCGAAGCAAATCTCCGCACCGGCGGCCTGCGCCGCTTCCAGCAAGGCCTGGGCACCGTTGCGGGTCTCGTTCACCTCGTCTCTCCTATTTTGCGGCACGGCTCAGAAATTCCCGTATGATCCGCTCGAACATGACCGGCTGGTCGTCATGGACGTAATGGCTGGCGTCCATGACCGTCACGGCGGCGATCCGGGGGTTGCGCTGGTGCATCTCGTTCACCGCCTCCAGCGCGCAGAAATCGGACTTCGCGCCGCGAATGACCAGGGTCGGGACGGTGATCGCATCCACCACCGGCCAGAGATCGATCACCCTTGCCGGATCGGGGTTCAACCGCGTCTCGCTGATCCCGGCGGCGTCGTAGCGCCACCCGATCCGGCCGCCACGCTCGCACAGGCTTTCGGCGAGCCGTTGTTCCAGCCCCGCCTCATCGATGCTGGGTCGGGTCCGCCGCCAATAATCGCGCGCCTCGGCCCATGTCGCGAAGTCGGGCGGCAACGCCGCCATCTCCGCGCGGATCCGGGCCGCGCCTTCGCCACGCACCGAGGATCCGGGTGCAATATCCTCGACGATCAAGGCGCTCAGCCGTTCGGGATGGCGCGCGGCATAGACATAGGCCGTCGCACCGCCCATCGAATGCCCGATCAGCACGAAGCGCGTCAGCGCCAGCGCATCGACCACAGTCTCCAGATCGGCGAGATAGGCGTCGGTATAATAATCCCGCCTCGGGTCCCAGTCGCTCTCGCCCCGCCCGCGCTGGTCGATCGCGACCAGCCGATAGTCGGGCAACGCGGCGGCAAGCCGTCGCCACGTCCCCGAAAAGCCGCGCAGTCCGTGGAGCAGCACGATCGGCGGGCCAGCCGGGTTTCCCCATTCGCGCACCCGCAGCCTCAGGCCGCCCGATAGGACGAAGCTTTCACGCTCCCCCGCCAGCCGCTCGGGCGCGGCGGGGGCCTGGTCCGGCGCGATGGCGGTATCGATCACCGTAACCCGTCCTCGCCGATCGCCGCCTCGGCGGTCAGCCCGCCGAGGCGCGAATATAGCCGCCCGCGCGTTGCCACCGCCATGGCGATCACCACCTCATTGGGCAACGGCGCATCGCCGAAGCTGACCGAGACCGTGTCATAATGCGAGCGGACATAGAGCGCGTCCTTGTGCGCCAGCGGAATGTCGATCGCGGTGCCGGGACCGCCCGCCTTGCCGGTCGAGGGCACCCAGGACTCCGCCCCGCCGAGCGCCTTGCGGATCGGATTGGCGAACTCGGTGGTCAGGAAGGCGTTGCCATGTTCATATTCGCCGTTGACGCCGACGATCGCCGCCTTGCCATAGCTGGCGGCGGGCCGCCCGGCGAGCGCCCCGACCAACCGCCGCCCGAACTCTTCGCCCAGCGCGGCCGACTCCGCGATCACCGCCGAGAAATCTTCGGTAAAGCCGCCCGCATGCGGATTGGCGATCGCCGCGGCGACGACGATCTTGCGCAACGGCTCCCCATCGGCGAGCGGACCGCTCTCGACCGCGAGCGTCTCTTCCTCGAAGACATACCATTTGCGGATGTGCAGGCCATTGAAATTCGCGGGTTTTGCGGACATGGATCAGGCTCCTGATACCCGACGCGCCTGGGCTTCGCGCGGCACGTCGGCGATGATGAAACGGGCCGCGCAAGGCGCGGGCGAGTGGTGGCCTCAGCCTCTCAGCGGTGTGAGCGCCACGGGATCGGCCTTGCCTTCACCCGCGCGGAACTCGGCGATCGTCGCTTCGCCAGGGTCGGCGGTCGGCGCGAAGATTTCGAGCATGTGGCCGTCCGGGTCGTAGAAATACAGGCCATGGGCGATGCCGTGGTCGAGGACCTCGGCGATCTTCACCCCCTTGTCGAGGAAGGTGGCATAGACGCGGCGCAGTTCCTGCAATTCCTTGTCGCCATCGAGTTCGAGCGCGATATGCTCGATCTCCTTGCCCTTGGGCGTGTCGGGAACACCGGGGAACAGCGCAATGTCATGGTCGTGATGACCAAAGGTCATGAACAACCCGCCCTTGTACGGCCCGTCACCGACCCGCGAACTGACTTCCATTCCCAATATGTCCTTGTACCAGCGCGCCGAGGCTTCGGGATCGCGGACATAGAGAACGACA
The DNA here is from genome assembly GCF_040560405.1 of Facivitalis istanbulensis. Classification (NCBI taxonomy): domain Bacteria; kingdom Pseudomonadati; phylum Pseudomonadota; class Alphaproteobacteria; order Sphingomonadales; family Sphingomonadaceae; genus Facivitalis; species Facivitalis istanbulensis. The sequence continues at coordinate 12,333 of NZ_JAVSCQ010000030.1, forward strand.
TGCGCGATGCGCTTGATCTTAGGCGTGGACATGGACGCTCCCCTGATCGGCGGGCACCCTGGGCAGCCAGGTGATGTCGGTGATCTCGTTGAACTCCCGCCATTCCTTCTCCCATGTCCGACCGCCATCCCGGCTGGAGAAGAGATCCCCGAACTTGGTGCCGATCAACAGGAAGTCGGGGTCCGCGGCATGGCCGCCCGCCGCCCACAGGCAGGAATTGGGGCGCACCGGCAGGTCGATCGGCTGGAAGGACGCGCCCTTGTCGGTCGAGCGCAGCAACGCGCCGATCGTCCCCGGCGTGCCATCGCCTATGCCCAGGAACAATTCGTCGCTGTTCGCCTTCTTCAACAGGAAGCGGGAATAGCGCATGCCCCAGCTGTCCTGCGCGCCGGCCCGCGACCAGGTGCGACCGCCATCCTCCGAACGATACAGCGCGTTGACGACCAGCGCCAACACCACCTTGGGTGTGCCCGGCAGGACGATGATATTGTGGATGTCGGAATTGCCGCGCTCCTGCGGCCAATGCGTGTCGAGCCGCTCCCAATGGTCGCCGCCATCGGTCGAATGGAACAGGCCGCCTTCCTCGACCCCGGCCCAGACATCGCGGGCATTGTCGGGATCGACGGCCAGCGCCAGCATGCGCGGGCGGCTGACCCCGGCGCATTTCGCGGGCATTTCCAGCGAAGTCCGCTCCCATGTCCGCCCGCCATCGGTCGAACGGTGGAAAATCGACGGCGTGGGCGATCCGGTCCCGGCATACATGATGTTGGGGTCGCTCGGCGCGATGGCCAGCTTCCACACCGCCATGTCGTTCAGCGCGCCATCGATGCGCGTCCAGGTGACGCCGCAATCCTCGCTGTGGAACAGGCCACGCTCGGCCCCCGCGAACACCCATTCGGGATCGCGCGGATCGGCCAGCAGGCAGCGGACCCGGTCATCATATTCCAGATCCTGGTTGATGCCGATCCGATGCCACGTCTTGCCCTCGTCATGGCTGCGCATCACGGCCTGGCCATCGGTGGATACCAGCAGGGTCTTTTCCGTCGCCATGTCCATCTCTCCATCCTGTCGTTCGTGATCGTGCGCCATGCGGGTCAGCTCAGATTGACCCAGACGCTCTTCGTCTCGCTGTAGAGTTCCATCGCCTGCCGCCCATGTTCGCGACCCCAGCCCGATTGCTTGAAGCCGCCGAACGGCGTCGAGGGATCGAGGAGGTTGAAGCAGTTGATCCACACCGTGCCCGCCTTCACGGCGGCGGCGATGCGGTGCGCGCTCTTGATGTCCTTGGTCCAGATGCCCGCCGACAAGCCGAAGACGGAGTCATTGGCCTGCGCGACCAGGTCCTCGGGATCGCTCCAGGACAGGGCGCCCAGCACGGGGCCGAATATCTCCTCGCGCACCACGCGCATGTCGCGCGTCGCATCGGCCAGGATCGTGGGCTGGAAGAAGAATCCCTGGTCGAAACCCGCCGGGCGTGCGCCGCCGATATGCACCCGCGCGCCCTCCTCGGTGCCGATCCGCACATAGTCGCTCACCCGATCCCATTGCTCCTGCGAGACCAGCGGGCCGAAGCTGGTCTCGGGATCGAGACCATTGCCGATCTTGAGCTGCGCCGCGTGTCCCGCGACCGCCTCCAGCAATTCGTCGTGAATCGAATGATGTGCATAGAGGCGCGATCCGGCCGTGCAGGTCTGCCCCTGGTTGAAGAAGATGCCGGCCGCGATCGCCGCCGCCGCCGCCGCGATATCGGCATCGGCCAGCACGATCTGTGGCGACTTGCCGCCCAGCTCCAGCGACACTTTCTTCAGGTTGCCCGCGGCGGCCCGGACGATCGCCTTTCCCACCTCGGTCGACCCGGTGAAGGCGATCTTGTCGACGCCGGGATGCGCGACCAGCGCCGCGCCCGCATCGCCAAAGCCGGTGACGACGTTGATGACACCGGCGGGAAAGCCCGCCTCCAGCGCCAGTTCGCCCAGGCGAAGCGCGGTCAGCGGAGTCTGTTCGGCGGGCTTCAGCACGACCGCGCATCCCGCCGCAACCGCCGGGGCGATCTTCCACGCCGCCATCGACATCGGATAATTCCACGGCACGATCAGCCCGGCGACGCCGACCGGCTCCCGCGTCGTGTAGTTCAGAATGCGCAGGCCGCCGCGCGGGGAGACGGGCAGCGTCTCGCCCCCGAACTTGGTCGGCCAGCCCGCGAAATAACGGAAGGTCTTGATCGATCCCTCGATCTCGACCAGCCGCGTCTGGGTCGCGGGCTTGCCATTGTCGAGACATTCGAGAACGGCCAGTTCCTGTGCGTCGCGCTCGATCAGATCGGCGAGGCGATAGAGCAGCAGCGAGCGATCATTGGCGCTCATGTCGCGCCACGCCGGATTGTCCAGCGCGCGGCGCGCGGCGGCCACCGCCAGATCGATGTCCGCGGCCGCGCCATGGGCGACCTGGGCCAGTTCCTCGCCGGTTGCCGGGTTGATCGTCGCGAAGGTGCGGCCGGACTGCGCAGCGACGAACTTGCCCTCGATCAACAGCTTGCGCGGCGCCCTGGCCAATTCGCCCTCGAGTCGAGTCGCCGTGTCCCGTGCCGATAGCGTCGTCATGCTGCTCTCCCAGGCTTTACGAGCGTCGTTTCCGCCCGTCGTTTCCCATGGTCTACGTTATGTCGACTTTAGAAACAATATGCAATTTATATCATCCGCTGTTGCGTATTCGATACAATGAATGCATGGTCGCGCCATGGCTTTTCCACCATCCCCGCTGTCCGAACTGGCCCGCGCGATCGCCGAGGCGCGCGCGACGAATCAGACGATTCCACCACCCCCCGCCGCGCTGACGATGGATGAGGCCTATGCCGTGCAGTCCGAGTCGCTGCGTCTGCGCGAGGCCGCCGTCGCGGGTTACAAGATCGGGCTGACCAATCCGGCCGCGCAGCGATCGATGGGGACGACCGAACCGATCCTCGGACGGCTTTGCGCCGCCGACATCCTGCACGGCATGGCCACCATCCCCGCCGGAGCGCAGCCGCGTTTCGCCGAGGCCGAGCTGGTCGTGGAGATGGGCACCGATCTCTCCCATAGCGGCGCGCCGATCGACGAGGCGCGCGTCGCGGCCGCGATCGGCGGCGTGTATGCCGGGATCGAGCTATGCACGTCGCGCTATGCGGTCGACGATATCGATATCGGCGCGCTGATCGCCGATAACGGCCATGCGGAATGGCTGGTGGTCGGCGGGCGATTGTCGCACGGCTGGGACGATCGTTTCGCGACGATGGAGGCGTGTTTGCTGCGCGACAATGCTCCGCCGGTGGTCGGCAACAGCGCCAGCGTGCTCGGCAACCCGCTGGCGGCCGTGACATGGCTTGCGAACTGGCTGGCGACGCGGGGCGAAGCACTGCGTCGCGGGCAACTCGTCGCGACGGGCAGTTGCACCGGGATCACCGAGATCGGCCGCCACGACCGGATCACCAGCCGCTTTGCCCATGGCATGGAGGCCCATGCCCGGATCGGCACCCCGACAATAAAAAGGGAGAGAGAAGGATGAGCCTGGACCTGAACATCGCGGGCCGGACCGCGATCGTCACCGGCGGCAGCGTCGGTATCGGCAAGGAAACCGCGCGCAAGCTGGCGCGGGCGGGGGTCAATGTCACCATCGCCGCCCGCACCCGATCGACGCTGGAGGCCGCGGCGGAGGAACTGCGCGCCGACACGGGCGGCAATATCAGCGCGATCCCCGTCGACACGACCGACATGGCCTCGGTCCGCAGCGTGGTCGACCAGACGGCGGCGCTGTATGGCGGGGTAGAGATCCTGGTGAATTGCGCCGCGGCGCCCGGCGGACTGGTGCGCAACGCGATCGAGGACGCCGATGAGGACAGCCTGCTGCTCGACCTGAATACCAAGCTGCTCGGCTATTTCCGCATGTGCAAGGCCTGTGTCCCGCATATGCGCCGCGCGCGCTGGGGCCGGATCGTCAATGTCGGCGGATTGACCGCGCGCAGCACCGAGGCGTTGAGCGGGTTGCGCAACACCGCGCTGGTCCATCTGACCAAGACCTTGTCCGACGAACTCGGCCGCGACGGCATCACCGTCAACATCATCCATCCCGGCGTCACGCGGACCGAGCATATCGAGCAATGGTTCGCCGACATGGCGCGACAGGAAGGCATTTCCTATGACGCGGTCGTCGAGCGCGAGGCGGGCGCGCCTGCCGCGATCCGGCGAATGCTGGAAGTGGCGGAGGTCGCCGATCCGATCGTCTTCCTCGCCTCCGCGCGGGGAAGTGGCATCACCGGCGAATCGATCGCGGTCGATGGAGGCCTGTCGAGGGCGATATTCCTGTAATCCCAAGGGGGAGCCGCCCAGCGGCTCCCTTCGCTTGCTAGATGCCGCCGATCCCGACATATTTGATCTCGAGATAGTCCTCGATCCCGTATTTCGATCCTTCGCGGCCCATCCCGGATTGCTTGATCCCGCCGAACGGCGCGACCTCGGTCGAGATCAGCCCTTCGTTGATACCGACGATCCCCGCCTCGATCGCCTCGGCGACACGGAAGGCGCGCCCGACATCGCGGGTATAGCAATAGGCGGCCAGCCCGAATTCGCTGGCATTGGCCAGGGCGACCCCCTCCTCCTCGCGGTCGAACCGGACGATCGCGGCGAGTGGCCCGAAGGTCTCCTCGCGGAAACACAGCGCCTCGGCCGGGACGTCCACCAGCACGGTCGGCGCAAAGAAATTGTGGCCCAGCCCGTGCGGCCCGCCCCCCACGACGACACGCGCGCCGCGTGCCACCGCATCGCCGACATGCGCGGCTACCTTGGCGACGGCGTTGCCGTCGATCAGCGGCCCGATCTGCACCCCCTCGCTCCGGCCCTCTCCGACCCGCAGCGCGGCCACGCGCGCCGCCAGCGCCGCGACGAAGCGATCGTGAATGCCCGATTGGACGAGAAAGCGGTTGGCGCACACGCATGTCTGTCCGGCGTTGCGGAACTTGGCGATCATCGCACCATCGACCGCCGCCTCGACATCGGCGTCGTCGAACACCAGGAACGGCGCATTGCCGCCCAGTTCCATGGACGTCTTCTTGATCGTCGGCGCGCACTGCGCGAGCAATGTCGCGCCGACCGCGGTCGACCCGGTGAACGACAATTTGCGCACCACCGGGCTGTCGCAGATCGTCTTGCTCATCGGGCCTGCCGCGCCGGTGATGATGTTGCACAGCCCGGCCGGCAGTCCGGCCCGCTCGGCCAGCACGCCCAGCGCCAGTGCGGAGAATGGCGTGGCCGAAGCCGGACGCACGATTCCGGTGCATCCGGCGGCCCAGCCGGGGGCGACCTTGCGGGTGATCATCGCGGCGGGGAAGTTCCACGGCGTGATCGCCGCGAACACCCCGACAGGCTGCTTGAAGGTCAGGATGCGACGGCCCGCCGCATTGGGCGGGATCACATCGCCATAGATGCGCTTGCCCTCTTCGGCGAACCATTCGACAAACCCGGCCGCATAGCGGATTTCACCGCGCGCCTCGGCCAGCGGCTTGCCCTGTTCGGCGGTCATGATCGCCGCGAGGTCGTCGCCATGCGCGAGCATCAATTCGAACAGGCGACGCAGCGGCACCGCGCGCTCGGCGGCGGTCAACCGGCTCCAGGCCGGGAATGCGGCGGCCGCCGCCGCGATCGCCCGCTCGGTTTCGGCGGGCCCCAGATCGGGGACATGACCGATCACGTGCCCCGTCGCCGGATTGGTGACCGCGATCGTCCCGCCATCATCGGCCTGTACCCATTCCCCGCCGATCAGCGCCGCTTCGCGCAGCAAATCGGGGTCGGCCAACGTCAAGGCGGTCATGCAAGGCTCCTGTCGAGATGCTTCGATCGAATGGCGACAATGGTGAGCAGCAGGCTGCCGGCGATGATCGCGCAACTGGCCCACAGGGCCAGGGCATAGCTGCCCGTCCGCAGGGTCATGCCGACCACGGCTGGCCCGAAACCCATGCCGAAGGTCTGGATCGATCCCATGGCGCAGACCACCCGGCCCTCGGCATCCGCATCGGAACAAATGCCCGACAGCAATGGTTGCGCGAAATTCCAGGAGAGCAGGAGCAGGGCCATCGCCACGGCAAAGGCGCCGGCCGATACGCTGCCCAGCAGCAACAGATAGCTGGTGATCGTCACCGCCCCGCTCACCGCCAGCGGCCATGCCCGGCCAAGCCGCCGCGGCAGTAACCCCGCGAGAGCGGCCCCGCCCATCCCCGCGAATGTGCCGAGCGAAAGACCATGCGCGATGCGATGGGCGTCCAGGCCGCTGGCCTGGCCGATCCGCTCGCTATAGCTCCACACCGCGCTGATCGCGAAGAAGTAGAAGAAGACGGCGATCAGCATCCGCGTCGCCAGTCGGCGATCGAGCCCGCCGATGCCGCTCAAGGCCGCATCCTGTTCCAGCCGCCGCCCATGCGGGAACCAGCGCAGTCCCAGCATCGTCAGCACGACCAGCCCGGCATTGGCGATGAACAGGAGGCGTGGCCCGACCTGCGCCTGCAACATGGGCAGCGCCAACAGGATGCCCGCCCCGATCAACGCGCCCAGCACCAGATAGACCGCGAAGGTCCGGTGGGGATTGGCCGCCCGGCCGAACGCCGCGAAGGCGAAGCCGACCGCAATCCCCTCGCCCATCCCCGCCAGCACCCGCGCCGCGGCGATCGCGGCATAGTCATGGCTGAAGGCGGTGGCGAGATTGCCCATCGCCAGCAGGGCCAGGCCGATCCCGACACTGATACGCCAATCCCATAACGGCAGCAGGAAGGTGCTACCCCCCATCGCCACCGCCATGGCGTTGATGTCCCAGGCCGCGATATAGCCCAGCCGCTGATCGCCCAGCCCGGCCTGCGCCGCGATCAGCGCCAGGAAGCCGGGGGTTACCAGGATCACCAACGCCCCGACGATGCCGACCGCGATCGCCGACGCGATCGCGCCATAGCCGATCGTCGGACCGGCACGGGCCGGGGCGAGCGGCAATGGGGGGGCCACCGTGCCATCCGCCCCGGCACGCATCACGCGACGTCCGCGCGCACCGCGTCGATCGCGGCCTTGAAGATCGTGACCAGTGCGTCGATCGATTCGCGATCGATCACCAGCGGCGGCGCGAACACCAGCGTATCGCCCAGCGCGCGGGTGATGAGGCCACGATCCGCCGCCGCCTTCAGCACCTGCCGGCCGACGCGCTGCGCCATCGGAAAGGCTTCCTTGGTCGCCCGATCCTTGACCAGCTCGATCCCGATCATCAGGCCGCGTCCGCGAATCTCCCCGACCATCGGATCGTCGCCCAGAACGGCCCGCATCCGCTCATGCAGATATGGCCCGACCTGGGCGACATGGTCCACGACCCTATCCTCGTCGATGGCCCGCAGCGTCGCCAGCGCCGCCGCCGCGCCGACGGGATGCGCCGAATAGGTATAGCCGTGGCCGAACAGGCCGGCCGCATCGCGATTCCCTTCGAACACGTCCCACAATTTCGGCGAGATGTAGCAGACCGACATCGGGAAATAGCCGCCCGTCACGCCCTTGGCCGCGGTGATCAGGTCCGGCTCCAGGCCATAGGTCTGCGCGCCCCAATAGGTGCCGAGCCGCCCGAAGCCCGACACCACCTCATCCATCACCAGCAGGATGTCGTGGCGCTTCAGGATCGGGGTGATCTCTTCCCAATAGCCTTCCGGCGTGGCGATGAGACCGCCCGCCCCCATCACCGGCTCGGCGAAGAAGGCCGCGATGGTGTCCGCGCCCTCCCGCGCGATCAGTTCTTCCAGTTCGACCGCCAGCGACCGCGAGAATTCGCGTTCGGTCATGCCCTCGGCCGCCTTGCGATAATGGTGCGGCGCGGTGACATGCAGGATGGGCCCCAGCGGCAGGTCGAACAGCGCGTGCATGCCCGGCAGGCCGGTGAGCCCGGCCGTCATCACCGCCGAGCCATGATAGGCGTTCCAGCGCGCGATGATCTTCTTCTTCTGCGGACGGCCGAGCAGGTTGTTGTAATACCAGATCAGCTTGATCTGCGTCTCGTTCGCGTCACTGCCCGAGGCGCCGAAGAACACGCGGGACATGGGGACCGGCGCTCGCTTCAGCAGCGCGTCGGCGCATTCGATCGCGACATCGGTCGACATGCTGTTGAACGTATGGAAAAAGGACAGCCTGGCGCTCTGCTCGGCGATCGCGTCCACAATATCCTGGCGGCCATAGCCCAGGTTGACGCACCACAGCCCCGCCATCCCGTCGAGATAGGTGTTGCCGTGAATGTCGGTGACATGCAGCCCCTTGCCCGATGCCATGACGTTCGGACCGTCGCGATACAGGTCGTTGAGGGCGGTGAAGGGGTGGAACAGCGACTCGCGGTCGAGCTGCGCTGCACGTTGAATGTCGATGGTCATCTGCGGATCCTCCATGGTGTCGAGGGGAGCCGGCCGACCGCCGCCACGGTCCTGTCATCTGGCGCATGGCGAGACATGGGCACGAAACCTCTCCCGTTGCGGTCTCGGAACGCCTGCTTTTTGTCTTTGCAGGCTGCCCCGAAGGACCGCGGCGATGGCCGGTCATTTCCGGCGCGCCATGCACATTGAAGAAACACTCTGGTCATTTCAAGCCATCATGGCTACTTTATGCAACAATAAATCGGCCCGGCGGGGGCGACACCCTGACAGTCAGCCTGCCCGCACGGCCCGGATGATCGAGGAGAGGTCCATGACTCAATCGGACGCCATCGGCCTGGACGGCGCCCGGCCGCCGGAAGACCGGACGCCGCGGTCCGCTCGCGCCACGCCACCGGAACTGCCCCAATTGTTCCGGCAGGCGATGCGGCGGCTGGTGGCCAGCGTCTGCATCCTGACCACCCGCGACGCGCATGGCACCGCGATCGGCATGAGCGCGACGGCGGTCACGTCGCTCACCGCCGATCCGCCCGCGCTGCTGATGTGCGTGAACCGCGCCGCCAGCATGCATGCCAGCCTGACGATCGGGCGCCCGGTCGCCGTCCACATCCTGGGCGCGGAGCATGGCGAGCTGTGCTTCGTCTTCGGCGGCCGTGCGACCCCGGCGGAGCGTTTCGCCAGCGGCGACTGGACGTTGCGCGATCAGGACATGCCGGTGCTCGAGGCCGCGCAGGCCAATCTGTTCTGCACGGTCGATGCGCTTCACGCCTACGGCACCCACAGCATCGTCGTCGCCAAGGTCGATGCGGTGCGGATCGGCGGATCGATCCGCCCCCTGGTCTTCGTGGATGGCCGGATCGCCACCGTGACCGACTATCACCAATGACGGGCCGGGCCCCCGTGACGCAGCGGCCCCCAGTGACGCGCCGGCGACCGGGACCGCCGATCACCGGCGGTCCGACCGGAAATCGTCCGCCGAGGCGATCGGCTTCAGCATCGCGGCGTCTTCGGGCAGGAGATAGCCTTGCGCGACCGAGCGGCGCTTCGCCTGGTCGAAACGCCGTGCATAGGCGGCATAGCTGCCATAACGCGCCCGCAGCCGCGATGCCGGATAGGGCAGCTTGGTATCATACACCACGCCACACCCCGTTTCGGCATCGGTCCAATATTCGGCGGTCGGGACCATGATCCAGGGCGGGCGCACCCCGCCCACGATGTTCCCGGTCGCCTGGTCCCGCACCACGGCGCGACCGCGCCGCGCCACGCGCTGTTCGCGGGGCATGGGGACGCCCAGCCTGACCCAACGATCCATCGCGTCCAGCAACGCCGAGAAGGGCAGTTCCGCCGGTTCGTCATAGAGATATTGGCAGCGCGGATCGTTGGGCTTGCCGCCTTCATTCGGCATCGGCTCGACCTCGTCGGTTCCGAGATCGGCTTTGCGCAGATGCGGCGTCCCCATCACTTCGTAATAGCGCAACCGGGGGGCGTCGCTGTCGGGCGGCAGCGCGATCCCCTCCGTGACGTCGTGCAGCGTCTCGGACTGGCTGAACACCGTCACGAACGGCACGCCCTCCGGCATATGGCGCGGCACGCGGATCGCATCCCCCGCCACTTCCCCATAAGCGAGTCTGCCGGTCATATAGGCATCGATCAGCGGACGACCGTCCGGCATCCGCCATTGCTGGTGACGGCCCTGATCCAGATAATCCATCCAGATCTGCGCGTTCACCGCCCAGGTGTTCACATAGACGCGCTCTACCTTCAGGCCGGCCGTCGGTCCGCCCGGCAGGTTGGATTTCAGCAGCATCGCCAGTTCGGCGCTGATCCCCTGCGCCTGCGGAACGAACGGGTCGGGCAACCCGCCCCGCAGGAAGCGACGATCGTCATAATAGCTGCCCAGCGGCGCATAGCGGGCATAATCGAACCGGCGCATGAAATCGAAATTGACGATGTTGCCGTACCGGCGCGCATCCTCGCTCGTCCCGCCGGCATCGACCGGGAATTTCGGATCATGCCGCGGCGCGTTGATGTTGAGCGTATAGCCGACAAAGGCATAGCCCCGCCGCGTCAGATAGTCGCGGGTCAGGATCCACCCCGCCGCCCGTTCCCCGAACCAGCTGAACGGCTCGATGATGACCGTGCCGTTGAACCGGGCCGGGTCGCTGGGCTTGCGGATCAGGAAGCGCGTCACATAGGGCGCGTCCGCCACCGTGCGCCCATCGGCGGTGATCGCCGGGGCCACGCCGGACAGATAATATTCCTGCTCCTCATAACCACGCCGGGCGAGGTCGAGATATTCGGTCCCCGGCCGGCGTGCGGAGGATAGCGGGAGTTGCCCGTCGTCCGGCACCATCTCGACCCGCGGCATCGACAGCGTCTGCGCCCGGGCGGGTCCCGCAAGCGGACCGCCGAGGTACAGCGCCATCCATGTCGAAAGCGCGACGGCGCGTATCGCGACCGCGGCCATCTCAGAAATCCACGCGATATTGCAGGCCGATCTGGCGCGGGCGGCTGATCGCGGCGCGCGGCAACCGTCGCGTGCTGCCATCGGCGAGCAATTCGGAGCGCTCGATCCCGGAACTGTAGAGGTCGCCAAGGTTCAAGCGTTTGTCGAGCAGGTTCTTGCCATAGAGAATGACCTGCGACTTGCCGAAGCGGACGCCGAGCGAGCCGTTGACGAAGTTGAGCGCCTGCCGCTGGAGGAACCCGCCCGCGCTGTTCACCACCTTGACCGAGCTGGTATAGCTATAGTCGGCGCTGACGATGAATGTCGCGCTGTCGCTTAGCGGATGTTCGTAATTGCCGGCGATCGAACCGCTCCACTCGGGCGTCTGGACGAGGCGGGTATTGGGGGCCTGTGCGATCAGGCCGGGATCGATCAGACGGCCATCGGTATAGCCCAGGCCCAGCTGGATGGTGAAAGGCACATCCGCGATCGGTCGCCCGCTTACCTCCAGCTCGCCGCCCCTGATCCGCGCCCGACCGGCATTGCCGATGAAGCTGAACGTGCAGACCGGCAGTGCGAGCTGCTGCTGGATATCGGACCAGTCGATCTGGAACGCGGCCGCTGCCACGTTGAGCCGGTGGGCGATCCGGCCTTTGATGCCCGCCTCGTAGCTCCAGAGCGAGTCCGACCGATAGCTTTGGGTATTGTCCTGATTGCGACCGATCGCGGCCAGATCGCCCCGGCAGAAATCGGGCAGACGCGCCTGCGAGCCGCCGGGCCGAAAGCCCTTGGCGGCCGAAACATACAGGGTGCCTTCGCCCGGCAGCTTGTAGGAAGCGACGAACTTGGGCACGACGCCGGTCTGGTGCGCCCGCCGGGCCGGTGACAGATCGCCCTGCGCCGAATTGAAGATCCCCTCGCTGAGTGTCGCATCCGCCTTCTGCGTGATCCAGTATTTGCGCAGGCCGACGGTCAGCGTCAGTCGCGGGACGACCTCGTAATAAAGTTCGCCGAAGACCGCGCTATTGTCCTCATGCGTGATGAAGGTCTGCCGCGTGACGAAGCCCGGCACCAGACCCGCATTCTGGAGTGCCGGGATCGGAATCGCCGGCTGGGTGAAATTATTATAGCCGTGCTGATAGAAGACGCCGACGATGCCGGACAAATGCGGAAGCAGCGCCCCTTCGTCAAAGGACAGCCGGTTTTCGGAGGTGAAGCGCCGGTCCTTCGCGATGTTGAGCGTCGGCAGCGCCGGGTTCCCGGCATCGGTGTTCCGCACGGTCCTGATGTAGCGATTATTCCCCTCCGTATTGTCCTCCAGTTCGGAGGTGCGGCGGGTGAAGAAGCTTGTGGAGGAGGTGATGTCGAACCCCTCCCCGGCATATTTGAGGACGAGGGAGCCGAGGCCCCAGCGGTCGCGCGAATATTCCTGCACATCGCGGTCGCGGTCGAGCGTGTAGGAGACCGGCCGATAGCCCGGCAGGGGCACATAGGCCGCCGGGAAGCCGTGCAGGTTGGAAATCTGGCCCAGCCCGCCGATACTGGCCTCAAGCCGGTCGCTCAGCTTGATCCGCAGGGTGGCGGCACCCGCGAACGTGTCGTTGCGGCCCTGCCCGTCCCTGGACACCAGATTGCCCGCCGCATCGGGAAAGCGCCGGGTGATGAAGCCGGATTCGCGCGTGTATCCACCCGCCACATCCAGAGCCACCCGGCCGGGCACGAGCACGATATCACCGCGCATGCTGCCGTCATAATCCAGCCCGCCATCCTGCGTGCCGCCGCCCTGGACCTGGGCGGTGAAGCTGTTCTTCGTGAATGACGCCTGGCGGGTGATGAAGCGCAGATTGCCGCCCATCGAGCTGGCGCCGAACAGCGTGCCCTGCGGGCCCTTCAGCACCTCGATCCGGTCGAGCGCCAGCGTCTGGGGGCTGATCGATGCGGGGACCGGGGTATCGTTGATATAATAGCCGGTGGTGTTGGCCCCCGCGACGCCGCGCACCGTCGTCTGCCGTCCGCCCACGAACCCGACCGACGATGCATCGCTGCCCTGGCCATATTGGAAGGTGACGTTGGGGATCTTGGTCGCATAATCGGCGAAATTCTGGATATTCTGCTTCTTCAGAAAGTCCGATGAATAGGCGGTGATGGACGCGGGCACATTGGTCAGCGTCTCTTCCTTGCGGCGCGCGGTGACCACGATCTCGCCGGGATCGGCGTTCCTGGCGGCGGGCCTGGCCCTCCCGCCGTCCGCGGCCGGTGGCGGTGATGCAGCGGGCCTGGTCGTCTGTGTCTGTGTCTGTGTCTGTGTCTGTGTCTGTGCCTCTGCCTGTGCGCCCAGCCCGATCAGCAGGACGATGGCGACGGAGCCCATCAGTCGATCCCGTCGGAGGCTCATATGCCTGTGCCCAGCAACGGATACGTTCAAATCGCGCATGCCTCTCCCCTCCAATTGAATCGTCGAACGGTGCCGACACGGCCGGCCCGCGGTTTCTCCCGACGTTCGAAGCTGTCCTCGCCATCACAAGCGTCGATGCGCGATCCGTCCTGTGGCTGGATCACGCCATTTCGATCACGTCGCCCGTGTCGGTGAGTATCGCCAGATCGCGATGGTTTTCCATCTGCCATCGCTGGATGGGTACCGGCCCGCATGGCGGCAAGTACCGAACGGTACGCCGATGTAACCCAGCCGTAACACGCGGCGCCAAGGCAAAGCGGGCGTGAGGCGGCCGAAACGAAATCGAGGCCCGAACCAGGGTTCGGACCTCGACAACATGATGGCCTGGTATGTTTCGGCCGCGGATGGGCGCTCCGGTCACCGGGCCTTTTCGACCATGCCCTTCGTCCGGTGCGGCAGCGACCGGGCGATGCTTCGACCCGCCTCGACAAAGGGCTCCGCATAAAATCCCTTCAACGTGTTGTGCGGATTCGCGGGGCCATATTCCTCCTCGTTCACGCCCCAGCGCCACGTCTCGCCCTTTTTGGGCAGGTACAGCGTGCCGAACATCCAGTCCCAGAGCGTCAGGACGACGGCGTTGTTCTTGTCGCGATGCTCCAGCTCCATGCTGTGATGCACATTATGCATGACCGGCGCGAGAACGATCCGGTTCAGCCAGCCATAGGACACCGGGACATGGGCATGCGACAGGAAGTCGATCACGAAGAACAGCACATAGGACAGGATCCCGACGCACATCATCGTACCGGGCAGGATGGTCGTTCCGGTCCCGTACAGGACGAAGCCCGTCACGATGCCGCCAAAGATCGGCGGGATGGCGTTGAGGATGAAGAACTCGATCGGATGCTGGCGATAGAGCGTCCAGGGCGTCAGCGTCTCGGCCGTGTGATGCGGCTTGTGCAGCGTCCACAGGAACGGGTTGGTGTGGCACCAGTAATGCACCCAATAGCCGGCAAAGTCGGTCGCGAGGAAGAACACCCCGAATTGCAGCGCCACGATCGCCCAGGTGGCATGGAGGACGGGGCCGATCCCGCCGAAATGGGACGCCAGCGCGCCGGCGACATTGCCCGCGACCGCCAGGCCGTTCAGCGCGAAGAGGCCGACGAGCGGAAAGCCGATCACGAAGAGGATGATCGCATTCCACCGGTCGACCCGCGCCGAGGGGTGACTATGCAATTCGCGGGGGAAGACCATGTCGATCATCCCCTTCCAGGTCAGTCCACCGCTTCGCTTGCCGGACAGCATGAACGAGATCGCGACGACCGCGGCGAACAACGGCAGGCCCCACATCCACAATTCGACGATCTCCAGCGTCGGCTGGTAGAATGCGACGATCCAGGACCACAGGTTCAGGTCAGTCATGTCGACCTCCATGATGCGGAATGGCATGATACGGGTTGGTTGGACCCTGTTTTCGGAATGATGCGTGGCAGCCACGCGCGGCGACGGCGCCAAGCCGCTTCGCCTTGAGGAAACCGGAAGCCATATGCCTCTCCTATTGTCGCTTCTTTTTTTTGGGCGGGTGATCCCGCAATCATCGCGTCGCCGCGCGGCGATCCTTTCGACCGGCGGCAACCCGAGCCGCATCGTTGGCGGTGCGACCGGACTGGCATGCGCGCGGCGAACGCGGTGCGTAAGTACCAAACCGTACGCGCCGGGCGCGAACGGTACACGACCCGATAACCCCGGTCGCCCGGAGCGCGGGCGCGCCGGCTATTGTTCCATAATCGAAAATATGATTGACTAATTACATTATAAGTTGCATTTTCTGCACAAAATAAGAATGAGAGGCTGCGTTACGGCGCGTTGATGCTGGGCTCGGATGCACCGGCGCAACGCGCGGTAACATGGCGCGGACGACCGTCACTTCACCCTGGCCGGGCCATCCACGGGCCCGCGAGCGGCGCCGTGACCCCGCCATGACCCCATGCGAGCGATATAGTGAGAGGACAGGCATGATGAGCATGATCGACGAACAGCAGGACAACGGCGTCGACAGGAAGGCGACGGGTGAAACGGGCCGTCTGGTCGTGAGGACGCCAAGCGGGGCCAGCCGCGTCCTCAACGGCAATGCGGGCCTGTCGGTGATGGAGATCATCCGCGAGGCCGGGATGGACGAGCTGCCCGCGCTATGCGGCGGCAGTTGTTCATGCGCCACCTGTCATGTCCATGTCGCGTCGGAATGGCTGGCGCGCCTGCCCCCGATGGCCGAGGATGAAGACGCGGTGCTGGACGAAGCGATCGGCCGGGACCAATATTCGCGCCTGTCCTGCCAGATTCCGTTCTCGACCCGGCTGGACGGACTTGAGGTGACGATCGCGCGAATGGAGTGATCCGTCAGGTGAATGCGAGGCGCGGGAGGTCGCAAGGGCGCGCCCCTCCCGCGCCTCGCGATGCTGTCCACAGACCGACAGAGCCATGGCCGGCAACGACCGGGAAGCATGCGCTTTGTCGGCGGGAAAAGCTGGCATAAGAATAACGCTATCATGGGAGGGCTTGCTTGATCGTTTCTGCCTCACGACGTTTCGATCCTTGTCGGCAACGCTGAACGGCATGTCGGATCAGGACGCCCGGCTGGAACGGTTACGCGCGGCGGCGGAGATGGTGCGCACCAGCGGCACGCTGGGCAAATCGGCGCAGATCGGCAAGCTCTTCGATTTTCTGGTCGAACGATCGCTGGCCGGTCGGACGCCCAAGGAGATCGAAGTCGCCCAGGAAGTGTTCGATCTCTCGACCAGCGAGCAGATCGGGCATGATGCAACCGTCCGCATGAGTATCCACCGGCTGCGCAAGAAGCTGGAGGACCTTCCGGCGAACGCGCTCGGCGAGCGGCTGGTCCTTCCGCGCGGCGAGTATCGCCTGCAATTGCTGCCGCCGCCATCGGCCCCGCAGGACGGCGCGGCGGAGGGGGAGACCGATCCGGCCATGCCGACCATGGCAACGCCCGCGGGTCGGCGTGCAGCGGTGGGACGACAGGCCTTGGTGATCGTCGGCGCCCTCGCGCTCGGCCTGATCCTGATCGCCCTGCTGTCATCGCGCTGGTCGCCGCTTACCCCCGCCGAAGGGCAGCGCGATCGCGTCCCTTCCCCCTTCTGGCTGCCGCTGGCGCAAGCCCCCTTCCCCACATTGCTCGTCTGCGGCGACCGATATACATTTGGCGAGCTGGACGATCAGGGGCATGTCTTTCGCCAGTTGCGCGATCCGGCCATTCCGTCGAGCGAGGCGCTGGACAGCTACAAGGCGAAGGATCCCGGACAGCGGGCACGCTATGTCGACCTGAACCTGTTCGACCTGCCATCCGCCGCGACCGTCGCCCTGACCACGCTGGCGCCGATCGTTCGCAATGCCACGCGGGCGGGAACACCGCCGACCCCGCTGACGTCCTCCCGCTTCACGACCGACATGCTCAAGGCGCATAATATCGTCTATGTCGGCCTGCTGAGCGACATGCGCGATCTGCATGAGCCGATCTTCGCGACGTCCGGCTTTCAGCTCGCGCCCGATGGCGATGCCCTGATCGATCGGCGCAGCGGCCAGCGTTTCCAGTCGGATTGGGCCGATCCGTCGCAGGAGCGGATGCTGCGCCGCGACTATGCCTATGTCGCAAGCTTTCCCGGCCCCTATGGCAACCGCATCCTCGTCGTCGCGGCGATGAACGATCCCGCCCTGTCGGAAGGCGCGCAGATCGTCGCGCGGCGCGGCGAGTTCGACGCGCTGGCGACCAAGGTCGGCAAGGGCGGCGCGTTCGAGGCGCTGTACGAGGTGCGCACCTTCGGCCCGTCCAGCGTCGCGAGCAGACTGGTCATCGCACGGTCGACCCAGGTCGATCGCCAGTGGCACGCCCTGCGGCCGGGCTAGCCGCATCCGCCCGCGCCAGCGTCATCCCGCGCCCACGATCGCGCCGGGCGTGAGGATGAGGGCCATGACCACCAGCGCGATGCCGATATAGGCCCATGCGCCCATGCCGGACCAGGCGATCCTGGCGGCGCTTCTTTGCTGCCGCTCGGCCTTTTCCAGCCGCTTGGCGTATATGATGGTGCCCGTCACCGACATGCCGGTCAGGATCACGCCGAAGAGGAACCAGATGATCTTCGTCGTCAGCCCGCCGAACGTGCCGAAATGGAGGGGGTCGGCCATTTCGGATATCCGCTGATGCATATCCAGATCGCGGCCGTCGAGCGAGCCGAGCACCGTCCCATCGGCCGGGACGATCGCCACGGCATTGGCGCGGTCGCGGACCAGCCAGGCCCCATCCTGGCCAAGGAAGACCACGCCGTTCGCCGCCGTGAACCGGATTTCCCGGATGTCGAGCGACGGGCGCGCCCGCCGGGCGGCGGCGACCAGCCGGTCGAGCCGGGCACCGGTCGGCACAGGCCCCTGCGCTGCGATCGTCGGCAATTGGGGCACCCGCGCATTGCCGCCCAGCGTCTCGACCAGATACCAAAGCCCGGTCAGGGCGATCAACGCCACGAACCACAGGCTCCACAACCCGCCAAGCCGGTGCAGGTCGCCGCTCAGCTTGCGCGCATCGCCCCCCCTTGGCCGCTTGAGGAAACCGCGCCACCATTTCTTGTACGTCACGATCCCCGTCACCAGCGAGGCCAGCAGCAGAAATGAGAGCGACGAGACGATCGGTATCCCGATCCTGGTCGGCAACATCAGGTGGCGGTGCGTCTGCCGCAGGAAACGGTGCACATTCGCCCAGCCATGCGTGCCCGTGACCGTGCCAGTCCAGGGATCGACATAGACGCGGCGCGGCGCCCCCTTTCCCATGTCGATCCAGGCTTCGGCCGTGAACCACGGGTCGATCGGCGCGTAGAGCGTCCCCAGCCGCCCCCGCGGTTCCGCCTGCGCCGCCGCGGCCGCAAGCCGGCCCCAGCTCGCGCGGGGGCCGTCCTGCGGCGTGGCCCGCATCGCGGGGGTGACGAGCCAGTCGATCTCATGCGCGAAGACCGCCAGCGTTCCGGTGGCCAGCACGAACGTCATGAACACCGCCAGCTTCAGCCCGGCCCAGCTATGGACCCGCCACCAGAGCGAGCGCCCCTTGCCGGGGGTCTTTCCCGTGGCGGGCCGCATCACGATCAGAATCGCAGCCGAAGCTCGGCGAGGAAGGTGCGCGGCGACCCCGGGAAATGCCCGCTCTGCGCCGAGAAGCCCGACGCGGCATAGACCGTGTCGAAGATGTTATCGACCCGCAGCAACAGCTCGACGAGCCCGAGCCCCTTGGTGATCGAGGCGTCGAAGGTCGTATAGGGCTTCACCGTCTGCCCCGACAGGCTGATGCGCCGCGAGACATGCTCCCCGCCCACCGCGAAGGCGGTGCCGATCGCGGGCACCTGATACCGGGTCCAGAATCCGACCTTGTGCTTGGGCGCATTGGCGAACCGGTCGCCCACGGCATTGGTGATCGCCTGGCCGGGCGCGGTGCCGGTGATCCGGGTGTCGTTATAGCCGTAATTGACCAACAGCACCCAGTTGGGCGTGACGTCCGTCGTCAGGTCCAGCTCGAAGCCCTTGCTGGTGACCTGGCCGATCGGGGTCAGCCGGTCGACGCCATTGACCGGCTGCAGCGAGGGATCGACCTGCAGGATATTCCTGCGCACGATGCGATAGACGGCCGCATTGGCCTGCAAACGGCCATCGAACAATTGCGTCTTCGCGCCGCCTTCGAGCTGGTTGCCGGTGACCGGCGCGAAGGGGCCGCCGGCATCGATGTTCTGGCTGGCCGCCGATTGCGGCTCGAAGCTCTGCGACCAGCTGGCATAAAGCGAGACGTCATGCCGCGGCTTGAAGATCGCGCCGCCGCGCAGGGTCACGTCGCTGTCCGCATAGGAGGAGCGCGACAAGACGGCCCCGTTCCTGCTGGACGTCACCCCGTCGTCGAACTTGTCGTACCGCACGCCGCCGACCAGGAGCAGCGCATCGGTGAGGCTGATCTGGTCCTGGAGATAGGCGCCCTTGCGCTTGGTGCGGGTGTCGGTGGTGGTGAAGGGCAGCAGGGCCGCGCGCGCCGCGTCTCCTTCGCCCCGGCCATAGACGGGATTGCTCAGGCTGAGCGAGGTCACGCCGGCGCGCAGGATCCGCGAATGCAGCAGGCTCTTCTCGTCATACCAGTCGGCACCGGCCTGGAACTTGTGCTCCATGCCGAGGATGTCGACCCGCGCGGTCAGGTTGGCCATGAACGACAGGCCATGGACGGGCCGGATCTGGTCGCGGAATTCGCGGCGGACCAGATCGGGGTTGCTGGGATCGAGGCCGCGCGGCTCGTGATATTGCTGGGTCTCGGTCGCCTTGAAATAGCGCATGCCGGCATCGAACGTGACCCGCTCGCCGATCGTGGTCGCATAGCGTGCCTGATAGGCCTCGGAGCGCAGGTTCAGGAAATCGGTCTTCTCATTGGCGTTCCAGCGGATGGTGGTGAGGAAATTCCCGGCATTGTCCACCAGCACGCCGCGCAGGCGGTTGCCCTGGAACGCGCTGTCGTAGAGCGTCGCCTGCAGCGTGAGCTTGCCGCCCTCGTTCGTTCTGATGGACAGCCCCGCATCGCCGATCCGCGTCTTGTTCTGGGTATTGCGGCGATAGGGGTCCATCGATTCGTAGAAGCCGCCCAGCCGATAGGTCAGGACGCCGTCCTTATCCACGCGGCCGGTCGCCTCCGCCGACAGGCCGACACGGTCATAGGTGCCGCCGGTGATGACCGCCCGCAGCGCCGTTTCCTCCTTCGGCGTCTTGGACACATAATTGATGATGCCCCCCGGCGATCCCGGCCCGAAGAACAGCCCGGCCGGGCCTTTCAACACTTCGACCCGGTCGACATTGAAGAGCTGCGGCACGGAGAAGCCGATGAACGGATTGCCCCGCTGGCCGTCATAGAAGGACTGGTCCTGCCGGAAGCCACGAAAGGTCACGCCCGCATAGCTGAAGAAGCTGACGCCCGAGATGTTGCGA
Source organism: Facivitalis istanbulensis (assembly GCF_040560405.1). Taxonomy (NCBI): domain Bacteria; kingdom Pseudomonadati; phylum Pseudomonadota; class Alphaproteobacteria; order Sphingomonadales; family Sphingomonadaceae; genus Facivitalis; species Facivitalis istanbulensis. Next base: position 32,589 of record NZ_JAVSCQ010000030.1, read on the forward strand.
TAGATATCCGTCGCGTCGCGTGCGCCCTGGTCGGCGAACAGCTCCGAATTGATGACCTGCACCGCCTGCGGAATGTTCATCGGGTCTTCGGCGGCCTTGCCCACCGTCGTCTGCTCGACGCGATAGAGCCGCTGCGCGCGACCGGTGACGATGATCTCCTCCGCAGCCGAGGCGGCCTGTGGCTCCTCCGCAAAGGCGGGCGTCGCGACGATCGCCCCCGATGCGATCAACGCGATCCTGAATGACGACATTTGTATCCCCCGTTACAATGATGCGAATCAATCGCATCCCGCGCCAGTAACGACGAAGGTGCTGCACGCCAAGGATATTGCGACTTATTATCTTACAAGCTACCGGCAGACGGTGACAAGCTTGGCCCAGCCCTCCCTCGATTCGCTGTATCGCGCGCATGGACGCTGGCTGCTGGACTGGCTTGCAACGCGGGCGCGAACCCATGGCAATGCGAGCGACCTGGCGCAGGAGACCTTCTGCCGACTTGCCGAGCAGTCGGGGTTGCGGCTGCATTCGCATCCCCGTCGCTATCTGGCCACGGTGGCCCGCCGGCTGCTGATCGACGATGCGCGGCGCAAGGCCTCGGAACGGGCGTTCCTCGATGCCTATACCCTGTTGACAGGCCATGCCCAACAGCCAGGACCGGACCGCGTGGCCGAAGCCGTGCAGGAATTGTGCGCGGTGGGCGAACTGCTCGGGCAATTGCCCCCGAGGGTCCGTTCCGCGCTCCTGATGAGCCGCCTAGACGGGCTGACCTACGCGCAGATCGCCACCGAACTGGGCGTTTCGGCCAGCATGGTGAAGCAGTATATCGCCCGCGCCTTGCTCCACTGCTACGTCGCGGCCCATGGCAACCCGGACTGACGCGGCGGAGCCCGGCCGCAAGGCGGTGGAGCAGGCCGCGGCGTGGCATGCGCAACTGGGCGACGCGGCGTGGGACGAAAGCGACCGCCAGGATCTCGATGCATGGCTGGAGACCGATCCCGCCCATCGTATCGCGTTCGAACGGATGGCGCGGATCGGGGGCAGGATGGCACCCGCCGATGCGGTGACGCGCACGGCCCTGCGCGCAATGTACCGCGCCAAGGCCCCCCGACGTGCGATGGTGGGCATCCTGCTGGCGGCCGGTCTTGCCGGCGGTGGATGGATTCTGGCGGACAATCCCGCGATCCGCACTCAGATGGCAGCAGAGCGGACCGCGCATGGCCAGCGGGCATCCGCGACGCTCGCCACGCAGGACCGGCTCACGCTCGACAGCGACAGCGCGCTGGACATCGACAACCATCGGCGGACAGTCCGCCTGTGGCGCGGGGCGGTCATGGCGACCGTCCATCATGGCGCGCCCTTGCCGTTCGTGGTGCGCACGCCACAGGGCACCGCGCAGGCGCTGGGCACGCAGTTCAGCGTACGGGTGGTCGAGGACGCGACGATCGTGGCCGTGATCACCTCGCAGGTGCGGGCTTGCGCGGCGCTCGCCCGGCCGTCCTGCGTGACGCTCGGGCCCGGTCAGGCGGCACGGCTCGATGCCGTCGGGGCGCACCGGCTGCCCGCGATGGACGCCCGGGCCGAACAGGGCTGGCCGGAGGGGTTGCTGGTGGCGGACGACCTTCCCCTCTCGCGCGTGCTCGACCAGCTCAATCGCTATCGCGCCGCGCCGATCCGCTACGATGCCACGGACCTGCAGGGTCTCAGCCTGTCGGGCACCTTCCCCCTGACCGACAGCGCACAGGCGCTGGCGGGGATCGGCGCCGCGCTGCCGGTGACGGTGGAAACGGGGCCGGACGGCACAGTCGTGCGCAGGCGCTAGAAAAATAATCCGCCACGGCACTGCCCGAACGGGGCGTTGATCCGTCCGTAGGTCGAACAGACCTTGTGGGGGATAGCAATGACCAAGAGTTTTCCGCGCCTGGCCGGTGCCCTGCTGGCATGCGCCGCCGCCGCCGCTGCGCTGCCATCGCCGACACAGGCGCAGGCCGCCGCCGACAGCATACGCGACTACGACCTGCCGGCCCGGCCGCTGGCCCAGGCGCTGGCCGCGTTCACGCGGGCGTCGGGCATCATGGTGGTGGCCGACGCGCGCCTGACGCGGGGCAAGCGCAGCACGGCGGTACGCGGCACGCTGGCCTCCCGGGCCGCGCTGGACCATTTGCTACGCGGCACCGGGCTGCGCGCACAGTCGGACGGGCGGGCCGGCTACGTGCTGATACAGGCTCCCACCGCTGCGCCGCGCCCAGCAGGGTCCGCCAGCGTCTTGCCGACGGCACACACCGTCAGTCCGCCCGAGCCGCAAAGCGCGGAGATCATGGTCTTCGGCCGCCTGGCCAAGGATAGCGTGATGACCATCCCGCAATCAGTCGAGATCATCGACCGCCGCCTGATCGCCAACAGCGGAAGCGAGACGGTGGGCGATACCCTGCGTTTCATCCCCGGTGCGTCGCGCGATGGATCGAGCCTCGACGCGTTCGGCGATACCTATCTGATCCGCGGGTTCGAGGCGAACCAGACGATCAACGGCATCGCCTCCTCCACCATGCGCCAGGGCCGGGACACCATCGGGATCGAGCGGGTCGAAGTGCTCAAGGGCCCCGCCTCGGTACTCTATGGCCAGTTGAAACCGGGTGCGGTGGTCAACATCGTCACCAAGCAGCCCAAGCGTGACCCTGAGGCGTTCGCGGGTCTCAGCTTCGGCCGCTATGACGACTGGCGTGCCACGGCGGACCTGACCGGCCCCCTGACCAAAGGCGGCGACCTGCGTTTCCGCGTGACGGCCGCCTATGACGATGCCGACAGCTTCGTCGACTATTGGCACCGCCGACATCTGTTCGTGGCGCCGGTCGTGGCGTTGGATGTCGACCATGCGACCACCGTCACGATCGAGGGCGTGTACAGCTACAACCGCCTGCGCGGATTCTTCAATGGCCTGCCGGCGGACGGCACGGTGCGCCCCAATCCCAATGGCCGCTTCGCCCGCGCGCTGAGCCTGACCGACCCGACCTTCGCCCCTTCGATCCGCAAGGACAGCGAGATCACCGGCCGCATCGAACACCGCTTCAGCGAGAACATCCGCTGGCGGACGGCGATATCCTGGATGCACGAATATCACGACGAAGGGACGGTATTCGGCCTGCTGGGCTGGTCCGACGACACCCGGCGTTCGCTGATGCGGGCGGTGCTCGCCTCCGTCGGCTCGGGCGACAACTGGACCGCGCACACCGACCTCAATTATGGTTTCCAAACCGGCCCGATCTCGCATGAGGTCGTGGTGGGCGGCGATTATACCTGGTTCGATCGCGCTACGACCGGCAGCACCAGCCTGACGACCGATCTCGATCTGTATGCGCCGGTTTATGAACGGAGCAGCGCGCCCGCGACGGTACGGATCCCCAGCCGGAACACCACCACCGACGAGCGCACCCGCACCGCGGGCCTCTTCGCGCAGGACCGTATCGGCATCACCGCCGCGCTGAAGCTGGTCGCGGGCGCGCGCTGGTCCGACTATCGCCAGACCGTCGTCAGCACGCGCGGTGCCCGTGCGCCCGCCTTGCAGCGCCAGCAGCAGACCGCATGGACCACGCAGATCGGTCTGCTCTACATGCCGACACCCACATTGTCGCTGTTCGCCAACCGCACCACATCCTTCCTCCCGGTGCAGGGGATCACGGCCGGCGGCAGCCCGCTGAAGCCCGAAACGGGGCGCCAGTATGAACTGGGCGCGAAGGCGGACCTGCTGGATGGGCGCCTGTCGCTGAACGGCGCGCTGTCCATCTCAGGCGCGGCGATGTCGCCGTCGCCGACCGCGTCACGCCCGGCTTCCTGCTGCCGATCGGCGAACAGGTCTCAAAGGGGTTTGAACTGTCGGCCGCCGCCCGCCCGCTGGAGGGAATGATGCTCTACGCTGGTTATAGCTATATCGACGCCGAAACCACCAAGGACACCAATCCCGATCTGGTGGGCAAGCACATCCGCAACATCCCCCGCCATGGCATCGTCCTGCGCGGCGACTATGAAGTGCGACGCGGCGTCCTGTCGGGTTTCTCGCTGGGCGGCTCGGGAACCTATACAGGCCGGCGCGCGGCGGATATCGACGAGAGCTTCGACCTGCCGGGATATTGGCGCTTCGACGCGCAGATGGGCTATGCCGTCACGCCGCACATCAGGCTGGGCGCCAGTGTCGAGAACCTGGCCGACAAACGCTACTTCACCCATGCCTTCAGCGCGTTCGAGGTGTGGCCCGGCGCGCCGCGCACCTGGCGGGTGAACATGACGACGCGGTTCTGATCGGGCCGCGTCCGATGGGCATCCGCCTGCGCCCATTCTGGGTGCGCATTCATCGCTGGGCGGGGCTGGGCCTCGCCCTGTTCCTCTGCGTCGCTGGGCTGACGGGCAGCGTGCTGGCGTTCCGGGACAGGATCGACCTGCTGGTGGCACCACAGGTCCACCGGATCGCACCGCCGGCCCCGGGCGCGGCGATGCTGTCGCCGCAGGACCTGCGGGAACGGGTGATGGCGCGATATCCCGGTGGAACGATCGACTATCTGCCATTGCACGGCACGCCGGGGCGCAGCGTGATCCTCCAGGTCGAACGGCGCGATCGCGCCACGGGCGGACTGGTACCCTGGTCGACGCAATGGGACGAACTCTTCGTCGATCCCTATACCGGCGCAGTGATCGGGCACCGACGCCTCGGCGACATCACCGAGGGCCTGATCAACCTCATGCCGTTCCTCTTGCGCGTCCATTATTCCCTGGCGCTGGGACCATGGGGGCTGCTGGCGTTCGGCATTGCCGCACTGGTCTGGACACTGGACTGTTTCGTCGGCTTTTACCTCACCCTGCCCGTGCGCCAGACGATGGCCAACCGCGATGGTCGTCCGCGCGCCGCCGCACGATCATGGGCGCGCTGGCGCCCCGCCTGGACGGTGCGCTGGCGTGCCGGACACTATAAACGCACCTTCGACCTTCACCGCGCCACCGGCTTGTGGCTCTGGCCGATGCTGTTGATCTTCGCCTGGTCGGGCGTGTTCTTCAACCTCTCGACCATCTACACACCGGTGATGCGGGCGTTCGGCTATCGCCCCGTACAGAGCGGACTCGTCGCACCGCCCGCGGCCCGGCACACACCCCGCCTCGATTTCCGCGCAGCCGAGCGACGGGGCCGGGCTCTGGCGCTGCGCGAAGCCGGTCGGCATGGCCTCACCATCGCCCCGCTGCGCGAGACCGCACTACTGCACCGGCCCGATGCAGGTGCCTATGTCTACATCTTCACCACCTCCGCCGACATGCGCGACAGTGGCGGTCGCTCGCTGGCGATCTTCGACAGCGACACCGGCCGCCTGATGAAGCTCGTCCTTCCACGCGGCCAATCCGGCGCGAATACGTTCACCGAATGGATATCGGCGCTGCACATGGCGGATGTCTGGGGCCTGCCCTGGCGGATCGGCGTCGCGTTGATGGGCGTGGGCGTGGGCGTGGCCGTGCTGTCCGTGACCGGCGTGGCGATCTGGTCGCGCAAGCGCCGCGCGCGACGACCAAGGCGTGACGCCCCCCCGCGATCAGTGCGAGAATCGCACCCGCGCCCGTTCTTCGTGCCGCCAGTCGCTGCGTGCGAAGAGCAGATCCTGGCGCGCGATCAGGCCGATCAGGACGCCGTCATCATCGACGACCGCCATCCGGCGGAGATTGTCCGCCAGCATCCGCTCGGCCACCAGATCGACGGGCAAGCCGGGCCGCACGCTGACCACCGGACAGTCCGCTAGCAGATCGCCCAGCGGCGTAGCGGGATCGGGCCGGTCTTTCCGCCATCGCACGGCGTCGCTGCGCGAAACGAGGCCGATCGGACGCGACCGTGCATCGATCACGGGATAGGACCGGTACGGCGCATCGGCGAGAAAGGCGACCGCCCTGCCGACCGGCATCGTCGCCGACAGGCTATCGGGCGAAGGCACCATGATCTCGCCCGCGCGCACCCTGGCGAGCGGATCGACCGCATATTCCTGGCTGAGATGCCGGCCCCGCCGCGCGATCTTCTCGGTCAGGATCGACCGACGCAGCACCAGGACCGCGACCGCATAGCCGGTGACACTCGCCGCCGCGACCACTGGCAACGCCTCGAGCCGCCCGGTCAGTTCCACCGCGAACACCGCCGCGGTCAGCGGCGCGCGCATCGAGGCGCTCATCATCGCCGCCATCCCGGCCAGCGCGTACAGGCCGACGCCGCCCGGCAATCCATGCCCTGCCACCGCGCCAAGCGCACCGCCCAGCATCAGCAGCGGCGCCAGGATGCCCCCCGACGTCCCCGAGCCCAGCGCGACGAGCCATACCACCGCCTTGACCACCAACAGCAGGAGGATCGCGCGCAGCAGCATCGATCCGCCGAGCAGCATCTGGATATTGTCATATCCTGCGCCCAGCACGCGCGGATCGATCATGCCGCCGATCCCGACGATCACCGCGCCCAGCGCGGGCCACCACATCCAGTGCACCGGCAGGGCGTGGAAGCCATCCTCGATCCGGTAGAGCGCGGTCGACAGAAACGACGCGACGATGCCGATACCGCCGCCCAGCAATGCCGCGCAGGCCAGGGTCTCGCCGGAAAGGGCGAGCGGCGCGCCCAGCGTGAACATCGGCCCGCTCGCGATCAGCAGCGGTCGCCAGGCGATGGCGGTCAGCGCCGCCACGGCGACCGGCACGAAGCTGCGCGGTTTCCACTCGAACAGCATCACCTCGATCGCCAGCAGCATCGCGGCGACCGGCGTGCCGAAGATCGCGGTCATCCCCGCCGCCGCGCCGGCGACCAGCAACGTCTTGCGCTCGGCGGCCGTCAGGTGGAAGCATTGCGCCAGCAGCGAACCGATCGCGCCGCCGGTCATGATGATCGGCCCCTCCGCGCCAAAGGGCCCGCCCGACCCGATCGACACGGCGGCCGATATCGGCTTCAGCACCGCGACCTTGGGCGACAACCGGCTCTGTCCGAACAGGATCGCCTCGATCGCCTCCGGGATGCCATGCCCCCGGATCTTGTCCGATCCGAACCGCGCCATCAGGCCGATGATCAGGCTGCCCGCGACCGGAACCAGCAATACGCGCGGCCCATGCGCCGCCGGAACGATCGATACGGTATCGAACGACACATGACCGTACCAGGCGATGTTGGTGGCCAGTGCGATCATCTTCAGCAGCAGCCATGCCGCCGCCGCCCCGCCGCTGCCGATCACAAGCGCCAGCGCGGCCAGGATCAGCATCCGTCCATCGGCGGTGTGATCGGCGAGGCGCGGCTGACGCGGCATCATGCCCGGCTGGGCGGACGTGGGATGGGATCTGGGACTCTGGACCATGGCGGCCGAATATATCGCATTACGATATTTATCAATGCGGCAGGGAAGCGGGGCTCGACGACAGGCGGGCAGACGGCAGGCCGCGAAACCCCCACGATCCATCATCCTGCCCGAGGATCGAGCGCCACTTGGGGCGGTCCGGGCATTGCCTGTCGATCCGGGTCGCAATATCGGCATCGCGGCGGGCGATCGTCCGCCATGGTCGCCCGGTCCTGACGCATCACCCGATCATGTCCATGCCGCCCGAACAGCTGCGCCGAGGAACGATGGCCGACCCGATCACCGATGATGACTATCGCGCACTCGCCGAGTTCCGGCGCCAGCTGCGCACCTTCCTGTCGTTCAGCGAACAGGCCGCCAGCGCCGCCGGGATCACGCCGCAACAGCATCAGGCGCTGCTCGCGCTCCGTGGCGCGCCCGGCATGACCTTGTCCGTGGGGGCGCTTGCCGACCATCTGCGCCTGCGGCCGCACAGCGCGACCGGGCTGGTCGACCGGCTTGAGAAGCTCGACCTGATCTGTCGCACGAGTGGAGACGATCGCCGGAAAATGATGATAGGCCTGAGCCCGGCCGGAATGGAGAAGATCAGGGATCTGACGACGGCGCACCGGGCCGAGCTACGCCGCCTGCGCCCCCTGCTGATGGACATGTTGTCCGCTTTGTGAGGAAAGGCCGGGGACCGATGCGCTGACCCATGGCCGCGCACGGACCGGTGCCGCGTGAACGGCACCGGTTTCGCGCGATCAGTGTCCGGGCGATCTGGCCAGGTCGCTGGCCAGATCCGAATGGCCCTGCACTTCGGCGACCGACGCCGCCGACCGACCGGATGCATCGACGAGATGGGGATCGGCGCCGTGCTGCATCAGCATTTTGACCTGTGCGGTACGTCCGAACAGCGCGGCCATCATCAATGCGGTCTGCCCCGCCTTGTTGCGAGCATTGATGTCGCAACCTGCTTTCAACAAGCGGGCCGCGATCCGATCGTCCCCCTTGAAGGCCACGCCCATCTGGGCGGTATTGCCCTGCGTGCGATCCGGCTTGCACGGGTCCGCACCCGCATTTAGCAACGCCTCCACCGCCGCCGCCTGGCCATTATACGCCGCCAGGATCAGGGGCGTGAAACCCCTTTCCTCATAGGCGTTAACGTCGGCGCCGTTTTTCGCCAGAAACGGGATCAGGTCGGTCCGTCCCATCTTCGCGGCTTCGAAGAGCAAAGCCTGCCGCCGCTCGGGCGGCGGCAGGTTTACGGGTTCCGCCGGCGCGGCGGCCAGCAGCACCGGAAGAAGCAGGGCAAACATCACTGCACGCCCGCATACCGCGCATCGGCCGTGGCCTGATACTCGGCCACCGCGCGATCGACGTCGCTGATCGGTACGTTCACCGCCTTGGCAAGCCGCGCGCCAAGATCGCGGTCCGCCTGAAGGAAGTAGCTCACCATGACCGTCCTGGTCCGCGGCGACGTCACCTCCCCAAGATCCCCGGCCAGGTTCTTGACCAGATCCGCCTTGTCGGCCGGTTTCAGGGCACGATAGAATCGGCCTGCCTGATCGAACGGCTCGGTCTTCGATATCGGTGCGGTCCGGACGATGGCATCGATCTTATAGGGCGTCGGCGCGAACGACGGATCCACGCTCCTGCCCCGGGCTGCGGACGGGAAATAATTCACCTCGACCTGGCCCGTCGCCGCATCGAGCTGACCGTCCTGATAATTGTTCACCACCGCCACGCGCGGGCGATTGACGGGCAGGTCCATGACATTCGCCCCGACGCGATAACGCTGGGTGTCGGAATAGGCGAAGAGGCGCCCCTGCAACATGCGGTCCGGCGAGGCTTCGATGCCGGGCACCAGATTGGCCGGCGCGAACGCGGATTGTTCGGTCCAGCGGAAGAAATTCTCGGGCACCTGGTTGAGCGTCATCTCGCCGATCTTGCGGAAAGGCACGTCCAGCCATTCCTTGGTGTCGTCGAACGGATTGAACGGCAGATGGCCGAGTTCGTCCGCCGTCATGGTCTGCACCATGAGATCCCAGGTCGGATGGTCGCCCGCCGAGATCGCGCCGTACAGATCGTCGGTCAGGAAATTGGCCGGCGCCTTGGCGGCGAGATCGCCGTTCAGGCTCTTGACGCCCTGGCGGCTGATCCAGCGGAACTTGGCGAAGGTGACCTTCCCGTCCTTGTTGACCAGCTTGAACGCATGCACGCCATTGCCGTCCATGGTCCGATACGATGCCGGCGTCCCGAGGTTCGAATAGACATGGACGAGCATGTTGGTCGCTTCGGGCGTGCCGGAGAAGAATTCGAAGAAGCGGTTCGGATCCTGCTTGTTCGTCACCGGCGAGGGCTTGAGCGAATGGACCATGTCCGGAAACTGCATGGCGTCGCGAATGAAGAAGATCGGCAGGTTGTTGCCCACCAGGTCCCAATTGCCCTGGTCGGTGTAGAACTTCACCGCGAAACCATGCGGGTCGCGCGCGCCTTCGGGCGAGCCCGACGGATGAATGACCGTCGAGAAGCGCACGAATACGGGCGTTTCCTTCCCCGCCTGGCCGAACAGCGGCGCCTTGGTGATGTCCGACAGGTCCGCCGTGGCCCGGAAGACGCCCTGGGCGCCGGTTCCGCGCGCATGAACGACACGCTCCGGCACCCGCTCCCGATCGAAGCGCGCCAGCTTCTCGATCAGCGTGGTATCCTCGAGCAGCACCGGGCCGGTGTCCCCGGCCGCGAGCGAATTGCGGTTGGACCCGATCGGCGCGCCATTGTCGCGGGTCATTTGCAGCGCCGCGCCGCCGGTCGCGCGCGCGCGCGCATCAAATCCGCCACCGACAGCCGCGCCCAGCTTGGCTAGGGCGAGCGGCGCCGAAACGGTGGTCATGCGATCTTCGACCTGGGTCGCGGCCTGGCCCCATACAGGGGTCAAAGGAACGAGCGAGACGGCGGCAAGCAATATGCCATGATATGGTTTCATCAGATTTCTCCCGGTTTCGACGGGAGTTGTGTGGTTCGCCAACCGCGATTGCCAACGCCTTTTGGCGCTCACACATATTCACGCAATCGCTCAATAGATTCACACTTGACGAATCAGTCGATTTATCAGCTCATGTCCGGATGTTCGCAATCGCTCCGGCCCATGCGGGACAGGGTCATGCGAGACAGGGCCATGCCAGACAGGGCCGGATCATCGCAACGAACGCCGCCGGCCTCATCCCCGCCGGGGTTCAGACATCCTCGTAATCGATCGACAGACCGGCCGCGAGCGTCTGGATCTCATCATGACAGGCGGGATCGGCGATGGACCGCGTGGTCAGGCCATCGAGAATGTCATCCGGCACGCGATCGCCGAACAGCAGGACCGCATAGTCGGGACCATATTGATAGGAGGTATAATAAAGGCCCTGGGCGGACGGACAGGCCGCGTGGATCCTCTCCGCCCAGCCCCGCGTGACCGGATAGCTGCTCCGCGGACCCGCGAGCAGGGCGTTGGCATGCACGCCGATCCGACGCTGCCCCGCGACCGTGATACTGACGAGGTTGAGGTCGTGGTTCGTGCGCACCTGGCTGTGCGCATGGAATCGGTAGTCCATGGGGTGGACGATGTCGGGCGGGGCGATGGTCGTGCGCGTGGGCGGCGGCGTGTCCGGGCAGCGCAGGATGATCTCGCAGATCGCGCAGGCGAAGGACTGCGCCGCATAGATGGTCGGGATGATCGTGCCGCCGGCATCGCGGATCGGCGAGAAGCGCGCATTCCCCTTGTCGGTGTCGTTGAACGCGGTCGGGCCGAACGCGCCGGGATGCACCCGATGCAGTTCGGTCCCGGCGGCGAGCCGATGATAGTCTTCCTTCCCGACCCGCATGGTGGCCGGGTCGGGGATCTTCAGGCTGATCCGCATCAGCCATGGACCTCGGGCTCGATCTCCCGCGCGAAGGCGGCGATCACCGCTTCGGGTTCATTGCCAAGCGACGCGCCGGGCGAATGCTCGAAATCGAGATGCGGCCGGATGAGCCAGTGGAGCAGCCGGAAGCTGGTCCAGTGATCCGGCTTTCTGGCGATGATCTTGCCCAGCGCCGGATGGATCCGCCGCCCTTCGACATCGAACTGCAACAGCGGATAGACCGCACGGCCATCGACCGTGAAGCGCAGCAATTCCTTCTTGTCCTCCTTGCGCTTCATCGTGGCCGACGGGTTGGCGCCCGACAGGCCCAGCAGCTCACAAGCCTGTGCCTGATCCGCCATCGGGGTCGCCGCGAGGATCCGCTCCTGGAGCCGCGCGCGGTTGAGCGCGGCCTTGAGCTGGGCATCGTCCCCCGTCGCCAGATTCTCGCGGAGCATCAGCCGATATTCCGCGACGAGCTTCTCGAACTCGGTGGAGAACTGGTCCTGGAGATAGCGTTCGGCGACTTTCTCGAACGCCGTGGCAAGCAGCTTGACCACCGCCGCCGGCAACCTGCCCCCGCTGGCCGCAGGCGCCGCCCTGGACCCGCTGGCGGCGAGCGCTTCCTTCAGCGCCGCAAGATTGTCCGGGTCCTGGCCCATCGAGAAGTCGACCACGACATGGCCATCATCGGCGGTCGTCGCGGCGATGCGCGGCGATGCATAAAAGACGCGCTTCCGGCCACGCACCCGGCGCGGCGCGGCGGCACGGACCGATGTATCGAGTGTCGAGGCGGCAACCATCGGACTATCCTAGTTTCGCTATATCGTGTGATCCATATAGCATTCATATCGGATATTGCGAGTCCCCTGCGGCAGGACGAACGGCCGGGCGGCGGCGCTCCACCACCCTCCGGCGGAGAGTCCCGAGGCGAGGCCCGACCTCCGCAGAGGCTTGACTTATGCGCGACTTGGGAGCCTGCCTCGCGCATATATTGCCGATCCTGGGACAATCATGAACCGTCTTGCCCTTACCCTCGCCCTGCTCGCCTCCTCCGCCGCGATCGCCCAGACCGCCGCACCGATCACCCCGCCGCTGCGCTCGGGCGTGGACAAGGCGCTGATCGATCCGGCGGTGAAGCCGGGCGACAATTTCGACGATTACGCCAATGGCATCTGGCGCAAGGCCGCCGAGATTCCCGCCGACCGGTCGTCGATCGGTGTCGGCCTCGACGTGTCGCTGCGGGCCGAGGCGCGTAACGCCGCGATCATCCAGGGCGCGGCCGCGGCCAAGGGCGCACCGGGCAGCGACCAGCAGCGCATCGCCGATTACTACGCCGCCTATGTCGACACCGCCGGGATCAAGGCGCGCGGGCTGAAGCCGATCCAGGCCGATCTCGCCGCCATCGCCGCGATCAGGACCAAAAGCGACCTGTCGCGCGCGATCGGCGCGGCGATGCGGTCCGACACCGATCCGTTCAACAACAACAATTACGCCAGCACCAACGACCTGTTCGGCCTGTTCGTCAGCCAGGATCTGAACCACCCGACGCGCAACATCCCCTATCTGATGCAGGGCGGTCTGGGCCTGCCCGAGCGCGATTATTACTTGTCGGCCAAGCCCGAAATGGCCGAAATCCGCACCGCGTACCGCGCCTATCTGGCCCAGCTGATGCAGCTCGCCGGGCTGTCCGATCCGCAAGGACGCGCCGAGCGCGTCTTTGCGCTGGAGATGAAGATCGCCGCCGCGCAGACCGACATCATCGCCAGCCAGGACGCGCACAAGGGCGACAATCCCTGGACCCGCGCCGATTTCGAAACCCGCGCGCCGGGCGTCGACTGGAAGGCCTTCTGGAACGCGGCGGGGCTGCCCGCCGGACAGCGCGACTTTATCGCGTGGCAGCCCGAGGCGATCACCCGATTGTCGGCGCTGGTCGCCAGCGAGCCGCTGCAAAGCTGGCAGGACTGGCTGGCCTTCCACACGATCAACCAGGTGACGGCATCGCTGCCCAAGGCGATCGACGACGCCGCGTTCGGCTTTTACGGCCGCACCCTGACCGGCACGCCCGCGCAGCAACCGCGCGCCAAGCGCGGCATCGCGGCGGTCAACGGCGCGCTGGGCGAGGCGGTGGGCAAGATCTATGCCCAGCGTTATTTCCCGGCCTCGTCCAAGACCGAGATCCAGGCGATGGTGCGCAACATCGTCGCCGCGTTCGACCGCCGCATCGCCGCGCTCGACTGGATGGCCCCCGCCACCAAGAAGGAGGCGCGCGCCAAGCTGGCGGTGCTGAAGGTCGGGGTCGGCTATCCCGATCACTGGTGGAATTATCCGGCGTTCGCCGTGCGCGCCGACGATCCGGTCGGCAATGCCCGGCGCGCCAGGCTGGCCCTGTATCGCTATCACCTGGCCAAGCTGGGCAAGCCGGTCGATCGCGGCGAATGGTGGATGACGCCGCAAACGGTGAATGCGGTCAACCTGCCGCTCCAGAACGCGCTGAACTTCCCCGCCGCGATCCTGGAGAGCCCCTATTTCGACCCGAAGTTCGACGCGGCGGCCAATTACGGCGCGATCGGATCGGTGATCGGGCATGAGATCAGCCACAGCTTCGACAATCTGGGCAGCGATTTCGATTCCACCGGGCGGCTGCACAACTGGTGGACCCCGGCCGATCTCAAGCGGTTCGAGGCGGCCGGACAGGCGCTGGTCCAGCAATATAATGGCTATGAGGCGCTGCCCGGCCTGCACCTGAACGGTGAGCAGGAACTGGGCGAGAACATCGCCGACGTGGCCGGGTTGACCGCGTCCTACGAAGCCTATCAGGCGTCGCTGGGCGGCAAGCCCGCGCCGGTCATCGACGGGCTGACCGGCGACCAGCGCTTCTTCCTGGCCTTTGCGCAGAGCTGGCGCACCAAGATGCGCGAACGGGCGTTGCGCGCCCGGATCGCCAGCGACGTCCACGCGCCCGCGCCGTGGCGCGTGCTGACCGTGCGCAACCTCGACGCCTGGTATGCGCCCTTCGAGGTGAAGCCGGGCCAGGCCCTGTACCTGACGCCCGAAAAGCGCGTCCACGTCTGGTAAGCGATGGGGGCGCACCGCCCCTCCCCCTTGTCTGATGTGATGCTGGTATGAAGAGGTTGCGGAAGGGAGCCCCTCCCCCCGAGGGTCTGGAGCCCGATAGGGAGCAAGGGCCCCTTCCGCGTTGGTCACAACCCTGAACAGTTGCTTGGGACTGCTGATCCCGCACGACATGGACAGGAGCCTTACCCATGCCACAGGCCGTTATCGGCTGCGACCTTTCGCGTGCTCTCATCGACATTTGCGAACTGCCATCAGGCAGGATCGGGCAGATCGCCAATACACCGGATGCCATCACCACCTGGCTCGACGCGCTCGACCACGACATCCGCCTTGTCTTCGAAGCCACCAGCGGCTGCGACGATGACCTGATCGCCGCGCTAGCGACCCGCCGCATCCCTCCTCGCGCGTCAATCCGCGTCAGGCGCGGGAGTTCGTATGGCTCCGGTGAAGGCCGCATTGCGGTAATTGGCTGATATTTTGACATGGCACCGGTGCAAGCACTGGTGTTTGCACCGATACTAAGGACGGTGCGATGAGCCAGATCACAGTAATTTCGGGTCCAGAACGGCGGCGGGTATGGACCGACCAGCAGAAGCGTGAGTTGGTCGCGGCGGTTTCGGCGCCTGGCGCGAACGTGGTGGCGATTGCCCGGTGTGCTGATCTTCGGCCGAACCAGATCTACAGGTGGCGGCGACAGATGGCCGGCCGAACGCCGGACGAGGTGTATGGGCGGGGCAGCGCGACGCCCTATCCGGGGCATGCCCCGGATAGGGCGTTCACCAGAATGGCGGCTTAAACCAACCAGGGTATGGCTTAGCATTACAGTTGCATATTGATCGGAATTCTGAATCAATAGGTCTCCATGGTAAGGAGGCCGTGGATGGCGGGCGCATCGATCGAGGCGACACTGGAGCTGTGGGCGACATCGCTGCGCGATGTGAAGGCGCGGATGCGCAGCCTTTTCACGCAGGACCGGGTAGCGGCGTCGGCCAGTCTTTTCCTGGATGGCCTGCTGGGTGATGAGCGGCG
>NZ_JAVSCQ010000031.1:0-46931 GCF_040560405.1 Facivitalis istanbulensis
GCCAACGGCACGGGGAAACCCGCGCCCGTGTGGGGGGAAGCTACGTCCGGGCTACGCCCGGCCTCCGCTTCCCCCCACACGTCATCTACGATGTCGCTGACCCTTCAACTGCGATGTCGCTGTGCAACCAGCTGCGCATCATCGCCTCGACCATCTCGGGCTTCACCCCCGACTCCATCGTTTCGAGCATCATCTGGACATAGCGCTCGTGGATCGGCGTCAGGTCGGGCAGGCCCATGGCGCGGCGCGCTTCCTCGGGCGTGCAGTCGATTTCCACATTCACTTTCATGAGTCATCCTCCATCACGCGACCCGCGGGGCATATGGCGTTATGGTCGTGCCGACCATCCAACCGCAACGCTTCGTTGCGCTCATGACAGGAGATCGAGGGATATGACCGGGACCAAGACCATCGCCACCACGAGCGGCGACGGACAGTTCAACGCCTATTATGCCGAGCCGGCCGGAGCCCCAAAGGCCGCGATCATCGTCATTCAGGAGATTTTTGGCGTCAATGCGGGCATCCGCCGCAAATGCGATACACTGGCCGCGGCGGGCTATCTGGCCGTCGCCCCCGATCTTTTTCACAAGATCGCGCCGGGCATCGAGCTGGACCCCGACCTGCCCAATGAAATGCAGCAGGCGCTCGAACTGATGGGCCGCTTCAACCAGGATGCGGGCATTCGCGATATCGAAGCGACCATCCGCGCGATCCGGGACGAGCATGGCGCCGATACCAGGGTCGGCGTGGTCGGCTATTGCCTCGGCGGGCGACTGGCCTTCATGACCGCCGCGCGCACCGATGTGGATGCCAGCGTCGGCTATTATGGCGTCGGTATCGATGGGCTCCTGGTCGAGAAGAACGCGATCGCCAGGCCCGTCCTGCTCCATATCCCGGAGGAGGATCATTTCGTCGACAAGGCCGCGCAGGCGCGAATGCATGACGGGCTGGACGATCACCCCAAGGTCACGCTCTATGACTATCCGGGCGAGGATCACGGCTTCGCCACCGAATTTGGACAGCGCCGGTCGGACGCGTCGGCCAGGCTGGCCGACGAACGCACCATGGCCTTCTTCGCCGAGCATCTCGGCTGACAAAAAAGGGGGGGGAGCATCCCGCTCCCCCCTTTCCATTACGCCGCCTTGGCCAGTGCCTCGGCGATCAGCGTCCGGCTGTTATCCACACCGTACAGCGCGATGAAGCTGCCCATACGGGGCCCCTGCGCCGAACCCAGCAGCGTTTCGTACAGCGCCTTGAACCAGTCACGCAGCGACGGGAAGGCATCGGTCTTGCCGATCTCATAGACGATATTCTGGATATCCTCGGCGCTCGCCCCCGCCGGGAGAGCCGCAAGCTGGGCATCGAGCTGGCGCAGCGCTTCCGCCTCATGCGGCTCCGGCGCACGGCGCTGGAGCGTCGGCGCGACGAAATCGCGTGCATAGGCCAGCGCATGATCGATCAGCCGGTCGAGCTCCGGATATTTCTCCGCCGACGCCTGCGGAACATAATTGGCGAGATAGCCCCAGACCTGCGCCTTGGTCGCCTCACCCATCACCCCGACCAGATTGAGCAACAGTCCGAAGGTCACCGGCAATTCGCCCTGGGGCAGCTTGCCGTCATGGATGTGATGCACCGGATTGCCCAGCTGCTCCTTGAGCGTCTGGCCCGGATAGTTGGTGCGGAACTGCCAATACTCGTCCACCGCGCGCGGGATGACGCCCATATGCAACTGCTTGGCCTTTTTGGGCTCGCGATAGGCGAAGAACGCCAGGCTCTCCTCGGGGCCATAGGTCAGCCACTGGTCGAGGCTCAGGCCATTGCCCTTGGACTTGGAGATCTTCTCGCCATGCTCGTCGAGGAACATCTCATAGTTGAAGCCCTCGGGCGGACGACCACCCAGGACACGCGCGATCTTCGACGACTGGGTGACCGAGTCGATCAGATCCTTGCCCGCCATCTCATAATCGACGTTCAGCGCGACCCAGCGCATCGCCCAGTCGACCTTCCATTGCAGCTTGGACAGGCCGCCCAGCGCCGACTGGACGATCCGCTCGCCCTCATCCTCGAACGCGATCAACCCCGCGTCGGCGTCGACCACCTCCACGGGCACCTGAAGCACGACCCCCGATTTCGGGCTGATCGGCAGCACCGGCGAATAGGTCGCGCGACGCTCGGCCCGCAGGGTCGGGAGCATCACATCCTGAATGCCCTGAAAGTGCCGGAGCACCAGCCGGAGCGCGTCGTCGAAACGCCCCGACATGTAATAATCGGTGGACGACGCAAATTCATAGTCGAAGCCGAAGCGGTCCAGAAACTGGCGCAGCATCGCGTTGTTGTGCGCGGCAAAGCTGTCGAACGTCTCGAACGGATCGGGCACCTGGGTCAGCGGCTTGCCGAGATGCTCGCGCAACATCGCCTGATTGGGCACATTGTCCGGCACCTTGCGCAGGCCGTCCATATCGTCCGAAAAGGCGATCAGCCGCGTCTTCTGGTCCGATAGCGCGTGGAAGGCGTTGCGGACCATGGTGGTGCGCAGCACTTCGTTGAACGTGCCGATATGCGGCAGGCCCGAAGGACCATAGCCGGTTTCGAACAGGATCGGCTCACCGCCCGGCTTGCCATCGGGATAGCGTTTGAGGAGCTTGCGCGCTTCCTCATAGGGCCAGGCCTTGGACTCGAAAGCGGTGGAGCGTAGTTCGTCTGTCATGAAACTGCCTCTGACAAGTCGGGCGAGGATGCACAATGACTTTCGGACTTGTCCACGACTTGCAAGGGTCTGAAGAGAGGTTGAAGCGCGATCTACCAAGATGTTTTCCACAATTTTGTACACAGTTGGCCGTGTTCCACGTGGAACAGAGAGACCCTCTCTGTTCGCGCGATCGGCGAACAACGGCAGGCCATGGCGAGATTCCCCCGCTGCCCCGTTGCCAACCCGTCCATGGTCGCCGATATCGCAAAGGTGAGTTCGCTGCCCCACCCCGCCCTCCATGCCAGCCATAGTGGCGTGTGGCTTTCCACCGGGGGACAAACGCGCGCGGTATCGCGCGGCGAGGCGATCGGCCTGGCCGCAGAGACGCCGGTCATCCTGCTCAATGCGCCGCTGATCGGCCAGCGACTGGGCTATGCCGAGTTGTCCGGCCTCGACATTCTCGAACTCTTCGCCTTTCTTCGCCCTGCCCGGTTCGCCGTGCCGACACCCCATGGTCTCGCCCGTGCCTGCAACCTGCCCCCGCCGGAAAGCGATGCCGATGTCGCCGCCTTCCTGCTGCGCGCGACCGAAACGTTGCTCGCGACACCCGACGGCGCCTGGCCCGAGCGCGAAGGCGCCTGGACCGCCGCGCAAAGCCTGGCTCGGTTGCGCTGGCCCTGGACACCACTGATCGGCCCACGACTGACCCGTCCCGATCGCCATGAGCGCTGGCTGTTCACCGCGCTCCCCGAATGGGAGGAGGATGCCCCCCGCCCCGCCCCCCGGACCATCGACCTGCCACCCGCCGATGCCGAGGACCGGCTGCGCCACCTGACCGGCGAAGGCGCGGAGGAACGCCCCGGCCAGCGCGCCTATGCCGCCGCCGTCACCGCGGCCTTCGCGCCGCGCGTGGTGCGCGATGCGCCCAACATGGTGCTGGCCGAGGCGGGCACCGGCATCGGCAAGACGCTGGGCTATCTCGCCCCTGCCAGCCTGTGGGCCGAGCGCGCAGGCGGCGCGGTATGGATCTCCACCTATACCAAGGCGCTGCAACGCCAGTTGAATGCGGAAACCGCGCGACTCTTCGCCGACCCCGTCCTGCGCAAGGAACGGGTCGTCACGCGCAAGGGACGCGAAAACTATCTCTGCCTGCTCAATCTGGAGGATGCACTGCAAGGCGGGTTCGCCGGGCGCGCGGCCGTGCTGGCCCAATTGGTCGCGCGCTGGGCAGCCTATAGCAGCGATGGCGACATGGTCGGCGGGGACCTGCCCGGCTGGCTGACCACCTTGTTCCGGCGCAACGGATCAGCGGCGTTGACCGACCGACGCGGCGAATGCGTCTATGCGGGGTGCCCGCATTACCGGAAATGCTTCATCGAGCGCGCCGCCCGTGCGTCGGTCCAGGCGGATATCGTCATCGCCAACCATGCGCTGGTAATGGTCAACGCCGCGCGCGGCCGCGAGACGCAGACGCGGCCGACCCGCTATGTCTTCGACGAAGGGCATCATCTGTTCGATGCAGCGGACTCGATGTTCGCCACCGCGCTGACCGGATCGGAAACGATCGAGCTGCGCCGCTGGATTCTCGGCCCCGAGGCCGGATCGCGTGGACGCCGCCGGGGTCTGGCGGCGCGGCTCTCCGATGTCGCGAGCTATGACGAGGGCGGCAATCGCGCGATCGGCGATGCGGTACAGGCGGCGCAGGCCTTGGCGAGCGATGGCTGGCTCGGCCGGTTGGCGGAGGGACAGCCCTTTGGTCCGATCGAAACGCTGCTGGCGGCGGTCCGCGGCCTGGCCTTCGCCCGCGCCGAACAGCCGGGCGACGCGGGCTATGGGCTGGAGACCGAGCTGGCCGATCCGTCGCCCGAGCTGATCGATGCCGCCGGTCCCGCCGCACAGGCGCTCGATGCCCTGCTGCGCCCGCTGGTCAGCTTGGGCCAGCGACTGGAAGCGGTCCTGCAGGAAGCGCCCGACTGGCTGGACGGCCCGGCGCGCGCGCGGGTGGAGGGAGCGATCGCGTCGCTTGGCTGGCGCGCCGAAACCCTGGCCGCCTGGTTGTCGCTGCTGGCACGGATCGGCGGGCCGGTCGATCCCGACTTCGTCGACTGGCTGGCGGTCGATCGGGTCGAGGGCCGCGAATATGATATCGGGCTGCACCGCCACTGGCTCGACCCCACCCGCCCCTTTGCCGAGATCGTGCTGAAACCCGCCCATGGCGCGGTCGTCACCTCGGCGACCTTGCGAGCAGGCGGCGAATGGGACGTCGCCGACGCGCGCAGCGGCGCCCCGCATCTGGCACGCGCACCCGCCCATTTCGTCGCGCACAGCCCGTTCGACTATCCGGCCAGCGCCGAAGTGCTGATCGTCACCGATGTGAAACGCGGCGATATTCCGCAGCTGGCCAATGCCTATGCCCGGTTGATCGCCGCGGCGCGCGGCGGAACGTTGGGATTGTTCACCGCGATCCGGCGGTTGCGCGGTGTGCATGGCCGGATCGCCGATAGGCTGGCCCGCGAGGGCCTCGCCCTGCACGCGCAACATGTCGACCCGATCGACACCGGCACGCTGGTCGACATCTTCCGCGACGATCCGGCCGCCTCGCTGCTGGGCACCGATGCGCTGCGCGACGGCGTCGATGTGCCCGGCTCTTCGCTGCGCCTCGTGGTGATGGAGGGAGTGCCCTGGCCCAAGCCAACCGTGCTGCATGCCGCGCGCAAGCTGGCGGGTGGCGGCAGTGCCTATGACGACCGGATCGTTCGGGCCCGCCTCGCCCAGGCGTTCGGCCGGCTGATCCGGCGCGCCGACGATCGCGGCGCCTTCGTCCTGCTGTCGGCCGCCATGCCGTCGCGGTTGCTCGATGCCTTTCCCCCCGGCGTGGCGATTTCGCGCGTCACGCTGGACGAAGCGGTCGCGCGGGTGGCCGAGCGGCTTTCCTCCGATGCCGGGATCGGGCATGGACAGGCGGCATCCCGGCCAGCCACCGCGACGGAGACACCGGACCGATGAAGACGCTGACTCTGCTTCGCCATGCCAAATCGAGCTGGGACGATCCCGTCGCGCGCGATTTCGACCGCCCGCTCAATACCAAGGGGCGGCGCGCCGCCGCGATGATCGGCCGGCATCTGAAGACGCTCGACATGCGGTTCGACCATGTCATCGCCTCCCCCGCGATCCGGGTGATCGAAACGCTGGACGAAGTCTGGGGCGGCTATGGTCGCAAGCTGGAGCCGGTATGGGACAAGGCGATGTATCTCGCCTCCGCCTCCAGCCTGCTCGACCTGGTCCAGTCGCTGCCCGATGCGGCCGGGCATGTGCTGCTGGTCGGGCATAATCCAGGGCTGGAGGATCTGACTCTCGACCTGACGCTGGACAATGACCTGCGCGACCGGGCGGAGGACAAATATCCCACCGCGACCGTGGCGCAGATGACCTTGCCCATCGAGCATTGGCGCGGCGCCCGATCGCACAGTGCCACGCTGGTGGCCTTCATCCGGCCACGCGATCTCGATCCGACGCTGGGACCGGATACGCCATAGTTATCCACAGGCGAGAGACGGCACCGACTCTGCCGCCCCGACGCCAATTCGCGAGGCCGCCCATAGCGCTCGACGGATCGCGACCGCCGCCGGCATGATGATCAACAACATTCGATAGCCTGTTGGCAACTATCCGCCACCTGTGGATAGATTGCGGCGAGGCGACCAGCGCCTGCTCGCACTTTCATGGGTGAATGTCAGGACAATGATCGCAGCCGACCCACCACCAGAATGGGGATAATCGCGACGGCGGGGCGTCAGGGCCGCTGTTGGCAATGCTGTTGATAGATTGAGAATAAAGAGAAATATCTCTTTAAAATCAATCATATACCATCTTGGATCAGCCCATTTCGGATAGATCCCACCCTGTTGGCGGATTGCGCCGATCCGGGGATAAACATCCCCTTACCCCTTGCCTTCCAGCTTCGCCTTCAATCCCGCCAGCGCGCCGAACGGACCCGCCTCATCCTCGCTGATGACCCCCGCTTCCTTCAGCGCCGCCGCGGCATGCGGGCTGCGCGGAAAGGGGTCGAGCGACAAGGCCATGGTCTCCGCCGCCGCCTCGCCCAGATCGATCGCGCCGCCCTCGATCTCGATCGTGTCGAGCGAGTCCTCGGACAGTTCGATTTCCTCGTCTCCACCCGGCTCGACCGGCGCGACGAAGCGCAGCGCCACCGGCTCGTCGACCCTGGCGGGCACCGGCTCGCCGGTCACCGAACAGGCTTGCACGACCGAGGCCCGCACCCTGCCGGTGACGAGGATGCCCATCGCATCGCGCCGCACGACCAGCGCGGCGCTGAGCGCGTCGATCGCCAACAGGCCGAAGCGGGCCGCCAGCGCCTGACGCTCCTCCACCTGGGCCTCGATGGCGACGGGTTTTTCACGCTCGCCGATCGTGTCGATCTTTTCGGGGCGGCTCCATTCGGGGGTCACGGCAATTCTCCAAGGATCAATCGGGCCAACGGCACCGCCGCCAGCCTTTCGTGCAGGGCGCGCAGGGCCTCCCGGACATGGGGGACGGCGGCGGGATCGGCCGGGGCCGCGCCCCGGTACAGATTGCGGACCAGCGCCGCATCCAGCGCCCCCGCCTCCCCGGTCGGCGCCTCTCCCGTCAGGCCGTCGCGATAGGCGGTCAATCGGCCGCCCAGCATTGCCATCATCCGGCCGATATGCTTGCCAACCACGATGTCGCCAATACCCAGCTCGCGCAATTGGCCATCCATGTCGGTGACGAAGCGTTCGGTCAACCGCGCTGCCGGAACCGCGCCTTCCGGTTCGACTTCCAGGCGGATCAGGACCAGCGACAACACCGCGGCGATCATGTCGAACCTACCGTCGACGGTGTCGGGCACCGCCCCCTCCACATACCAACGGGGTTCGCGGGCATGCCGCACCACCGCATTGTAGAGCGGCAGCGCGATGTCGCCGTCGCGCCCGAAATAGCGCGCGGTCATGCGCTTCAGCCAGTCCCAGGCCATCCGCCCCTACCCTTTCCGAACGCGGGTCCACCGCGCGAGTGCTTGTATGCGCCTTTCCCTTCGCATATCGAGGGGGCGACGGTCGAGCCGATCGACCGCCTGTGCCTGTTTCCCGCGTGTGCGGCCGTCTGCGGCCCGGAGATGATGATGAGCGTTTCTTCCACCCGGCTTGCCGTTCTCGGGCTCGGCCTGGCCGTTACGGTCGCCGCCTGCGCGCCGCTCCGCTCGCATCAGGGTTATGTGGTCGACACCGATCTCGTCAACTCGATCCAGCCGGGCGTCGACAATCGCCAGTCGGTGCTCCAGACCCTGGGCACCCCGACGATCAGCAGCCAGTTCGGCGGCGGCGACTGGTATTATGTCGCCCGCGACAGCCGCAACCTGGGCTATAACCTGCCGCATCCGGTGTCGCAGATCACGCTGAAGATCAGCTTCGACCAGGCGGGCAATGTCAGTGCGATCCGCCGTTCGGGCGTTGATCAGGTCGCCGACATCTCGCCCTATGGCAAGACGACGCCGACGCTCGGTCGTTCGCGCGGCTTCTTCCAGGATCTGTTCGGCAATATCGGTGCGGTCGGAGCGCCGGGCGCCGGTGCGGGCGCACCGGGCACCGGCGGTGGTGGACGGACCCGTCCCTGATCGATTGGCGAGCATAAGGCATGGACGTCGCCATGGGCCCGTGGCGGTGAAGCCATGGGCAGCCTCGCTCAACCCTGAATTGCCCTGAGAGCCCCCCGTTTGGCCGCGTCGTCAATTAAGCAACGACGCGGCCGTGCCGTGCTTGGACCGGCACGATCCCGAAAGGGGGTGGGATCGGGCCTGCTAACGCCCCAAAACCAAAATGGGTTCGCACGCGGGCCAATTTGCCCGCGTGCGAACCCATCATGCCATCCGGCCGGCGGGGGCCTCCCGGCCCCCTGTCCCGCGCTTACTGGTTCATCGAGTCGAAGAAATCCTCGTTGGTCTTCGAGTTCTTCATCTTGTCGAGCAGGAATTCCATCGAGTCGATCGTGCCCATCTGCATGAGGATGCGGCGCAGCACCCACATCTTGGACAGCTTGTCCTTCTCGACCAGCAGCTCTTCCTTGCGGGTGCCCGACTTGCCGACATCCATCGCCGGGAAGATGCGCTTGTCCGCCACCTTGCGGTCGAGGACGATTTCCGAGTTGCCGGTGCCCTTGAACTCTTCGAAGATGACTTCATCCATGCGGCTGCCCGTGTCGATCAGCGCGGTGGCGATGATCGAGAGCGAACCACCCTCCTCGATATTGCGCGCCGCACCGAAGAAGCGCTTGGGCCGCTGGAGCGCATTGGCATCGACACCGCCGGTCAGCACCTTGCCCGACGACGGGACCACGGTGTTGTAGGCGCGGCCCAGACGCGTGATCGAGTCGAGCAGGATGACCACATCCTTCTTGTGCTCGACCAGCCGCTTGGCCTTTTCGATCACCATCTCGGCGACCTGGACGTGGCGCTGCGCCGGTTCGTCGAAGGTCGAGGAGACGACCTCGCCGCGCACCGAGCGCTGCATGTCGGTGACTTCTTCCGGACGCTCGTCGATCAGCAGGACGATCAGGAAGACTTCGGGGTGGTTGTCGGTGATCGCCTTGGCGATGTTCTGCAGCATCACCGTCTTGCCGACGCGCGGCGGCGCCACGATCAGCGTGCGCTGACCCTTGCCCTGCGGGCTGACGATGTCGATCACCCGTGCCGACTTGTCCTTCTGGGTCGGGTCGGCAGGGTCGAGGATCAGCTTCTGCTCAGGGTAGAGCGGGGTGAGATTGTCGAAATTGACGCGGTGGCGAACCGCCTCGGGATCGTCGAAATTGACCGAGGTCAGCTTGGTCAGCGCGAAATAGCGCTCGCCGTCCTTGGGCGCGCGGATCTCACCCTCGACCGTGTCGCCGGTGCGCAGGCCATGCTTGCGGACCTGGTTGGGCGAGACATAGATGTCGTCCGGCCCGGCCAGATAATTCGCTTCGGGCGAACGCAGAAAGCCGAAACCGTCGGGCAGCACCTCGATCGTGCCCAGACCCATGATCTGGTCGCCCTTTTCCGCCTGTTCCTTCAGGATGGCGAACAGCAGGTCCTGCTTGCGCAGCGTGGACGCGCCCTCGACCCCCAGTTCCTCGGCCAGCTGGACGAGTTCGGCGGGGGTTTTCTTCTTCAGGTCTTTCAGATGCATGATCGGTCCGGATGGTCGGAGGGCGTCGGTCGGCGAGGATCGCGGCGAAACGAGGCTGTCGATAAAGGATAAGCGTACCGGGGCGAGGACCGCACCGTACGTCCTGCGGGTTAGGATTCGGGGAGCCCCAAGTCAATGGGCAAAGGAAGCGGGGGGCAAAGGAGGCGCGGACATACGCCGCGCCTCCGGACGGGCGATCAGAACGGCTTGACGATGACCAGCACGACGATGATCGTCGCGGCCAGGGCGGGGACTTCGTTGATCATGCGCAACCGCTTGCCGGTGAGCGTCATCTGCCCGCGCGCCAGTTTCTTGGCATAGCCGACCATCCAGCCATGATAGGCGCTCAGCAGCAGCACGAGGAACAGCTTGGCGTGGAGCCATCCCAGCCCCGGCACGCCCGAGAACAGCCCCAGAGAGGCCGCGAGCAGCAGCCCCAGCCCCCACACCGCGATCATCGCGGGCGTCAGGATGATGCTGCGCAGCTTGCCCTCGCGCTCCACCCAGCGGGCGGCGTCGGCGGCGTCCCCCGCGACCAAAGCTTCCTGATGATAGACCAGATAGCGTGGCATCATGAACATGCCAGCCATCCAGAAGATCACGAAGATGATATGCGCCGCCTTCACCCATTCATAGGCGGGGCCCAATAGTCCGATCATGACATGCTCCGTACGCGGGCGATCAGCCGCTCGACATGCGCGATCGGCGTGTCGGGCAGGATACCATGGCCCAGGTTGAAGATATGCGGCCGGTCGGCGAAGGCCGCAAGAATCCTGTCGACCGCCTCGTCCAGCGCCGCG
The DNA here is from genome assembly GCF_040560405.1 of Facivitalis istanbulensis. NCBI lineage: Bacteria > Pseudomonadati > Pseudomonadota > Alphaproteobacteria > Sphingomonadales > Sphingomonadaceae > Facivitalis > Facivitalis istanbulensis. The sequence goes on from NZ_JAVSCQ010000031.1 coordinate 10,689, forward strand.
CCGCCGGCGATCAGCGCCAGCGGATCGAGATTGCCCTGCACCGGCAGCGCTTCCGGGAGATTGCCGTTCGCCCAGACCGGATCGACCGTTTCGTCCAGCCCGACCGCATCGACGCCCGTCTCACGCGCATAGGCGGGCAGCTTGGCCCCTGCCCCCTTGGGGAAGCCGATCACCGGCACGCCCGGGCAACGGGCCCGCAAGCCCTCCACGATCGCCGCATTGGGGGCGATGACCCAGCGTTCGAATTGCGCCGGCGACAAGGAGCCCGCCCAGCTGTCGAACAGCTGCACCGCCTCGACCCCGTTGGCGACCTGTCCGGCCAGATAGTCGATGGTCATCGCCACGATCGCGTCGATGATCGCCCCAAAGCCTTCGGGGTCGGCATAGGCGAACCGCCGCGTCTCGCCCTGGTCCTTCGACCCCTGGCCAGCGACCATATAGGTGGCGACCGTCCAGGGAGAGCCCGCAAAGCCCAGAAAGCTGGTCTGTGGGGGCAATTGGCCCGCGACCCGTGCGACGGTGGCATAGACCGGGTCAAGCCGCTCAGGGACGCGTGTGAGGGCATTTAGGGCATGATCGACCAGCGCCGGTGCGAGGCGAGGCCCCTCGCCCGCGCCGAAGCTCAGATCCTGTCCTAAGGCCCAGGGGACCATCAGGATATCGGAGAACAGGATCGCCCCGTCGAACCCGAATCGCCGGACCGGCTGCACGGTGACCTCCGCCGCGGCGTCCGGATCGGTGGCGAGCGCGAGGAAACCGCCCTTCCGGCTACGGAGTTCGCGATACTCCGGCAGATAGCGACCGGCCTGCCGCATGAGCCACATGGGCGGCGTCGCCTGCCGCTCGCCCTTCAGCACGGCAAGCAGGGGCTTTTGGATCGGGACTTGGGTCAAGTGATCCCCCTTCTTCTGTCTAAGAAGATTCTAGAAATGGATTGTTGATGTGGATGGCACGTTGGTTGTCGGGATTATGCGGCCATCCCCAAAATGCCAACACGTTGACTCAAGGGGAATCGCCGATTCAACGGGATTCGGATTCATGCCCCCCGTAACTCACAGCCTGTGGAAAAGAATCGGGCCTGTGAGATTCATTGTGGACGAATCATCGGTTATCCACCGCGTGCCGCCCGCTTGGCCGGGCTGCCGAGTTACGCTACCGATTCTTCCCATGTTATCCACAGAGTCATTCCCGTGCCCATGACGACACGGCTTCATCTCCACCTTCTGTCCGATTCCACGGGCGAGACGCTGGAGAACATCGCCAAGGCGGCGCTGGCGCAATATGACGATGTGGAAACCGTCCGGCACTTCTGGCCGATGGTCCGCACCGAAAGCCATCTGGAGCGCATCCTGCAGGAGATCGCGCAGAATCCCGGGCTGGTGATCTACACGCTGGTGAATCCCGCGACGCGCCGGATCCTGGAAAGCCGTTGCCATGCGCTGGGCCTGCCCACGGTCGCGCCGCTCGACCCGGTCAATGCGGCGTTGTCGGGACTGCTGGGGGTGCAGGCCAAGATGCGGCCCGGGCGGCAACATGCGCTGGACGCCGCCTATTTCGCGCGGGTCGATGCGATCCAATTCACCATCGCGCATGACGACGGCATCGGCTGGGAGGAATGGGAGGAGGCCGATATCGTGCTGGCCGGGGTCAGCCGCTCGTCCAAGACGCCGACGTCCATCTATCTCGCCAATCGCGGGTACAAGACCGCCAACATCCCGATCGTGGTGGAAAGCCCCCCGCCCCCGTCGCTCTACACCCTGAAGAAGCCGCTGGTCGTCGGGCTGACCACCAGCGCGGACCGGCTGATCGCGATCCGGCGCAACCGCCTGCTCTCGCTCAACCAGCCGCCCGACACCGATTATGTCGAGCAGGAGGCGGTGAACCGCGAACTGACCTTTGCGCGGCGGATGTTCGCCGACAATGACTGGCCGGTGATCGACGTGACCCGCCGCTCGATCGAGGAAACGGCGGCGGCGATCATCTCGCTGGTCAACCAGCGAAAGGCCGACGCATGATCATCCTCGCTTCGCAAAGCGCCTCGCGCCGGGCGATGCTCGACGCGGCCGGTGTCGCCTATGAAGCGCTTCCGGCGCGGGTCGACGAAGCCGGTATGAAGGCGGCGATGGCGGGGGCCTCCCCGCGCGACCTGTCCGATGCCTTGGCCGAGATGAAGGCGGTGAAGGTGTCGGCCAAGGCCGGGCCGGTGCCTGTGCTGGGGTCGGACTCGATCGTCGCGCTGGCCGACGGCACGCTGCTCGACAAGCCAGAGAGCCGCGAAGAGGCGGCCGGGCATCTGGCGCGGATGAGCGGCGGATCGCATGACCTGTGGAGCGCGGCCGTGATCGCCGAACATGGCCGCCCCGTCTGGCGCCATGTCGAGCGCGCGCGGTTGCATGTCCGTCCGCTCTCGCCCGCCTTTATCGACCGCTATCTGGATCAGGAATGGCCCGCCATTGCGGGCTGTGTCGGCTGTTTCCGGATCGAGGGGCCGGGCGTCCAGCTCTTCTCGCGGATCGAGGGGAGCCATTTCACCATTCTCGGCATGCCGCTGCTGCCCGTGCTGGGCTATCTGCGCGAACGCGGCTGGATGGCCGCCTGACAGGATAGATGATGACCAAGCCCTATGCAGAGGTGATCGGCGACCCGATCGGCCACACCAAATCGCCGTTGATCCATGGCTTCTGGCTGGAGGCGCTGGGGCTGGAGGCGGCCTATCGCGCCGTCCATGTCACCCCGGAGGCGCTGCCCGCCTATTTCGCCGCGCGGCGCGCGGACCCGGACTGGCGCGGTTGCAACATCACCGTGCCGCACAAGGTGGAGGCGCTGGCGCATGTCGAGGATCGCGGTGATGTGCGCGCCACGATCGGCGCGATCAACACCGTGATCCGGGCCGAGGACGGCGCGCTGGTCGGCACCAACACGGACGCGGCGGGATTTTATGCGCCGCTGGACGGCCTCGACCTGGCGGGGCAGCCGGTGACGGTGATCGGGGCAGGCGGCGCGGCGCGCGCGATCCTGTTCGCGCTGTCCCGCATGGGTGTCGGGCCGGTCACCCTGTTCAATCGCAATGTGTTGAAGGGGGAGGCGCTGCTTTCCGCTTTCGGGTTGAAGGGACAGGCGCTGCCGATCGGGGCCGCCGTGCCGTCCAGTGCGCTGGTGGTCAACGCCACCAGCCTGGGGATGACCGGCCAGCCGCCGCTCGACCTGGATCTGTCGGCCCTCCCCGATGACGCGGTGGTCTATGACATCGTCTATGCGCCGCTGGAAACCGGGCTGCTCGCGGCGGCGCGGGCGCGCGACCTCGATACGATCGACGGGCTGGAGATGCTGATCGGCCAGGCGGCGGTCGCGTTCGAGTTGTTCTTCGGCGCCGCCCCGCCGCGCGACCGGGACGAGGAATTGCGGCAGCGTCTGCTGGCATGATCGTCCTTGGGCTGACCGGCTCGATCGGCATGGGCAAATCGACCGTCGCGCAATTGTTTCGCGACGAAGGCGTGCCGGTGTTCGACGCCGATGCCTGTGTCCATCAATTGCAGGGTCCGGGCGGGCGACTGGTGCCCGCGATCGAATCGGCCTTTCCCGGCACCACGGGACCGGATGGCGTGGATCGCGCCGCGCTGGGCCGCGCCGTGCTGGGCGATGATTCGGCGATGCGTCGGCTGGAGGCGATCGTCCACCCCGCGGTCCGGGCCGAGCGCGGCGCGTTTCTCGCCGCCCATCAGGGCGCGCCGCTGGTCGTGGTCGACGTGCCGCTCCTGTTCGAAACGGACGGGGATAAATCGGTGGATAAGGTGTTGGTCGTTTCGGCAAAGCCCGATGTCCAGAAGGCAAGGGTGTTGGCAAGGCCGGGGATGACCGAGGAAAAATTCGTTGCGATTCTCGCGCGTCAGCTGCCCGATGCGCAGAAACGCGCGCGGGCCGATCATGTCGTCGCCACCGATGTACCGCTGGCCGAAACCGCCGGGCAGGTTCGTCGGTTGATCGCTTGCATGCGTGACGGGGAAGGCCGATAGTCTGGTGATGAGAGAGATCGTTTTCGACACCGAAACGACAGGGTTCAAATTTTCGGAAGGCGACCGGCTGGTCGAGATCGGCTGTGTCGAACTGGTCAACCGGGTCGAGACCGGGCGCACCTATCACGCCTATTTCAATCCCGAGCGGTCGATGCCGGCCGAGGCGCAGGCGGTCCACGGCTTGTCCGACGCGTTCCTGAAGGACAAGCCGGTCTTTGCCGAAGGGGTCGCCGACTTTCTGGACTTCATCGGCGATGCGCCGCTGATCGCGCATAACGCGACCTTCGACTTCGGCTTCATCAATGGCGAACTGGGCGCGTTGGGCTTCGCGCCCGTGTGCGAAAAGACGCGGATGGTCGATACGCTGGCCATCGCGCGGCAGAAGCATCCCGGCGCCAAGCATACGCTCGATGCCCTGTGTTCGCGCTATGGCATCGATCGCTCGCACCGCGTGCTGCACGGCGCGCTTCTCGACGCGCAGCTGCTTGCGCAGGTCTATGTCGAGCTCATGGGGGGGCGGCAGATCGGTCTGGGTCTGCTCGCCGAGGAAGGGACGCCGGGGACGGATCAGCCGATCGTCACCCGCGCGCCCGCCAGGGTCCGCCCGCCCCGCATGTTCCGCCCCAGCGATGAGGAACGCGCGGCGCATGCCGCGTTCCTCAAAGGGATCAGTGATCCGATCTGGGGGGCCGAGGCGTCCGGTTGACGCCACGGGACAGGCCAAAAGGACCGTCCCATCAGTGTAAGGAGAAAGTGATGGATATCCGGATTTCTGGTCATCAGGTCGAAACGGGCGATGCGCTCCGGACCCATGTGACGGACCGTCTTCAGGGTATCGCCGAGAAATATTTCGCCCGCGCCCTCTCTGCCGAGGTGACGTTCGGCAAGGGCCCGCACGACATCGGGTTCAAATGCGATATCGTCCTTCACGTGACCCGCGGCCTGGTGCTGAAAGGTCGCCACGATGCGCAGGATGCGCATCTGTCCTTCGACGGTGCCGCGACCAAGATCGAAAAGCAGCTGCGCCGTTATTCCCGCCGCCTGAAGGACCGCAATGCCAGCCAGGCGATCGGCCTGGCCGAGGCAGGGGCCTATGATGCCGGCTATACGCTGTTCGCCGAATCCACCGATGAAGACGATGCGGGCGATGCGCCCCTGATCATCGCCGAAACCCGTGTGGATATTCCCGATGCCAGCGTGTCCGATGCCGTGATGATGCTCGACCTGCGCAATACTGCGGCCCTGTTGTTCAAGAATTCGGGCACGGGATCGTATAACATGGTGTATCGCCGGGGCGATGGAACCATCGGCTGGGTGGAACCTCAACGGGGCGGATCGGCCGGATAAGCCCTATCGTTCTTCCGCGCGGGTCGCTAATAGGCGGGCCGCGCGGGGGCGCACCGGAAAAGACCATGAATGATTTCAGCGATCTGTTGCGCCACGAAACGGTGCTTGCCGGCTTGTCGGCGGCCAACAAGAAGACCTTGTTCCAAACGCTTGGGTCCGCAGCGGCGGGGCCGGCGGGGCAGGATGCCAAGCTTCTCGCCGATGTGCTGACCGAGCGCGAGAAGCTGGGATCGACCGGCTTTGGCGGCGGCGTCGCGATTCCGCATGGCAAGCTGCCCGGCCTGACCCAGATCGTCGGTGTCTTTGCCCGACTGGCCCAGCCGATCGATTTCCAGGCGGTCGACGACATGCCGGTCGACCTGGTCTTTGCGATGTTCTCGCCGCAGGATGCCGGATCGGCCCACCTCAAGGCGCTGGCCCGGGTATCGCGGCGGCTGCGCGACAAGGGCTTTGTCGCCAAGCTGCGCGGGGCGGGGTCTCCCGATGCGATCTGGGCGCTGCTGACCCAGGACGAGGCGCGTGACGTCGCGGTCTGAGGGCGAGGCCGCGCATTTCCGGGCCCTTGAAGCGCTCTATGCCCAGGCCCCGATCAACCGGCTGTTCGACTCCGCGCTCGAGATCCCCGAGCCCGGCGTCGCGCGCATCCGCTTCACGGTGGACGAACGTCATTATCACGCCGCCGGCGCGGCGCATGGCACCAGCTATTTCAAGATGCTGGACGATTCGGCTTTCTATGCCTGCAACAGCCTGGTCACCGATCGTTTCCTGCTGACGACACAGTTCAACCTGCTGCTGACCCGCCCGATGAAGGCGGGGGAGGTGATCGCCGAGGGGCGCTGGGCCAGCGGACGGCGGCGGGTGTTCGTCGCCGACGCACGGCTGATCGATGCGCAGGGGGAAGAGGTCGCGCGCGGCACGGGCACCTTCATGCGCTCGCAGATCGCGCTGGCCGGCCTGCCCGGCTATCGGTTCGACTGAGCCATGGGGCGTCTGCCCACCGGCCTGGTGGTGACCGCGCTGCTGCGCCGGATGAACGATCATGGCGGCATGGGCATGGTGCTGGCGCGCGGCGATCCGCATGCGGGCGGCGTGCTGGTCGTGGTGGTCGATCCCGATGGACGCGAACGGATTCTGGAGCGCGGCCTGGGGCTCAACGGGGCCACCACGCTGATCGACTCGACCCCGCGCGAGGGTGTCACGGGCTATTGGCGGCGGCGGCGGTCGCGCGATCCCGACCTGTGGGTGGTGGAACTGAGCGGCGCTGAGGCGGAACGCTTCGCCGCTGAAACGATCCTGAACGATTGACGAACGCGGCCGGATCGGCCACGAGCGATCCATCACAAATTCGCGTTGTGCCGCGCTGGGTGCGATCCGGTCGGTTACGCAGTCGGGGGGAAGCCCGGACGAGCGCCTTCGGGCAATGCTCGGGTCCGTGATCCAACCGCATGTCTGTTAGATTGAATGACGGTTTTCAAGCGAGTCGCGGCAACTGCGGCCATGGCTCTATCTCTGGCGGGTCTTCTCGCCACCAGCACACCCGGCCTGGCAACCAACGTCACAGGCAGCGTAACGGGTGATGCGGCTCCGGCCACCATCATGGCGACTTCTGCTATCAACGCGGCGGATCTGCCATTGGTTCCACAAAGCGCCCGGGCCACCATGTCGGCGCTTCCCGATCTCACCGACGACTCCTCCGACGATGGCGAAGATTTCGACTCGTTGGCGCAGGCCGTTGCCGCCCAGGACGATCTGGCGTCGAGTGAAGAACTCCGCTGCCTCGCCGGGGCGATCTATTTCGAAGCGCAGGGCGAACCGCTTGCCGGTCAGCTCGCCGTCGCCCAGGTCATCCTGAACCGCACCAAATCGGGCCGGTTCCCGAGCGGCGTGTGCGATGTCATCACGCAGCGCGGGCAGTTCAGCTTCGTACGCCATGGCAAGATCCCTTCGATCAGCCCGTCGCGCAGCGCCTATCGTACCGCCGTCGCGGTGGCGAAGGTGGCGCTGGCCGATGCCTGGGACAGCCAGGCCGGCAAGGCGCTGTTCTTCAACACGCCCGGCAACAGCCCCGGCGTGCGCGTGACCAAGATCGCCGCGATCGGCAATCACATCTTCTATCGTTGACGAACCGGCCCCGTTTCGGCGGGGCTTTGCGTTTGTTCGTCAAATGTTCTATGCGGGCGGTATGTTGGACATGCCGCCCGTTTCGTGTGTCGACGATCCTGCCTCGCCTCTCTGTGCCGCCGACGTCGCGCGCGGGGTGACGCGGATGCTGCTGCGCCACGACCTGATCGCCATTCCCGAAGTCGCGCTGGAGGGGGGGCGTCGCGCCGACCTGATGGCGGTCGATGCCCGCGGGCAGTTGGTGATCGTCGAGATCAAGGTGACGCGGGCCGACATGCTGGGCGACGGAAAATGGCCCGATTATCTCGGCCATTGCGACCGTTTCTACTGGGCAGTCCCGGCGGGGTTCGATCATTCGCCGCTGGAAAGCGCGGCTTTCCTGCCCGAACGGACCGGGATCATCGTCGCCGACCGCTATGACGCGGCGATCCTGCGCGAAGCGCATAGCAACCCGCTGCCCGCGCATGTCCGCAAGAAGACCATGCTGAACTTCGCCCGGCGCGCGGGGCGGCGGATGATCGCGCTGACCGATCCCGACGCCGGGGGATTTTGAACGCGGCCCCGCGCGGCGGGCGTCGTCGATAGGGTCGCGCGGCCAGGCGCGCGGTGGATCGGGGGGCGCTCTGACACGGCACCAGAGCGCAATGGGGTTGTTTTTTACTCTGACAATAAGCCATCATATGGTTTCAGGCAGAGGAGAAACCATGAAAAGGGCAACGAAGTTTCTGATCGCGGCGGCCGCCGCGGCGCTGTTCGCCGGCGGCGTGAGCGCGCAGGGCGCGCCCGCGGCGAGCGGCGAGCAGGTGGAGGTGCATGGCGACCGTCCCGGCCCCGTGTACAACCGCCACATGTTCGGCCAGTTCGCCGAGCATCTGGGCACCGGCATCTATCCCGGCATCTGGGTGGGCAAGGGCAGCAATATCCCCAACATCAACGGTTATCGCCGCGACGTGATCGACGCGCTGCGCGCGATCCGGGTGCCCATCATTCGCTGGCCGGGCGGATGCTTCGCCGACGAATATCACTGGCGTGAGGGTGTGGGTCCGCAGGCGAAGCGGCTGACCAAGGTCAACACCAACTGGGGCGGCGTGACCGAGAATAACAGCTTCGGCACCAACGAGTTCATGAACTACACCGAACTGGTCGGCGCGGAAGCCTATGTCTCGGGCAATGTCGGTTCGTCGGCTCCGTCGGAAATGGCCGAGTGGGTCGAGTATATGACCTTCCCCGCCAAATCGACCTATGCCGAGGAACGCCGCGCCAACGGCCGGGACAAGCCGTGGAAGCTGGCGATGTTCGGGATCGGCAACGAGCTATGGGGATGCGGCGGCAATATGCGGCCCGAATATGCGGCGGACGTGACCCGGCGCTATTCGACCTTCCTGAAGGTTCCCGCCGGCGAAAAGCTGATGAAGATCGCGAGCGGCGCGAATGGCGACGATTACAACTGGACCGAAGTGATGATGCGCGATGCGTCCAGCGCGTTCGACGGCATCGGCGTCCATTATTACACCGTACCCGGCACCTGGGAGAAAAAGGGCGCGGCGACCGGCTTTGACGAGGAAGCCTGGGCGCGGACCCTGTCCAAGACGCTGAAGATGGAGGAACTGCTCATCCGTCACTCGGCGATCATGGACAAATACGACCCCAAGAAGCGGGTCGCGCTGCTCGTCGACGAATGGGGCACCTGGTATGATGTCGAACCGGGCACCAATCCCGGTTTTCTCTATCAGCAGAACAGCCTGCGCGACGCGATGGTCACCAGCCTGAACCTCGACATCTTTGCCCGCCATGCCGATCGGGTGCGCGGCGCGAACATCGCGCAGATGATCAACGTGCTTCAGGCGATGATCCTGGTCGACGGCGCGCGCATGGTGAAGACGCCCACTTACTGGGTGTTCGACATGTACAAGGACTATCAGGACGCCACCGTCCTGCCGGTCGATGTCCAGTCGCGCTGGTACAGCAAGGACCAGTGGGTGATGAAGGCGGTCAGCGCCTCGGCCGTTCGGGACAAGGCGGGCGTGGTCCATGTCGGGCTGACCAATGTCGATCCCAACCAGGGGGCGACCGTCACCATCAAGCTGGATGGGCTGACCGCGACGCAGGTGTCGGGCCGTATCCTGACGGGCACGACGATGGATGCGCATAATAGTTTCGACGCGCCGAACCAGGTCGCGCCGCAGCCGTTCAACGGTGCCGGCCTGTCGGGCGGCCTGTTGACCGTGCAGATCCCGGCCAAGTCGGTCGTGATGCTGGACCTGCGCTGACCCAATGTCGCGCCGGGGCGAGCAGCGTCCCGGCGCGACGCGATGAGCCGGTCCTGAGACGGACTGACCGCCGCTCCCGGACGCGACGGCCCCTATCCGGGGCGGGGAATAATGGGCCCCCGATTGAGGGGGCGACGCCTCAGACCGAAGGGGCGGCGGTCACCGGTGTGGTGGGCGTGTCCGCCGCGTCGTCGTCGTCATTGCGTGACGGGGCCGGGGCGGTCACCGCCTGAGGGCTGGTGACGATCGACGCGGGTGGCGTCACTGGGGCCGTCAGCGCGGCATTCTCGATCAGGTCGAGCGCGCGGCGGGCCAGCGCGTAACGATGCGCGTTATTCAGCCAGGACTTGGCCGAGGCGGCACCGGGCAGCCGTTCCACTTCGGCGCGCGCGGCATCCACCTGTCCGTCGCCGAGCAGCTGACGCGCACCGGCCAGCCGGTCGACCGGATCGGACGTCGGCGCCGTCGCCTCGCGGATGACGATCAGGCGACGCAATTCCTGCCGCAACCCTTCCCACCAGCCATGGGCCTCGTTGACCACCAGCTTGGGGCCGAGCGTGTCGAGCCCTTGACGCAGCATTTCCAGCGTGACCGGCTGACGCGCGGCCAGGACCAGCGCCGCGACGGCGTGTGGTTCGCTGGCCCCGAAGCGGAGGCGGAGCTGCTCTTCCAGATAGCCCAGCGGCTGCCCGCGATCGACCGCGCGGCGCGCGGCGGCCGCGACCAGGATCGATTCCGCGCGGCTCGCCTGCACGCCCGCCGCGGCGGAATCGGTGGCGATGGCGGCGGCGCGCGCTTCCAGCGTGGCCAGTTGCGCGGCCAGGGCGGCTTCGCGCGAGGCCAGCGCGGCCGGATCGGCGGCGGGGTTGGTGCGCGGCGTGTCATTGGTGGTGCCATCGGGCGTCGTGCCGGGCTTGGCCGCGCCGACATGCTGCGTCGTCGCGGCACCGCCGCCGAACCAGGACCAGCGGTGAACCCCATATGCCATCAGCGCCAATCCCGCCGCGAAAGCGAACAGGATCAGCGCGATCATCGTGCCCGTACGGGGGCCGCGCGGCGGCGGTCGATCGAATGGCGCGAAGTCGTTCATCCGCCGCTTATCCCCGTGGCGGCTGTCCGGGTCAACGTCCGCGCCGCCGCAACCATTGCGTCGTCGCGCGGCGCGTCCGCCGTCACGATGCTGCGCCAGCCAGGACCGGCGGCCTCGGCCGTCTTCGCGCTGATGGCGACCAGCGCGATCGTTGCACGTGGAACAGCGTGATCGTCGACCGATTGCGCCAGATGACGCGCCGCGCGCGCGGAATGGAGAAGCACGGTGCAATCGCGCAGGTCGTGAATCGCATCCGGCGTCACGGGTAGGGGATCGGCCGCATAGACGATGCGCTCCATCGCGCCCGTCGCCACCCGGTCGCGCCCCGCCAGATGGAGCAGCCGGGCCAGGCCGATCGCGCGCGCCGCCGCGACCACTGCGGCGGCATCGCGTTTGCCTTCCAGCACCACCGACAGTCCGATGGAGCGGGCAGCGGCGGCCGTGGCGGGGCCGACAGCGACGGCCGGCCGATCCGCGAGCTTTGCCAGCCCCGGCCCGGCCAGCATCACCCCCTGCGCGCTCGTGAACAGCAGGGCGTCGACCATGGCGGGATCGGGCGGAGTCCAGGCCACCGGCCGCGTTTCGAAAAAGGGCAGCGCGCGCGCCGGCAGGCCTTGGGCGCGCAGCGCGGCGATCGTCGCGTCATTGCCCGGTTGCGGCCGGATCACGACGATCGTCATCGCGGTCAACCGCCCGCGAACAGGTGCCGGACCGATGGTGGCGCGCGATCGAGCAGGTCGATCGCCAGTCGCGCACCCAGTTCTTCGTCGAGGCCGCCTTCGATCCAGCCCGAAACCCGCGCCGAGCCATCTTCCGCCAGCAATTCGGCGCGCAGCGTCAACATCTCGCCCGCCATCGAGGCCAGCGCCGCGACCGGGCTGTGGCAATCGGCGTCCAGCGCGGCGAGCAGCGCCCGCTCGGCCATGACGCAGCCATGGGTCTCGGCATGGTTGATCGCCCCGAGCAGCATGATCGCGGCGGCATTGTCGGCGCGTGTTTCGATCCCCACCGCCCCTTGCGCGGGGGCGGGCAGCATCTGGTCGGTCGGCACCGCATGGCCGACCTCGCGCCCCAGGCGGTCGAGCCCGGCAGCGGCGAGCAGCGTGGCGTCCATTTCGCCGCTGGCCACCCTGGCCAGCCGCGTGTCGACATTGCCGCGCAGTAGCGTGATGGTCAGGTCGGGGCGATGCGACAGCAATTGCGCGCGGCGGCGCGGGCTGCTGGTGCCGACCACTGCGCCGGGGCGCAATTCGGCGATGGAGGACACCCCGATCAGCCGGTCGCGGACATCCGCGCGCGGCAGCATCGCGGCGATGCGCAGCCAGTCGGGGCGCACGGTCTCCACATCCTTCATCGAGTGGACCGAGGCGTCGATCTCGCCCTCGAACAGCGCCCGGTCCAGTTCCTTGGTCCACAGCGCCTTGCCGCCGATCTCGGCCAGCGCGCGGTCCTGCACCCGGTCGCCGGTCGTCTTGATGGGGACGATCGCGATCGCCTCCTCATCCCAGTCATGCGCCGCCGCGAGCGCCGCGCGCACCATATGCGCCTGGGTGAGGGCCAGCGGCGAACCGCGCGTACCGAGCCGGAAACGAACCATGGCGCAGGCCTTTGCCGCAAAACGCCCCCCTTCGACAACCGCTATGCGAAGGGGTATGGAGGAGCCATGCTGATCCTGGGACTGGAATCCTCGTGCGACGAGACCGCCGCCGCGCTTGTCACCGATGACGGGCGGGTGCTGGCGCACCGGCTGGCGGGGCAGGAGGCGGCGCATGCCCCGTTCGGCGGCGTCGTTCCCGAAATCGCGGCGCGCGCGCATGTCGAGGCAATGGAGCCGCTGGTCGCCGCGGCCTTTGCCGATGCCGGCGTCACGCTGGCCGATGTCGATGCCATCGCCGCGACCGCCGGGCCGGGGTTGATCGGCGGGGTGATGGTCGGGCTGGTCACCGGCAAGGCCCTTGCGCACGCGGCGGGCAAGCCGCTGATCGCGGTCAACCATCTGGAGGGCCATGCGCTGTCGCCGCGTCTGTCGGACCGCGAACTGGCCTATCCCTATCTGTTGCTGCTCGTGTCGGGCGGCCATTGCCAATTGCTGCTGGTCGAGGGCGTCGGGCACTATCGCCGGATGGCGACGACGATCGACGACGCGGCGGGCGAGGCGTTCGACAAGACCGCCAAGCTGCTGGGCCTCGGCTATCCCGGGGGCCCGCGCGTCGAGGCGGCGGCGCGGGAGGGCGATCCCTTCGCCGTACCGCTGCCGCGTCCGTTGAAGGGCGCGGCCGAGCCGCATTTCTCGTTCGCCGGGCTGAAGAGCGCGGTGGCGCGCGCGGTCGGGCATCACCGGCCGGAGGATATTGCGGCATCGTTCCAGCAGGCGGTGGTCGACTGCCTGATCGATCGCACCACCCGCGCGCTCGCCGCCGTACCGCCGGTCACCGCGCTGGTCGTGGCGGGCGGGGTCGCGGCGAACGGCGTCATCCGGGAGGCGCTGGAGACGCTCGCGGCGCAGCATGGCCTGCGCTTCGTCGCACCGCCGCTCTGGCTGTGCACCGACAATGCCGCGATGATCGCCTGGGCCGGGGTCGAGCGGTTCCGTGAGGGGCTGACCGATCCGCTCGACAGCCCGGCGCGGGCGCGCTGGCCGCTCGATCCGGCGGCGGAGGCGGTGCGCGGCGCGGGGGTGAAGGCATGAGGATCGGGGTCATCGGCGCGGGCGCCTGGGGCACCGCGCTGGCGCAGGTCGCGGCGCATGGCGGGCAGCATGTGCGGATATGGGCGCGCGACCCGGCAGTGGCCGAGGCGATCAACAGCGACCATGCCAATCCGCTCTATCTGCCCGGCATCACGCTCGCCCCGACGATCGAGGCGGTGAGCGATCCCGCCGCCATGGCCGATCTGGACGCGCTGCTGGTCGTCACCCCGGCGCAGGCGGTGGGCGCGGTGCTGGCGACCATGCCGGTGGAGGGCACCCCGCTGGTCCTGTGTTCCAAGGGGATCGAGGCGGGCTCGCGGCGGCTGATGGGCGAGGTGGCGCGCGCGCTTCATCCCGATGCGCCGATCGCGGTCCTGTCCGGCCCCACTTTCGCGCATGAGGTAGCGGCCGGGCTGCCCACCGCCGTGACCCTGGCGTGCGAGGAGGCGGGCCTGCGCACCGCCTTGTCGCGCCGGATCGCGGCGCCGCATTTCCGGCCCTATGCCACCGACGACGTGACCGGTGCGGAGATTGGCGGGGCGATCAAGAATGTCCTCGCCATCGGCTGCGGCGTCGTGGAGGGGGCGGGGCTGGGCCAGAATGCGCGCGCCGCACTGATCGCGCGGGGCTTTGCCGAGATGACGCGGTTCGGCCTTGCCCGGGGCGGACGCGCGGAGACGCTGGCCGGGCTGTCGGGGCTGGGCGATCTGGTGCTGACCTGTTCGTCGACCGCCTCGCGCAACTTCTCGCTCGGCGTCGGGCTGGGGCAGGGACGCTCCGCGACCGCGCTGCTCGCCGACCGGCGGACCGTGGCGGAAGGGGCGTTCACCGCCCCCGTGCTGCGTCAGGCGGCGGCGGAGGCGGGCGTCGACATGCCCGTCTGCGACGCGGTGTGCCGGTTGCTCGACGGCGCGGCGGTGGCTGACGTGATCGGCACGCTGCTTGCCCGCCCGCTCAAGGCCGAAGGCGCCTGAGCCTTCAGTGCGAGGCGGCCGCGCGCTGGCGGCGGTCGACCGTCGTATCGAGCGTCCCGCGCGCGGTGCGCATTGCGATGATCCACACCAGGAACCCGCCCAGCGCCAGCCCGCTGCCGACATAGCCGGTCGAGGTCCAGCCCAGACCATGGGCGATGGCCAGGCCGCCGGCCCAGGGACCGATGGCGTTGGCGGTGTTGAACGCCGAGTGGTTGAGCGCGGCGGCCAGTCCCTGGCCCTCGCCCGCGACATCCATCAGCCGCGTCTGGAGCACGGTGCCGAGCGCGCCGCCCAGCCCGATGGCGAAGACGTCGATCATCACCAGCCAGATATTGCCCGCCGCCAGCGGGTAGAGCGCCAGCATCGCCGCCGACCAGAGCAGCAGCCCCCCGGCGGTCGGCATCAGTGCGCGGTCGGCGAAGCGCGGCACCACGATATTGCCCATCGTCATGCCCAGCCCGAACACACCCAGCACCAGCGGGATCATCGCCTGTGACGCGCCGGTCACCGCGGTCAGGGTCGCGGCGAGATAGGTATAGACGGCGAACATCCCGCCAAAGCCGATCGCACCGATCGCCAGCGTCAGCCAGACCTGCGGCTTGCCCAGCGCGGCGAGCTCGCGTCGGATGGTCGCGCCGTGATCGGGACGATCCCGTGGCGCGGCGATCGACACCAGCAGCGCGGTGACGAGCGCCAGCATGGCGACCACGCCGAACACCCAGCGCCAATTGAGCCACTGGCCCAGCATTTGCGCCAGCGGCACGCCGATCACCGTCGCCAGGGTCAGGCCCAGCATGATCCGCCCGACCGCGACGGTGCGTTTCGCCTCCGGCACCAGCGAGGCGGCGACCAGCGCGGCGATGCCGAAATAAGCCCCGTGCGGCAGCCCGCTGAGAAAGCGGAAAGCGAGCATCCAGTGATAATCGGGGGCGAGCGCCGACAGGCCGTTGCCGAGGGCGAACAGGATCATCAACCCGATCAACAGCGTGCGCCGCGCCATCCGCGCCGACAGCACGGCCAGGATCGGCGCGCCCACCACGACACCGGCGGCATAGGCGCTGATGACATGCCCGGCGGTTGGGGCGTCGATGGCCAGCCCGCGCGCGAGATCGGGTTCCAGGCTCATCGCCGCGAATTCGGTGGTGCCGATCGCGAAACCGCCCATCGCCAGCGCGGCATGGACGATGCCGGGGGGAAATTGCCTGGCCAAGAAACAGTCCTTTCCGTTGCTATATGTTGCGACGCAGCACGGATCGCAACCGCGCATGTGCCGGCTGGGCCTTGAATTGTCCCGATTATCCCGATCGCTCCCGATCCGGGGCGGGTGGCCGTGCCGCGCCTGCGTGCGAAAAACGATTGAAAGCGCTTCTTCGGTCGGAAACAGTGCCGCGATCGGCGAGGGGGGACGGCCGGATGGACGCGATCATCGGGGCGATGGAGGGCGTCGCGCGCGAACTGCTGCTGTTCGCGGCGGCGGGACTGTTGATCGGCGGTGCCGACGACCTGCTGGTCGACCTGCTGTATCTCGTCCGGCGGGCGATGCGACGACAGGATGGGCTGCCCCCGGTCGATGGGCTCCCCGCGCCGGCCGGGGGCGGGCGGATCATCCTTTTCGTTCCCGCCTGGGACGAGGCGGAGGTGATCGGCGCGATGCTGGCCACCGCGCTACAGCGGATCACGCATCCCGATTACCGCCTCTATGTCGGATTATATCCCAATGATCCCGCCACCATCGCCGTTGCGGCGCGCGTGGCGGAACAGGATGAGCGGATCCGGCTGGTCATCGGCGGCAACGCGGGACCGACCACGAAGGCGGACTGTCTCAACACCCTGTGGCACGCCATGCAACGTGACAGCCGCGAGGAGGGTTTCCATCCCAAGGCGATCATCCTCCACGACGCCGAGGATGTGGTGCATCCCGCCGAGCTCGCCGTGTTCGACACGCTGATCGAGGGGCGGGCGGTGGTCCAACTGCCGGTCCTGCCGCTGGTCGTGCCGGGCTCGCGGCTGGTGTCGGGCCACTACGCCGACGAATTTGCCGAGAGTCATCAGAAACAATTGGTCGTGCGGACCTGGATCGGCGCGGGCCTGCCGCTGGCCGGGACCGGCTGCGCCATCGCGCCGTCGATGCTGGCGGCGATCGCGGCGACGCGCGGCGGCGATCCGTTCGACGCGACCAGCCTGACCGAGGATTATGAACTGGGACTGCGCATCGCCGAACTGGGCGGGGAGGGGCTGTTCGCGCGGGTGGCGGACGGGACGCCGGGTGGGGTCGTCGCGGTGCGCGCCTTTTTTCCCGCCGATCTGGTCGCCGCCGTCCGCCAGAAGGCGCGGTGGATGACCGGCATCGCGCTGATCGGGTGGGACCGCACCGGATGGGCGCGGCCCTGGGCGCTGGGCGACCATTGGTGGCGGTTGCGGGACCGGCGCGCGCCGCTGGCCATGCTGGTGCTGGCGGCGGCGTATCTGGGGTTGTTCGCCGAGGCGGGGGCGATGGGCGGCCAGCTGGTCGTGGATGGGACGCCGATGCCGCTCGACCCATGGCTGCGGTCGCTGTTCGCGATCAATGCGATGCTGCTCTGGTGGCGGCTGGTGGTACGGATGGTCTTCACCGGCCGCGCCTATGGCTGGCGCGAGGCCCTGTGGTCGCTGCCGCGCTTCGTGATCGGCAATTTCGTGACCCTCGCCGCTGCGCCGCGCGCGCTGTTCCGCTATATCTGGGTGCTGCGCGGCCGACCGGCGGTGTGGGACAAGACACGGCATCATTTCCCCGACCTGTCGGCCGACGCATGAGCGGACGGCCCCTGCAATTCCTGGGCGGGATCGTCGCATTATGGGCATTGTCGCGCGTGATGGTCCTGATGCCGCCGGGGGCGGGGGAGATCGTGGCGAAACGGCCGGAGGAGCGAACCCCTTCTTCCCATCCACTCCGGCGACGCCCCGGATTGCCGGTGGGGGGCGGTCTTTCGCGCGCCAACCGCCCCGGCCTGCGCGATGCCGCGCCGTTGGTCCCGCGCCGTCCCTCACCGCCAAGCGCGCGTGACACGCCCCCCATTGCTCCGCGGCAAGAGAAGGTGGCAGGCCGAAGGCCTGTCCGAGGGGAGCCCCGGGCCGAGGTGACAGGGTCGCGGGTGATCAGGGATACCGTGTCACCATGCACCGCATGGTCCCCGTCCCCCTATGGAGGAGGCATGTCGGGGCCAGCATTGGCATGTCGATCGACTCCCGGGATCGCCATGATCGGCGATGCATCCCGCACCGATATCGCGCCCCGCTGGAGCGGCAGCGGCTGGGCGATCCTGCGCCAGGGGGCGGGGGCGTTGTTGCCCGGTGGGCAATTGGGCGGATCGCAATTTGGTGTGGGGGTGCTGCGGCGGCTCGACCGGCGGGGCGCGCTCGCCGCGAGCCTGCGAGTGTCCGCGCCGTGGGAGGGGATCGGGCGCGAGATGGCGCTGGGCGTCGATTGGCGACCCTCGTCCCGCCTGCCGGTCCGTCTGCTGATCGAACAGCGGATCGCGCTCGACCGGGGGCAGGGCGGTCCGGCGGTGCTGGCGGTCGGCGGGATCGGGCCACGGCGGCTGGCGGCGGGGCTTTCGCTGACCGGTTATGCACAGGCGGGGATGGTCGCGCGCGACCGGATCGAGCCCTTTGCCGATGGCGCGATGCGGATGACGCGCGATGTCGCCGAAGGGCTGGACATGGGGCTCGGCCTGTGGGGCGGCGCGCAGCGCGGGGTGGCGCGGGTCGATATCGGTCCGATGCTGGGCGCCGCCCTGCCGCTGCCGGGCGCGGCCATGCGCCTGTCCCTGGAATGGCGGCAGCGCGTGGCGGGGCACGCCGCGCCGGGGTCGGGACCGACCCTCTCCCTGGCCAGCGATTTCTAGCGATGGTTCGCTGGCCGGGGATTTTTGGGGGTGGCGCCTCCATCCACCGATTTTCCCCGGCGATCGGACTGGTCCGGGCGATACGGGCGGCTATAACGTGGCCGTGGACCTGTATCTTCCGATCGCCAACCTGTCGGTCAACGCGCTTGTCATCATCGCGCTGGGGGCGGGCGTGGGCCTGTTGTCGGGGATGCTGGGGGTCGGCGGCGGCTTCCTGACCACGCCGCTCCTGATCGTCTACGGCATCCCGCCGACCGTCGCCGCGGCCTCCGCCGCCAGCCAGGTGACGGGCGCGAGCGTGTCGGGGGTGTTCGCGCATTGGCGGCGCGGCGGCGTGGACCTGAAGATGGGCGGCGTGCTGGTCGCGGGCGGCATCGTCGGCTCGTTCGCGGGCGCATGGATATTCCGCCTGCTCCAGGCGAGCGGCCAGATCGATACGGTCATCGCGATCATATACGTCGTCATGCTGGGCTGGATCGGATCGATGATGGCGCGCGAGGCGACGAGCGCGCTCCTGGCGGAGCGGCGCGGGGTGAGCCAGCGGGCGGCGCGGCGGCGGCATCATCCGATGGTGGCGGCGCTGCCCTTCCGCACCCGATTCTATGCCTCCGGGCTGTATATATCGCCGCTGGCCCCGCTGCTGCTCGGTGTCTTCACCGGCATCCTGACCATCCTGCTGGGGGTGGGCGGCGGGTTCATCCTGGTGCCCGCCATGATCTATCTGATCGGCATGGCGACCAATGTCGTCCTCGGCACCTCGCTGTTCCAGACCCTGTTCGTCACCGCCTCGGCGACGATGGTCCATGCGACCACGACGAAGGCGGTGGATATCGTGCTGGCCGGGCTGCTGCTGATCGGGTCGGTCACGGGGGCGCAGCTGGGTGCGAAGTTCGCGTCGCGGGTGAAGCCCGAATATCTGCGGCTCGGGCTGGCGATCATCGTGCTGCTCGTCGGCCTGCGCATCCTGCTGGGGCTGGTCTGGCGGCCGGAGGAAATCTTCACGGTTGAACTGTCGTGAGGATCGCGGGCGTCCTGCTGGCGCTCGGGTCGCCCCTGCTCATGGCCCCGGCGCTGATGGCGCAAGACAAGCCGATCCTCGTCCCCGACGTGTCGCAGCGTGACATCCAGATCGTCTACAGCTTCACCGGCGCGGAACTGCTGCTGTTCGGCGCGATCCTCTATCCCGGTGGCCGCCCGCCCGGCGGCGACCGGCCGACCGATATCGTGGTGGTGGTGAAGGGCCCCACCCAGTCGATCCTGATCCGCGAGAAGGAGAAGATCGCCGGGCTGTGGGTCAATGCCGGGCGGCTGCGCTATCGCTCGGCACCGTCCTTCTACGCCATCGCCTCGTCACGGCCGATCGAACGGATCGTCGACGACCGGACGCGCGCCATCTACGAACTGGGGCTTGACAGCCTGCAACTCTCCCCCGCCTCCAATGCGCCGTCCGACGTGCAGGCGCGGTTCCAGGCCGGGCTGGTCGACCAGCGCCGCCGCGCGGGATTGTATGTCGAGGCACCGCGCGCGGTCGAGATCACCGACGACGTGTTGTACCGTG
This sequence comes from Facivitalis istanbulensis, assembly GCF_040560405.1. NCBI lineage: Bacteria > Pseudomonadati > Pseudomonadota > Alphaproteobacteria > Sphingomonadales > Sphingomonadaceae > Facivitalis > Facivitalis istanbulensis. The sequence goes on from NZ_JAVSCQ010000031.1 coordinate 30,635, forward strand.
CCCGCGTCCGAATACCGGCGCGCGTGCCGGTGGGCCGCTTTACTGCCGAGACCTTCCTGATCCGCGACGGCCGCGTACTGGCGGCGGCGGTGCGCGACATCGACATCCGCAAATCGGGCTTTGAGCGGTTCGTCGCGCGCGCCGCCGATCGCGCGGCCATCCCCTATGGCCTGACCGCGGTGGCGCTTTCCGTCCTGCTGGGATGGGCCGCGGGATGGATCGCGCGTCGCGTCTGACGATCGATACGCCTTGTTAACGTTCACGGCCTACCCCGCCCAATGCTCCCATCTGGTTTGAACGGTTCGTCTGTATGTCTTCCTTGCGTGCCATCGCGCCGTCCGCGACGTCCATCCTGACCGATCCGGCCGATGACCCCGTCATCGGCTGGCTGCTGGGGGTTGGCGGCGCGACGGCGCGCATCGTGTTGGACCGCGAGGCGCTGGGCGTGCTGTCGGATCATGCCGATCCCGTGCTGGCCGCGGCGGGGCAGGTGGCGATGCCGGTCAAGATCCGCCACCGCGATCGCTGGATCGTCGGCACCATCCGCAGTCTCTCCTTCGATCCGTCGAGCGATGCCGCCGCGATCACGACCGAGATCGATCTGGTCGGCGAGGGGATGCGCCAGGAGGATGGCGGGCTTCGCGGCTTTCGGCGCGGCGTGACCTGCTATCCGATGCCCGGTGCCACCATCCATGCGGTGACGGCAGACGAACTGGCCGGGATCCATGACCAGCGCCACACGACCACGATCCGGATCGGCTCGGTCCATCCGGCGCGCACCATTCCCGCCACGCTGTCGATCGATGCGCTGCTGGGGCGGCACTTCGCTCTGGTCGGATCGACCGGCACCGGCAAGTCGACCGCGACCGCGATGATCCTCCACCGCATCTGCGAGGTCGCACCGCGCGGCCATATCGTGATGATCGATCCGCACGGCGAATATGCCGCCGCCTTTCGCGAGACCGGGGCGATCCATGACGCGGCCAATTTGCGGATGCCCTATTGGCTGATGAATTTCGACGAGCATTGCGAACTGCTCCTGTCGGGCAGCGGCGATGCGCGCGCCGCCGATGCCGATGTGCTGGCCCGTTGCCTGCTCGCCGCCCGGATGCGCAGCCGCGCGGCGCAGGACATGGCGCGCGTCACCGTCGATACGCCCATCCCCTATCTGCTGTCCGACCTGACCAGCCTGCTGACCCAGGAGATGAGCAAGCTGGAGCGGGCCGGCGATACCGGCCCCTATCTGCGCATCCGCGCCAAGGTCGAGGAGATGAAGGGCGATCCGCGCTACGCCTTCATGTTCTCCGGGATGCTGGTCGCCGACACCATGGCATCGTTCCTGGGGCGCATCCTGCGCATGCCGGGCGAGGGGCGGCCGATTTCGATCATCGACGTGTCCGGCCTGCCGTCCGACGTGACCAGCGTCGTGGTGGCGGTGCTGGCGCGCATGATCTTCGACCATGCCATCTGGACGCGGCCCGAGGAGCGCCGCCCGGTGCTGATGGTCTGTGAAGAGGCGCATCGCTATATCCCGGCGCGGACCGAACAGGGATGCGCTGTCGGCCGCATCCTGTCGCGCATCGCCAAGGAGGGACGCAAATATGGCGTCTCGCTGGGGCTGGTGACGCAGCGGCCGTCCGACCTGGCCGAAGGGGTGTTGTCGCAATGCGGCACCGTCATCGCGATGCGGCTGAACAACGAGCGCGATCAGGCGATGGTGCGGACCGCCATGCCCGAGGGCGGGCGCGGGCTGCTCGACACCATCTCGGCCTTGCGCAATCGCGAGGCGATCCTGTGCGGCGAAGGCGTGAGCTTCCCGATGCGCGCCAGTCTCGACAATCTGGAGGAGGAAAAGCGTCCCGCTTCCGGCGACATGCGGATCACCGCGCTCTGGGCCGATGCTGCGCCGCGCGGCGCGGAGGCGCTGGCCGAGACGGTCGCGCGCTGGCGCTCGGCGGGGCGGTAGCGCCTACGCCCCGGGCCTCACCGCCAGCAGCGCCTGGACCTCATGGCGGAAACTGCGCAGCTTCGCGCCCGACAGGACCGCGACGCTCGACAGTTTAAGGCTCTGGGGATTGACGGTCACGCCGTTCTTCCACACTTCCCAGTGCAGGTGCGGGCCGGTCGACAGCCCGGTCGAGCCGATATAGCCGATCACCTGCCCCTGTCGGACATGGGTGCCCGAACGCACGACGAAGCGGCTCATATGGCCATAGCCGCTGACCACCCCGCCACCATGCGCCAGCTTGACGAAATTGCCATAGCCGCCCGACCGGCCCGCAAACTGGACGATGCCGTCCATGATCGCATGGATCGGCGCGCCATAGGGGGCACCGATGTCCAGCCCCTTGTGCATCCGCATGAAGCCCAGCACCGGGTGCATCCGCCGGCCATAGGATGAGGTGACGTGGCCCGCGACGGGCATTCCCATCGCGCCGCGCCGTTCGCTCTGGCCGTTCACGTCATACCATTGGCCGCCGTCATCATCGGCCAGCCGCGCCAGTTGCACGGTGCGCGCGCCACGGTTCAGTCCGGCGAAGAGCAGCTTGCCCAGCCGCGTCTCGCCCGTGGAGGCGCGCTCGCGTTCGATGATGAGGTCGAAACTGTCCGCTGCGTGCACTTCGCGCCCGACCGCCACACGTGAGGCGAGCGCCTTGATATAGGCCTCCACCACCCTGGCGGGGGCTCCGGCCGCACGCGCGGACCGGTACAGGCTTTTGCCGACCAGTCCCTGCAGGCGCAACGGGGTGCGATCGACCGCGATCGGCTGGCGGGTCAGGGTCAGGCCGCGCGGCGTGCGATGCAGCGTCACCGCGAGGTCGAAGCGCGCGCGCATTTTCATCTGTTCGAGCGGACGCGCCACCGCGCGGCTGGGTCGCCGCCCCAGCGTCAGCATGACGCGCGTGCCCGACGCGATCGCCGCGCCATCGGTCGCCTGCGCGACCAGATCGGCGGCCTGCCGCGCCTGATCGCGCGCCACCCCGGCGCGTTGCAGCACCCGCGCCAGCCGGTCATCCGACCCGACCGTCGCGGACAATTCCATTTCGGGGCGTTCGGGCGCCTCGGCGAGGTGGCTCACCATTTCGTTGGCGGCGACATGCCGTCCGGTACCCGCCCCCAGCGCCAGCGGCGCGATGGCCTGGTCCCGGTCATGTTCGAGGGCGCTGCCCGCCAGTGGCGCAGGCGCGGCCGCCGGGATCGGCCGGGGCAGCCCGGGCGCCAGCGCGATCGTGGCCGCGCACAGCGCGGTGCAGGTGGCCAGGCCGCGCCACCAGTCGCGGCTGCCGATCCGCGCGCCCAGATCGGGCACCCAGTCGATGGCATGTGCGGCACGGCGAAGCCGGTCGATCCGGCCGGTCGGCACCGGTGCCATGGTCCGGGGCAGCCGGCGCGCGGCGGCACCGCCCGCAACTTGCGAAATATCGTCGGAAGCCAGGAACATGTCGGGGCGATGCGTCCGTATCTTTGGGCGGAATATCAGGCGGTGGCAGCGTCGCCGAATTCCCCCCGGCGCACCGCATCGTGGGTGAAAGCCGTTGCCGGCAAAGTCAAACCGCCATGCCGCCCGGCGCGACCAGACGTGGTCGCATCGGGCCGGACACCATGGTCGAACGCGCGGCGTGCTGCATGACGTTGCAACCGGCTGCGCGAAGCCCGATGTAGGGGCCATGACCAGCCGCGTATCGGGTGCCGTGACGGCCGTTTTGGGGCCGACCAACACCGGCAAGACGCATCTCGCGATCGAACGGATGTGCGCCCATAGCAGCGGCATCATCGGCTTTCCGCTCCGCCTGCTCGCGCGCGAGGTCTATGACCGGGTCGTCGCGCTGAAGGGCGCGGACACGGTCGCGCTGGTGACCGGCGAGGAAAAGATCGTGCCGCCCGGTGCACGTTGGTTCCTGTGCACGGCCGAATCCATGCCCGACCGCGACGTGGCCTTCGTCGCGCTGGACGAGGCGCAGCTGGGCGCCGATCCCGAGCGCGGTCATGTCTTTACCGATCGGTTGCTGCATGCGCGCGGCCGCGACGAGACGATGATCCTCGGCTCCGAGGCGCTGAAACCGATGATCCGCGCGCTGGTGCCCGAGGCGGAGGTCGTCGCGCGGCCGCGTTTCTCGACGCTCTCCTATGCCGGCGCGAAGAAGATCAGCCGCCTGCCCAAGCGGTCCGCCATCGTCGCCTTCTCGGCGGAGGAAGTCTATGCGGTGGCCGAGATGCTGCGTCGTCTGCGCGGCGGCGCGGCGGTGGTCATGGGCGCGCTGTCGCCGCGCACCCGCAATGCGCAGGTCGAATTGTTCCAGGCGGGCGAGGTCGATTATCTGGTCGCCACCGACGCGATCGGCATGGGCCTGAACATGGATGTCGCGCATGTCGCCTTTGCCGGGCTGCACAAGTTTGACGGACGCCGCCGTCGTCGCCTGACCGTCGCCGAGATGGCGCAGATCGCGGGACGCGCGGGGCGGCACCACCGCGACGGCACCTTCGGCGCACTGAGCGAGGAGGGGCCGGATTCCTTTCTGCCCGAAGAGGTGCTGGCGATCGAAGAGCATCGCTTTCCCCGGCTCGACCATCTCTATTGGCGCGACGGCAAGCCCGACCTGTCGAGCATCGATGCGCTGATCGCCAGCCTCGAACGCAAGCCCGAGCCCGGCGTGTTGCGCGCCGCGCCGCTCGCCACCGATCTGCAGGTGCTGAAGCGGCTGGCCGACGAACCCTGGGTGCGCGACCGGGTGCGGCGGCCCGCCATGGTCGCGCGTCTCTGGGCGGCGTGCGGCATTCCCGATTTCCGCAAGGTCGGTATCGACCCCCATGCCCGCTTCGTCGCGCGCGTGTTCGGCCATCTGTCCGAAGGTTTGGGCCATGTGCCGCACCAATGGTTCGCCGACGAGATCGCGCGGCTGGATACGATGGCGGGCGATGTCGAGACGCTGGCGGGCCGCCTCTCCGCGATTCGTAGCTGGGCCTATATCGCGCAGCGCGCCGACTGGCTGGCCGACCCCGCGCACTGGGCGGGGCGGACGCGTGAGATCGAGGAGCGGCTGTCCGACGGGCTGCACGCCAGCCTGACCCAGCGTTTCGTCGACAAGCGGACGACCGCGCTCATCCGCCGGATCGGCGCGGATGCGGGGGCCTTGCCCGTCACCATCGGGCCGGACGGCGCGGTGCTGGTCGAGGATCATCCGATCGGGCGGCTGGACGGGTTTCGCTTCACCGTCGAGGCGAATGCGCGGGCGAATGATAAGCGTCTGCTGCTCGCGGCGGCCGAAAAGCGGCTGGGCACCGAACGCGCGCGCCGTGCCGAGACATTGATCGCCGCCGGGCCGGAGGCGATCGCGCTCGATGAGGATCGGCTGGTCTGGGAAGGGCATGGTGTGGCGAAGCTGGTCGCCGGGCCGTCGCTGGGGCGGCCGGTGGTGCGGCTGGAACGCGATCTCGACTGCCTGGCGCCGACGATGCGTGAGCGGGTAAAGGCGCGGCTGGATGATTGGGTGGCGCGCGCGCTCGACCGGCAGGTTCCCGCGCTCGTTCGGCTGGCGGCGCTGGCCCGCGAGGCCAGGGCGTCGCCCGCGTTGCGCGCCGTCGCCGCCGCGCTGGAGGATGCGGGCGGGATCGTGCCGCGCCAGCCGCTCCGGCTGATGATCGACGCGCTGTCGCCCGAGGAGCGGCGGCGGCTGCGCGGGCTCGGCATCACCATCGGCACGCTCGACATCTTCGATCCGCGCCTGCTCAAGCCCGGCGCGGCGGCATGGCGGCGTACGCTGATGACGCTTTGGGGCCAGAGTCCCGAACTGGCGCGGGCGGGGGCGACCACGTTGCGGCGTGACGAACCGGGGCGGACCGTCGCCTCCGGCTTCCGTCCGCTGGGGGAGCAGGCGGTGCGGATCGATCTGGTCGAACGCATTGCGCGCGCGGCGCATGACGCGCGCGTGGGGCGCGGGCCGTTCACGCCCGACGCCGCGCTCGCCACCTCGATCGGGCTGGACCCCGCGACGCTCGACCGGCTGATGGGCGATCTGGGTTTTCGCCGGGTCCGCGCGGGCGATGGCGAGCCGGTGCGCTGGATCTGGCGCGGTCGTCCCCCCGCCCGCCCCGCCCCGCGGGTCGAGGCGCGTCCCGGCAACGCCTTCGCCGCGCTCGCCGATTGGGGGCGGACGCCGTGATCGCCACCGGCTTTACCACCCCGGCGCAGGCCGGCGTATGGATTCGGGACGATCCGATGGTGCGTTACCATGCTCATCGCCAGTGGGCCCCGGCCTGCGCCGGGGTGGTGACGTGTCTGTGATTTCCTGCTTCACAAAGGACCGCTCTCGCCCATGACCACCCGCGCCCCGGCCCCTGAATCGATGCGGCTCGACCGTTTCCTCTGGTGGGCGCGGCTCGCCAAGTCGCGCGGGACGGCGCAGGCGATGGCGTCCGACGGGCATTTCCGCATGGACGGCCGCGCGATCGATCGCGCCCATGCACCGGTGCGGGTGGGCAGCATCCTGACGTTCGCGCATCAGGGCAATGTCCGGGTGTTGCGCGTCGAGTCGCTGCCCGCGCGGCGCGGCCCGCCCGCCGAGGGACGCGCCTGTTACTGCGATCTGGTCACTTCCCCCGTTTCGGACGTTGACGGATCGCCATACGCGGCATAGCAGCACGCGTTCGTACCTTGGGAGTTGTCATGGCCTACGTCGTCACCGATGCCTGCATTCGCTGCAAGTATATGGATTGTGTCGAGGTGTGTCCTGTCGACTGCTTCTATGAGGGCGAGAATATGCTCGTCATCAATCCGTCCGAATGCATCGATTGCGGTGTGTGCGAGCCCGAATGCCCGGCCGAGGCGATCCTGCCCGACACCGAAAGCGGGCTGGAACAATGGCTGGAACTGAACAACACCTTCTCCGCCCAATGGCCCAATGTGACGCGCAAGCTGGACCAGACTCCGCCCGACGCCGACGCGATGAAGGGCGTCGAGAACAAGTATGAGCAGTTCTTCAGCCCGGAGCCGGGCAAAGGCGACTGAGGGGCGACTGAGGGGCTGGCGCGTCCGGAACGACGACGGCTCGCTCCGAGGGCCGCGATTGGAGATGCTGGTAATTTTGTTGCGACCATGCTATAGGGTTTCGCGACGGGCGTAGCTGTTTTCGCGACTGCCCGCCTTTGATGTGTTCGACCCTTCCTTCCCGAGGCCGACTTGATCAGTGGACTCCATTCCGCTCGTTCGGCGCTCGCGCGAAGGCCCTGATCCGGAAAGGCCCCCAATGGCTGCCAAGGCGCTCCACTTCGACGTCGGTGACTATGTCGTGTATCCCAAGCATGGCGTGGGCCGCGTCATCGAGTTGCAAAAGCAGGAAATCGCAGGGATGCAGCTCGAACTTTACGTACTGCGCTTCGAAAAGGAGCGGATGACGCTCCGCGTGCCCACGAACAAGGCCGAGTCGGTCGGCATGCGCAAGCTGTCCTCGGACAAGACCATGCGCGAGGCGATGGAAACGCTGAAGGGCAAGCCCAAGGTGAAGCGCACCATGTGGTCGCGCCGCGCGCAGGAATATGAAGCGAAGATCAACTCGGGCGACCTGGTGTCGATCGCCGAGGTGGTCCGCGACCTGTTCCGTGCCGACGACCAGCCCGAGCAGAGCTATTCCGAGCGGCAGATCTTCGAAGCGGCCACCAGCCGCCTCGCCCGCGAACTCGCCGCGATGGAAGAGGTGGATGAGCCGCGCGCCCAGGAAAAGATCCTGGAAATCCTGCGCGCCGCCGCCGCCATCTACAACAAGGAAAAGCCTGCGGCCTGACGCCGACGGTTTTCGCCGAAGCGAAAAGGGCGGTCCCGATCGGGCCGCCCTTTTCATTTGCACGGACGCCATGACCCTGTGTATTATTTTGGCAATACACAGGAGGCCGTCCATGCAGAAGTCCGTCGCCCTTCCCCTGATGCTCGCCATCGGCGCGTTGCCGATGGCGGCCTGTTCGTTCGAGAGTGCGGCGCGCGGGCAGGATGTGCCCGCGCAAGGGACCGGGGCTGCGCGCCGTTATGTCGTGCGCGACTTCACCAGCGTCGCTGCACGCGGCAGCGACCCGGTCGATATCCGCGTGGGCCGCGATTTCTCGGTCCGCGCCGAAGGGCCGGCGGCCGAACTCGACCAGCTGCGAGTCGCGCGCGACGGGGACACCTTGGTGATCGGCGTGAAGAAGGGCATCCAGTGGGGCCGGCGCACCGGTGTCCGGGTGCTGGTCACGCTGCCGCGTCTGGCCGGGGCGGCGGTCGACGGATCGGGGCGCATGACGATCGACCGGGTCGAAGGGGCCAGTTTCAAGGCGGGCGTCGCGGGTTCGGGCGATCTGGTCATCGCCGCGATGCGGGTCGGCAAGGCCGATCTGGGAATTACGGGCTCCGGCGCGATCCGTGCGACGGGCATGGCCGATGCGGTGAAGGCGGGCGTCGCGGGCTCGGGCGATCTGCGCGGCGCGGACCTGCAAACCAGACAGGCGGAGGTCGGCGTCACCGGTTCGGGACAGGTGATGCTCCGGGTCAATGGCCGGGCCAAGGTCGGCCTGACCGGATCGGGCAATGCCGATCTGGGCCCGAATGCGGTGTGCACGGTAAGCAAGACCGGATCGGGCACCGCGCGCTGCGGCCGCTATGGTTGATTGTCATCCGCCGCGCGTGGCGTAGGAAAGGGGCCATGACCGCCCGCCTGTGCCTGATCGCCGCGCTTCTCCTGCCCTTCCCCGTCCAGGCGACGGAGCGGCGGGTCGACCTGAGCAGCTTCGATGCGATCCGGGTGGAGGGGACGTTCGTGGTCGACATGACCACCGGGCCCTCGCCGCGCGGGATGCTGACGGGCGATGCCGCGGCGCTGCGGCGGACCGAGGCGCGGATCGAGGGGCGTACCCTGATCCTGCGTGTCGACCGGGCGGCGATGGCGCCGACGCCACGCGGGAATGCGGGGCCGGTGACGCTCAGCCTGGCCGGGCCGCCGGTGGCCGCGATCACCGTCATCGGCGGCGGGCGTGTCACGGCGCAGGCGCTGCGTGGGGCCACGATGAACGTCGCGATCACGGGGGCGGGCGCGGTGCGGATCGGTCGCGCGGACGGTGAGCAGTTTAACGCGATCATGATGGGGCCGGGCAGCCTGGAAATCGCCGGCGGCCGCGTCGGCAAGGCCCGGCTGGCCGTGCAGGGTCCCGCGACCGTGGCGGCCGAGGGGCTGGAGACCGGCGATGTGACGATCCAGAGCGATGGCGGCGGCGAGGTGAGCGCGCGGGCGCGCTACACCGCGACCATCGCCAATGGCGGGCTGGGGAGCGTGGTGGTGAAAGGCTCGCCCAAATGCCGCATCACGATGGCGGGTGGCGGGCTGATCCAGTGTGGCGTGAAATAGCGGAAACCCGGGCTCAGTCGAGCGGACGGGCTTCCTCCGCCAGCATCACCGGCACGCCGTCGCGGATCGGATAGGCCAGGCCCGCCGCCTCCGACACCAGTTCCTGCGCCGCCTCGTCATAGCGGAGCGGCTGGCGCGTCACCGGGCAGACCAGCCGTTCGAGCAGCCAGGGATCGAGTCTCGTGTCGCTCATTGCAGGGTCACCCGGTCCTCGCCGTCATGGCGGCCGAAAAACTGCATCAACTGGATGATGAGTTCGGCGCGCTGCTCCAGATCGGCGGCTTCGAGCAGCGCCTGCTTGGCCGCCACGTCGAACGGCGCGATCTGCGCGATGCCGTTGACCAGGCTCTCATCGTCCAGCCGCGCGACCGCGTCCCAATCCACGGCATAGCCCTGAAGATCGGCGAAGCGGCGCGATTCTTCCTCCAGCGAGGCGCGGCGGCCGAGGGACAGCAGGTCGTCCTCGGGCAAGGGCAGCAATTCGGCCTCCACCTGGCGGAAGGGCGTCGTCACCTCCAGCTCGCGCACGATGCGGAACAGCGATACGCCCTCGAGCACGAGATTGTAGCGCCCATCCTCCATCGCCTCGACCTCGGCGATGCGGCCGACACAGCCGGTCGCGTAGAGCGAAGGCTTGTCGCCCTCGCCCGAAGGCTGGATCATGCCGATCCGCCGGTCGCGCGCCATCGCGTCGGATACCAGCGCGCGGTAGCGCGGCTCGAAGATGTGCAGCGGAAGCGGCATCCCCGGAAAGAGGATCGCGCCCGCCAGCGGGAATATCGAGAGCCGCGCCATCGGCTCAGCCAAACAGGATGGCGGACAGCCGCCGCCGCTGCTGCGAGACCCACGGATCGGTCATGCCGACCACCTCGAACAGCTTGAGCAGTTGCTGGCGCGCGGCATCCTCGTTCCAGCCACGGTCGGCGGCGACGATGTGGAGCAGATTGTCCGCCGCGCCGTCGCGATCGCCCGCCGCCATCTGCGCATTGGCGAGCGCGAAGCGCTTTTCGTGATCGTCGGGATGGGCGGCGACTTCCGCTGCCAGGCCGGCATAATCGGCGGCCGGAGGCGCCGAACGGGCCAGCGCGATGGCGGCGACCGCGCGGTGGATCGCGGGGTCCTTGGCCAGCGCCTCGGGCAGCGCGTTCGCCGCCGTTTCCGCCTCGTCGATCTGCCCGGCCGCGATCAGCGCGCGGATGCGCCCCGACAGCACGGCGGGATGCTCGGGCGCCATGTCGAGCAACTGGTCGAAGATCGACAGTGCGCGCGGGGCGTCCCCGGCCTCCAGCACGTCCTCACCCATCGCGATCAGCGGTTCCAGCTCGGCTTGCGCCTCGGCGGCTTCCGACTGGATCGGCAATTGCTTGAGCAACTGGTCCAGCGTCGTGCGCAAGGCGCTTTCGGTGCGGGCGCTGGTCAGGTCGGCGACCAGCTGGCCCTGGAACATCGCATAGACGGTCGGGATCGAGCGGATCTGGAACTGGTTGGCGATGAACTGATTCTTGTCGGTGTCGATCTTGGCCAGCACCACGCCCTTGTCGGCATAGTCGGCGGCGACCTTCTCCAGCGTCGGGCCCAGCGCCTTGCACGGCCCGCACCATTCGGCCCAGAAATCCAGGATCACGAGCTTGGTCATCGACGGCTCGACGACATCGCGGCGGAAGGCCGTGACGGCCTCCTTCTCGGCGGGCGACATTCCCAACGTGGCCAAAAGACGCTCCTTTACGTGTTGCGGGCCCTATGTGGGCGAGGGCGCATCGGTTTGAAAGCCCGATGCGCGGGATTCAGGCGGTCAGCCCGGCGCTCAGGCGGGCGATCGTCCGCTCGCGCCCGATCAGCGGCAGCAGCGCGGCCATGTCGGGCCCCTGCGCGCGGCCGGTCAGCGCGAGGCGCAGCGGCAGGAACAGCGCCTTGCCCTTGCGCCCGGTCATGTCCTTCAGCGCGGCGGTCAGCGCGTGCCAGGGATCGTGCGACCAGTCGAGGCGGTCCGCCGCCTGCGCAGCCTGCGCCAGATAGGCGCGATCGTCCTCGGCGGGCTCGGGCGCGTCGATCGGCCCCTCGATCACCCGCCACCAATCGGCGGCCTCGGCCACGGTCGAGAGATTGGGGCGCACCGCCTCCCACTCGGCTTCGCCCATGCCGTGGGGCAGGCGGTCGGCGACCGCGTCAAAGGGCGTCTGGTGCAGGATGCGCGCGTTCAATTGCGCCAGTTCGGCTTCGTCAAAGCGCGCGGGCGCGCGGCCGAAGCGCGAAAAGTCGAACCCGGTGATCAGCGGGGCCATGTCGACGACCGGTTCGACCGGATCGCTGGTCCCGATCCGCGCCAGCAGCGCGCGCACCGCCTGCGGCTCGATCCCTTCTCCACGGAAATGATCGACGCCCAGCGAGCCGAGTCGCTTGGACAGCTTGCCCTCATTGCCGGTCAGCAGCGCGGCATGGGCGAAGCGCGGCAATGCGGCGCCCAGCGCCTCGAACATCTGAATCTGGAGCGCGGTGTTGGAGACGTGATCCTCGCCGCGCACCACCTGGGTCACGCCCATGTCGATATCGTCGATCACCGAGGGGAGCATGTACAGCCATGATCCGTCGGCGCGGCGGATGACCGGATCGCTCATCGTCGCGGGCTCGAAGCTCTGGGGCCCGCGCACCGCATCGTCCCAGCGGATGGTCGCGCCATGGTCCAGCCTGAAGCGCCAGTGCGGCTGCACCCCGTCCGCCTCCAGCCTGGCGCGATCGTCGTCGCCCAGTGCCAGCGCCGCGCGGTCATAGACGGGGGGCAGGCCGCGCCCGAGCTGAATCTTGCGCTTCAGGTCGAGTTCCTGCGCACTTTCATAGGCCGGATAGACGCGGCCGCTGGCGACCAGTTCGGCAAAGCGCGATTCATACAGCGCGAACCGCTGCGACTGGCGCATCTCGGCATCGGGGATCAGGCCCAGCCATTGCAAGTCCGCCCGGATCGCCTCGACATAATGCTCCTCGCTGCGTTCGGCATCGGTATCGTCGATGCGCAGCAGGAACCGGCCGCCGGTGCTTTGCGCGTACATCCAGTTGTGCAGCGCGGTGCGGATATTGCCGACATGCAGCCGCCCGGTGGGCGAAGGAGCGAAACGGGTCACGGTGATCGCGGTCATGGGCGATGCCATAATCGGGGAATCACCTTTGCGCTATTGTGACAGCGCGATTAAGGGGACGCGCATCACTGGGCTGTCTGCGGGGACGGGATACCACCATGAAGTTGATGACCGGCAATTCGAATCTGCCGCTGGCGAAGGCAATCTCGGCATATCTGGAAATGCCCTTGACCGAGGCGCTCGTGCGCCGCTTCGCCGATGAGGAAATCTTCGTCGAGATTCAGGAGAATGTTCGCGGCGAGGACGTCTTCGTGATCCAGTCGACCGGCTATCCGGTCAACGACAATCTGATGGAACTGCTCATCATGATCGACGCGCTGAAGCGCGCGTCGGCGCGCCGCATCACCGCGGTTATCCCTTATTTCGGCTATGCGCGCCAGGATCGGAAGCCGGGCCCGCGCACCCCGATCTCGGCCAAGCTGGTGGCCAACCTCATCACCGTCGCGGGCGCCGACCGCGTCCTGTCGGTCGATCTTCATGCCGGTCAGATCCAGGGCTTTTTCGACATCCCGACCGACAATCTCTATGCCGCGCCGGTCATGTCGGCGGACATTCTGGCGCGGTTCAAGGCCGATAATCTGATGGTCGTGTCGCCCGACGTGGGCGGCGTGGTCCGCGCGCGCCAGCTCGCCAAGCGGCTCGACAACGCGCCACTGGCGATCGTCGACAAGCGCCGCGAGCGTGCGGGCGAGTCGGAGGTGATGAACATCATCGGCGACGTGCAGGGCCGCTTCTGTATCCTGATCGACGATATCGTCGATTCGGCGGGCACGCTGTGCAACGCGGCCGCCGCGCTGCGCCAGGCGGGGGCCGAGGATGTCGTGGCCTATGTCACGCACGGCGTGCTGTCGGGCGGCGCGGTGGCGCGTGTCGAAGGGTCGGAACTGCGCGAGCTGGTCATCACCGACTCGATCGGCAATCACGAGTCGATCGGCGGGAAGGACAAGATCCGCCACCTGGCGATCGCCCCGCTGCTGGGCGAGGCGATCAAGCGCATCGCGGACGAAACCAGCGTGTCGAGCCTGTTCGACTGATCCGCATGGGGCGGCGTCCGGTCGGGCGTCGCCTCGCTACAGGCCCTTGTCACAGGCCCTCGCTACAGGCTGGGGCCTTCGCTGGCTGGCTTCGTCATGTCGCCGATGTCGGCCGTGAGCCGCGCGGGCGATGGGTCAGCGATTGCCCAGCGCGACGATATGCTCGAACACCGCCGGGTGGAGCGGCTTGGTGAAGGCGCAACCATATTTGAACCGGTCGCGCCATGCGATCACCGCTTCCAGCGGCGCGAGGCCCGGCAGGGTCAGCCACACGATCGTGCCCGGCCACAGGGTGAAACTGGTTTCGGCGCGGAATCCTTCCTGCGACAGGTCGACCACGTCGATTTCGAAGCGGGTCTGCCCCTTGTCGCGCAGATGCGCGCGCATTCGCACCGCATGGCGCAGCGAACGACGGAGATCCTGGCCGGGGACCGGCTCGAAGGGCGGTGTGAAAACCGGTTTTTCCATGACACTCCCCCTATCGACGAAGAAGGTTACTTTTCCGCCAACGCCGTTTCGCATTCCGATGCCGTGGCGGGGCGCGCGCCGACCGGGCTCCGCATTCCCGCGCGGGCGCGCCGTTTCAGTTCGGCTTTCAGCTCTTCGGGCCTGGGCGCGATCAGAAAGCCGAAGCTGACCGTCCCCTTTCTGGTTTCCACCACATGGTGAAGGCGATGCGCCTGGATGATCCGCTTCATATATTCGGATCTGGGCATGTAGCGGGTGGGCAACCTCTTGTGCACGATCACGTCATGAAAGCCGAAATAGATCGCGCCATAAGCGGCGATTCCCGCCCCGATCCAGGTACAGCCCGGCCACCAGCCCAATTGCGCGCCGCCGAGGATCAGCACGAAGGACGGGACCGCGAAGATCGCGGCATAGAGGTCGTTCAATTCCCAGTGGCCGGTGCGCGGGTGATGATGGCTCTTGTGCAGGAACCAGCCCGGGCCATGCATGATCCAGCGATGCGCCGCATAGGCGAATCCCTCCATGAAGATCACGGTGGCGAGGAACAGGAACATGCCGACGACCCAATGCATCTTCCCACTATAGCGCATCGCGCGCGGATTGCGCAGCATTCGCTTTCGGCGATAAAGCAAAGAGGGGAAGCGCAGAATAGCAATTGCGAAGCATGTGCAATAAAGCGGTTTCGGGCTGGATTCCTATCCCCGCCTGTGCTTTAGCGCACAGTAATTTCCCTAGAACCACCCGAGAGGCGGAAGGCTAGCGCATGAACATCCACGAATATCAGGCCAAGGAATTGCTCGCCAAGTTCGGCGTTCCCGTCCCCGCCGGCTTCGCCGCGATGACCGTCGAGGAGGCTGTCGAGGCGTCGGCCAAGCTCCCCGGACCGCTCTACGTCGTCAAGGCGCAGATCCATGCCGGCGGCCGTGGCAAGGGCAAGTTCAAGGAACTCGGCCCCGATGCGAAGGGCGGTGTTCGCCTCGCCAAGACCGCCGACGAGGTGCGCGCGGCGGCCACCGACATGCTCGGCAATACGCTCGTCACGGTGCAGACCGGCGAAGCGGGCAAGCAGGTCAACCGCCTGTACGTGACCGACGGCGTCGACATCGCCAAGGAATTCTACCTCGCGCTGCTCGTCAACCGCGCGACCGGCCGCGTCTCGATGGTCGCCTCGACCGAGGGCGGCATGGACATCGAGACTGTGGCGCATGACACGCCCGAGAAGATCCACTCGATCGACATCGACACCGCGACCGGCTTCATGCCGCATCACGGCCGCGCCGTCGCCGCCGCGCTGGAACTGACCGGCGACCTCGCCAAGCAGGCCGCCAATGTCGCGTCGAAGCTTTACGATGCGTTCCTGGGCACCGATGCCGAGCAGATCGAGATCAACCCGCTCGCCGTCACCGAGGACGGCAAGCTGATGGTGCTCGACGCCAAGGTCGGCTTCGACGGCAACGCCATGTTCCGTCACAAGGACCTGATGGAACTGCGGGACACCACCGAGGAAGACGCGATGGAGCTGGAGGCGTCGAAGTACGACTTGGCGTACATCAAGCTCGACGGTGACATCGGCTGCATGGTCAACGGCGCCGGCCTCGCCATGGCGACGATGGACATCATCAAGCTGAACGGCATGTTCCCGGCCAACTTCCTCGACGTCGGCGGCGGCGCGAACAAGGAGAAGGTCACCGCGGCGTTCAAGATCATCCTGAGCGATCCGGCGGTGAAGGGCATCCTGGTCAACATCTTCGGCGGTATCATGCGCTGCGACATCATCGCCGACGGCATCGTCGCGGCGGCGAAGGAAGTGAACCTGCAGGTTCCGCTGGTCGTCCGCCTCGAGGGCACGAATGTCGAGAAGGGCAAGGAAATCCTCGCCAATTCGGGTCTCGCCATCGTCCCCGCCAACGATCTGGGCGACGCCGCCAAGAAGATCGTCGCCGAGGTGCAGAAGGCCGCCTGATCGGTCCTTCGGCCCTGACGGACCGATAAAGGGGGCTCGGGCGGAAACGCCCGGGCCCCTTTCTCGTTCGTTCGGCGCAAGTCTTGCGATACGCTCGCAGGACCGCCAAAGACGGTGACAGCAATGGGCTATCCAGCCGGGAAGGAACCGCGATGAAGATCGTCGTGCCCGTGAAGCGGGTTTTGGATTACAATGTGAAGCCGCGTGTGAAGGCGGACGGGACGGGCGTCGATCTGGCGAACGTGAAGATGTCGATGAACCCGTTCGATGAGATCGCGGTGGAAGAGGCGATCCGGCTGAAGGAGAAGGGGGCGGCGACGGAGGTCGTCGTCG
>NZ_JAVSCQ010000032.1:0-45571 GCF_040560405.1 Facivitalis istanbulensis
CTTGGGAAAGAACGGTTGCAGACGCGCCATCTGCTCATCCGTCAGCCAGTACAGGTCGCTCATCCACTCTCTCCTCACGGAGCCTGAATCAGATCGCGCCTCCCACATCAATGGGTCCTGACCCTAGGCCGTCCGGCGCACGGAACGCGGTGGAGGGCGCGGCGCTATCGCCCTCCAGCGCATCGGCGGGTTGGCGTCAGACGGCTTCCGGCTCGGGCTCGCGTTCGGCGGCGATCGCGCGGTGGATCATCAACCGGGAGCGCACGCCGCCGGCATCGATGTTCAGCTTCATCAGCCGGCGCTCGGGGTATCGCAGCAGGTTCGCCTGCTGCCGTTCGAGCATCTCCAGATCCTCGCCGAAGATGGTGCCCTGGCCGGAGCGGATCGTGTCGGTCAGGTCCTTGTCCGCCACGGCGAACCGGCGGGCCATGCCCCAGAAATAATGATGCGAGGTCTCGGTCTCGGGCGTGATGAAGTCGACCACGATGCTGGACGCCTTCCAGCGATCCTCGGCCTGGTAGCCTCCCTTGCCGGCGATGGCGACGCCCACTTCGATCAGCACATGGCTGGGCAGGGTGAAGCGGCAGATCTGCCAGCGATCGACCGGCTGCTCGTCCGGCAGCCCCGCGCCGCGCAGCGCCATCTTCCAGAAAGGCGGCGCCTCGATGCCGTCCATGAACCGGCGCGTGATCACCTCTTCGCCCGTGACGAGCGTTTCGACCGGGGCCTCGTCAATCTCCTTCTGGCCGATGCTGCTGCTGTGGACATAGGTCTCATGGGTCAGGTCCATGAGGTTGTCGATCATCAGGCGATAATCGCAGTCGATATGATAATAGCCGCCGCCATAGGCCCATTCGGGGCTCTCCGCCCATTCGAGATGGTGCAGCCTGGCGGGATCGGCGGTCTCGGCGTCGCCTGGCCATACCCATAGGAAACCGTAGCGCTCCAGCACGGCGAGGCGGCGGATCGCGGCGAACTTCTCCACCCGCTGGCCGGGCATCGCGGTGGCGCGACCGGCGCACCCCATCACCAGGCCGTGATAGCCGCACACCAGTTCGCCATCCCGGACGAAGCCGAGCGACAGCGGGGCGCCGCGATGCGGGCAAAAATCCTCAAGCGCGACGACCTGTCCTTCGGCGCCGCGGAAGAACACCATGGGCTGGCCGCAGATCGTGCGGGCGAGCGGGCGGTCGGTGAGTTCATCGGCCGATGCCGCAACGTACCAGGCGTCCTTGGGCCAGGGTTGCGAAGCGATAGGCGCAGTGGCGGCTTGCCCGGGCATGCATAGTCTCCGTTCTTGAATCCAACATATGTTCAGGCCGGCATGGTGTCCTGCCCGGCGTCGTGCCGAAGCGCCGCGAGCATGTCCGTCGCGGCGGCCGCGAAGGCGGCACAATCCCGCTGCGCGGACGGGAGCGCTTGGCGGAAATGGATGAAGCCGTGGATCATCCCCGAGGCCTCCAGCCGTCGTACCGGAACGCCGCTCGCTTCCACCCGGTCGGCATAGGCATGGGCCGCGTCGTGCAGCGGATCGAGCGCGGCGGTATGCAGCAGCAGCGGCACCGCGGGGATCGGCCCGTCCAGGCAATCGTGGCGCGGATCGCCGATCGCAGCATCATAGTGTCGATTGAACCAGGCCATGTCCTCGGCACCGAGGAAAAAGCCTTCGCCAAAGGTGCGGTGGGAGGGCCAGTCGGTTCCCCCGCCGACATAGGGATAGAGCGTCCAGCAGGCCAGCACCGGCACGGGCGCGGGGCGATGCGCCAATTGCTGCGTCGTGACGATGGCGAGATTGCCGCCGGCACTGTCGCCGCAGGGGATGAGACCGGTGATCCGAAAGCCGAATATGTCCTGCGTACCGGCGATCCAGCGGGCGGCGGCTTCGGCATCGTCCGCGGCGGCGGGATAGGGATGTTCGGGGGCCAGGCGATAGTCGATCGCCAGCACCGGCAGATCCAGCGTGTCGGCCAGCCAAGTGCAGACGCTGTGATGCGTGTCGAGATCGCCGATCACGAAGCCGCCGCCATGGAAGAACAGGACCAGCGGACTGATGAGGCGATCGGCCCGGCGATCGTAGAGCCGCGTGGCGATCGGCCCGGCGGGCCCGGCTATCGTCTGATCCTGCACGCGCGCCAGCGGGCGCGGCGGCAGATCGGCGACGACGCAAGTCGCACGCATCGCGAGCCGCGCCGCCGAGACCGTCAACGCCGAAAGCGGCGGGGCGGCGCTTTCCGCCAGACTGGCCAGGAAGGCGGCGACGTCGGGGCGCGGCGTGGTCGCGGTCACGCATCCTGCTCCATGAGCAGCACCGGCTTGATCACGGTGCCGGATTCCGAATCCTGGACGGCCTGGGCGATGGCGGTGAAGGGATAGGTGCGGACCAGCTTCTCCATCGGCAGCCGGCCGGCCCGGTAATGCGCGATCAGCGCAGGCAGGAAGCGCTGCGGATCGATGCCGCCTTCCACCACGCCGACGATATGGCGACCAAGACTCATGATCGCCGACGCGTCGATCGTGAGCCTGGGATCGGACGGATAGGCGCCGACCAGCGCCAGCGTGCCGCGCGTGGCGAGCAGATCGACCGCCGGGCCGAGCAGGGCCGGGACGCCGGTGGTGTCGACGATATGGTCGAAAGGCCCGGCGAGCGCATCGAGACTGGTGGCGGTGTCGGTCGCACCCAATTCGCGTCCGAGATCGAGCCGGTGCGCGTGGCGGTCGAGCAGCGCGATCCGCCCCGCGCCGGCAATCGCCGCCGCCATGACCGCGGCCAGCCCGACGGCACCGGCGCCGAACACCGCGATCGACTGGCCCGCGCCCACCTTCAGCGTCTCCAGCACCGTGCCCGCGCCGGTCTGGATGCCGCAGCCCAGCGGCGCGAGCAGGTGGAGCGGCAGGTCGGCATCCACCTTCACCACGTTGCGCGGATGGGCGAGCGCGTGGGTGGCAAAGGCGGACTGGCCGAAGATGTTGCTGCCGATCCGTTCCCCGCCGCGCCACAGCCCGCCCTGTTCGGGCCCAAGCACGCCGAGGAAGTTGCGCGGGAAGAATTCGGGGCAATAGCCGGGCTGATGATCGTGGCAGGCCGGGCAGGCGCCGCAGCTGTCGAAGCTGAGCAGCACCGTGTCGCCCGGCGCGAGGCCAGTCACCCCCGGCCCCACCGCCGCGACCACGCCGGCGCCCTCATGCCCGAACACGGCAGGGAAGGGCACCGGCAGCGCGCCGTCGCGCATCACCATGTCGGTATGGCAGATGCCGCAGGCGACGATCCGGACCAGCACCTGGTCGGGGCCCGGCGAGTCGATCCGCAGCCTCTCGATGCGGAAGCTGCCGCCTGCGGCCTCGGTGACGGCTGCCTGAATGTCCATGATCGTGCTTCCCTTAGAATTTGAAGCCGAGGCGCGCATACCATTCGCGCGGACGGCTATAGGTGCCGAAGAAGGTGCCGGCGGCGATGTTGGAGCCGCCGGAGGTGAGGTAGCGATTGTCGGTCAGGTTGGTGCCGCCCACCGTCAGCGTCCAATGGTCGCCCGGCTCCTGATAGGCGATGCTGGCATTGACGAGATCGACCGCCTTGCGGCGCAGCACGAAGGTCCGTTGGGTATCGTTCCACACGCTGCTGGCATGGCTCCAGTCGGCGAGCAGGATCACCGATCCGCCATTGCCGATCCGCGTCTCGTAGCGCGGCGAGATATTGGTCTTCCAGTTCGGCGTCTTGGGCAGCGCCGCGCCGACCACGGTGCCCGCCTGGAAGGAACTTGGCCCCCCCACCGCGGCGGCGGCGGCCGAGACGCGGGTGTAATAGGCGTCGATATAGCCGACCGAGCCGTTGATGGTCAGCCCGCGCATGGGGGCCGCGATCGCCTCCAGCTCGAAGCCGCGGATCCGCGCGTCGCCGGCATTGGCGATGGTGGGCGAGGTGCCGACCTGGATGTTGAGCTGAATGTCCCTATAGTCGGTGGTGAACGCCGCGGCGTTGAGCTGCAGCTTGCGTTCGAACAGCGTCGACTTGACGCCGAGCTCGATGGTCTTCGCGCTTTCCTCGTTGAAATCGGGCGCGACATTGCCCTGCGGGTTGGTGAGGCGCGTGGTCCAGCCGCCGGTCTTGTAGCCGCGCGACCAGCTGCCATAGACCATGATCGCGTCGCTCGGATGCAGCTGCACGCCGAACTTGGGCGAGAAGTCGCTGAATGTCTTGCGGTTCATGCCGGGCACATAGACGCGCACCGGATTGCTCGGATCGGGATAGCCCAGTCCGGTCTGGCAGGAAACCGGGGCGAGCGGGTAGGGGCCGTTCGGGGTGATGTTGCCGTTCGCGTCCGAACAGCCGAACAGCTTGTAGTTGAAGCCGTTGAGTTCCTGCTGGCCGCCCTCGAAGCGCTTCTTCTCCTTGGTGTAGCGGCCGCCGATCGTCACGCCCAGCCAGTCGGTGGCGCGATAGTCGATCTGGCCGAAGGCGGCATAATTGGCGGTCTCCAGCCGGTTGGGGCCGTCCAGCTGCACCTGGCCCTCGGCGAAGGTCACATAATCGTGGAGATTGCCCGCTTCCTTGAAGTAATAGCCGCCGAGCACATAGTTCAGCTTGTTGTCCAGCGCCTTGCCGAGCAGCTGCACTTCCTGGCTGAACTGCCACTGATGCATCCTGAAGCTGAGCTGGAGGAAGTTGAGCGGCGAACCGTCGGCGTCGAGACCGGCGGCCCATTCGAGCTGGCGATAGGCGGTGATCGACTTGAGCGCGATCGCGTCGCTCAGGTCATAGTCGATCACCCCGGAAAAGCCCCAGTTCTTGAGGTCGGAAAAGGCGTTGCCGGTGGCATAGCTCTTGTCCGGGTCGGCGATGAGGTAGCGGCTGTCCCAGGGCAGGCGGTTGTTCAGCGGGTTGGCGTCGACATTGACCCCGGCATAGCTCGGTATCTGGAGGTGCGGGGTGAACTGCGTGGCGGAGGTGCCGCACAGCGCCGAGGCACCGCGCGCCGCGATCTGCGCCTGGGTGGCGCCGATGCAGAAATTGTAGAGCCCGGCAAAGTTGAATCCGGTGGTGCCGGTGGGATCGAAACCGGTGCCGGGCAGGTTGGACGTGCCGGCGAAATTGCCGGGAACCGCTTCGGCCGTGGCGATCAGCTTGTTGGCGCTGGTGCCCTTGTCGCGGCTATAATCGCCCGAGATGGTAAGGGAGAGCGGGCCGCCATTGGACCATTTGGCCTTGCCGCGCAGGTTCCAGTTGTCGTTGCCGCCCTCGCGCGGGGCGTTGCCGTAGCCGGCGGCGGCGAACGCGGTGTAGGACGGGGTGTTGTTGACGCGCTGGTCCGGATAGGGGATGCGTTTCAGGAAGCCGTCGCGCGATTGCACCCCGAAGCTGAGGATCGCGCCCAGCCCCTCGGCGATCGGGATGTCGATCGCGCCGCGGGCGTTCAGCCGCTTGTAGCTGCCGGTGGTCACGTCGCCCTGGACGCGGAACGCCTTGCCCGGATCGCGGGTGACGATCGAGATCGCGCCGCCGATCGTGTTGCGGCCGAACAGCGTGCCCTGCGGACCCTTCAGCACCTCGACGCGGGCGACGTCCATGAGGTCCTGGTTCGCGCCCACCGTCCGGGCGAGGTACACGCCGTCGAGATAGAGGCCGACGCCAGGGTCGATGTTGAAGGCGAAATCGTCCGAGCCGATGCCGCGAATATAGGCGGAGAGCACCGCAGGCGACCCCGAAAAGGGCGTGCCGGCATCGAGATTGACGTTGGGCGCGATGGCGGAGAGCTGGGAGATGCTGCCGACGGCGCGCTCCTGCAGCGTGTCGGCGCCAAAGGCGGAAATGGCGATCGGCACGTCCTGGACGTTCTCGGCGCGCTTCTGGGCCGTCACGACGATCTCCGCGATGCCGCCATCCTGTTGCCTGGCGTCCGGCTGGGTGGGTTGTTCGGTGGTTTGGGCCCAGACGGGGGCCGTCCATGCCGCCGAAGCGAGCAGGGCCGTGGCGAGACCAATGCGCATTTTCCTCTCCCGATGACACGCCTTTTGGCGTTTGTGCAGGAAGGCTACCGCCTCGCCGCGTGCCCGTCTTGGACGGGCGCGCACCGCGATCAGGACGGACGCGCACCCGCCATGCGCCACTCGCGCGGCGTGGTGCCGAAGCGGCGGCGGAAGCACCGGCTGAAGAAGGCGGCGTCGTTGAAACCGAGCGTAAAGGCGATATCGGTCACGCTGCGCCCCGGCTCTGTCACCAGCAGTTCGGCGGCATGGGTGAGCCGGCGTTCGGCGACGAAGGCGGTGGGGGTCAGGCCGGTTTCGCGCAGGAACGCCTTCTGGACGGCACGGGGGCTGAGGCCGGTTGCCGCGCACAGGCTGGCCGTGCCGAGCTCGGGATCGTTCAGGTGGCGCAGCGCATGGGCGACGGGGGTCTCGGCGCCGCCTGCGGCCAATGGCGCGTTGCGCTGCTGGCGGAAGACCAGCCGCGTCGCATCGACCAGCAACCCGCCCACGCCGTCATCGACCTCGTCGAGCATCGCGCGCTGGTCCCACAGGCCGAGCAGCATGCGGTTGAGGAAGGCGACGTGCGGAACCTGCCCCGGCAGCAGCCGGCCATGCAGCGCGTCGAGCCCGATGCCGTCGACCAGCTGGTCGGCGGGGACTTGCACGATCAGGCAGTCGTTCGCGTCGGAGATATCGATCGTATAGGGCCGGCTGTCGTCGGCGACCAGGATGTCGCCCACGCCCCCCGAGACGGCCGCGTCGCCGTGCAGCATGGTCAGCCGCCCGCGCCGCTGGAGATGAAGCACGACATGGTGCCCGTCACGATTCATCTCGCGGCGGACCTGCGCCCGCCCGCTGCGGGCGCGGGCGAGGCCCACCGGACCCAGGCGCCACCGGGCGAGATCGGCGCGGATGCCTTCGGGGGCGATGGCGGTCATGCCCGGAAAGGCTTTGGCGACGATGTCGCGCCAGAAGAGGTGCCGCCGCGGGAGCGGCACCCCCTGGGTGGTGAAATGTTCGACCGCGCTCAGGCGGACGGCTCCAGCTCGACGGCGTTGACGATATGCGCCTGGGTATATTCGTGCAGCCCCGCCTGGCCGAGTTCGCCGCCCAGACCCGATTGCTTCGATCCGCGGAACGGAATGCGCGGATCGATGGCGAGATGCTGGTTCACCCACACCGTGCCGCTGTCGATCTTCATCGCCACGTCCGTCGCGCGGGCGACGTCGCGGCCCCAGATCGTGCCGCCCAGGCCATAATCGGAATCATTGGCGCGGGCGATCACCTCCTCGATGTCGCGATATTTCAGCACCGGCAGCACCGGGCCGAACTGCTCCTCGCGCACCAGCGGCGCGTCGTCGTCGAGATCGCGGACGATCGTCGGCGCGATGAAATAGCCGGGGCGGTCCAGCGCGTCGCCGCCGGCAACTATGGTGCCGCGCTGCCGGGCATCCTCAATCAGCGCCTTCACCTTCTCGAACTGCATCGCATTCTGCACCGGGCCGACCGTGGCCCCCTGCTTGGCGCCGTCATCGACCACCGCGTCGCGGGCAAGCTGCGCGATCTCGTCGCAAAAGGCCTCGTACATGCCTTCGGGTACATAGGCGCGCTTCACCGCCACGCAGATCTGTCCGGCGTTGTACATCGCGCCCTGGAAGACCTTCTGCGCGGCCAGGGCCGGCTCGACGTCATCCAGCACGATGGCCGCGTCGTTGCCGCCCAGTTCCAGCGTCACCCGCTTCACCCCATCGGCGGCGCTGGCCATCACCTTCTTGCCGGTCGCGGTCGAGCCGGTGAAGGCGACCTTGGCGACATCGGGATGGGTGGTGAGCAGCGCGCCGAGATCATTCTGGTCGCAGACGATGTTGATCACGCCCGGCGGCAGCAGCTCGGCGAAGATCTCGCCCAGCAGCAGCGAGGTGAGCGGCGTCGTCGGCGCGGGCTTGAGTACCATCGTATTACCCGCGACCAGCGCCGGGCCGATCTTGTTCGCCGCCAGGATCATCGGGAAGTTCCACGGCGTGATCGCCGCGACCACGCCCAGCGGCGTGCGATGCTCGACGATGCGGTTGCCGCCCTCATCGCGCAATATCCTGGTTTCCGGGCGCATCTCGGTAAAGGCGCGCAGCGTGAACACCGTTCCCATCACCTCGCCAGTCGCCTGATCGAGCGGCTTGCCCTGTTCGGTGGTGAGCAGGCTGGCGAATTCGCTCAGCCGCTCCTGCAGCCGCGCGGCGACCGCCTCGACCCGGGCGGCGCGCTCCTCGATCGGCGTCGCCGCCCAGGCGGGGAATGCGGCCTTGGCCGCGGCGACGGCGGCGTTCAGCTGCGCGGCATCCGCCCTGGGGCAGCGGGCGAACGGTTGGGCGGTGGCGGGATTGACGACGTCGAACTGCGATGCGCCATCGACCGCCTCGCCATTGATCAACAGCTTGAAGGTGCGTTCCAATGCCATTCTCCTAAAACAGGCCGCGACTCGCCGCGGCGGATTTTCTATTTTGATTAAATGTATCCCAGGCATACCAAATGGACAAGATGACCCAGCTGCCTCCAAAGGATCCCGAACTCGATGCGCTGATCGGCTACCAGCTGCAGATGGCGCGCCTCCGGCTGATGGACGCGGCCTATGCCGTGCTGGCGCCCTATGGCATCTCGCCCGCGCGGGTGACGGCGCTGGCGCTGATCCGCGCCCAGCCGGGCCTCGACCAGTCGGCGCTGGGCAGGGCCCTGTCGATCAACCGCGCGAGCGCGATGAAGCTGGTCAACCTGCTGGTGGAGCGCGGGCTGGTGGAGCGGCGCGCGGGGCGCAACCTGCGCAGCCACGCGCTGCACCTGACCGGGGAGGGCGAGACGCGGTTGCCCGAGATGATCGCGCGGCTCCGCGATTCCGAAGCGCCGCTCCTTGCCGATCTGTCCAGCACCGACCGCGCCACGCTACTCCAGCTGCTGCAACGGATCCACGACCCGCTCAGCTGCGATTGAGGTCGTAGCTGCCCAGCCCGGGCTTGTAGCTCTTTTCGTCGATGAACTGGCGGATGCCTTCCTTGCGGCCTTCGCTCTTGTCGTGGAAGTTGGCCGCTTCCTGCATCCGCACGAGATAGTCTTCGGCCTCGTCATAGGTCAGGTTGCCGACGCGGCGCACCGCGTCCTTGGCGTATTTGAGCGCGACGGGGTTCTTCTTGAGCAGCAGTTCGGCGATCTCGCGCACGCGCGCCTCCAGGCGATCGGCCGGGACGCTTTCATTGACCAGGCGGCAGGCGGCGGCCTGCCTGCCGTCGATCAGGTCGCCTGTCAGCGTCAGCCACATCGCGTCGCGCATCGGCAGTAGGTCGACCACCACCTTGGTGACGCCGCCGCCCGGCAGGATGCCCCAGTTGATCTCGCTCAGCCCGAACCGGGCGTCGTCGGCCGCCACCGCCAGGTCGCAGGCGAAGAGCGGGCCGAAGCCGCCGCCGAAGCACCAGCCATTGACCATCGCGATCGTGGGCTTCTGAAACCAGCGCAGGCGGCGGAACCAGCCATAGCTTTCGCGCTGCGACTTGCGGATGCCGCCCAGTCCCTGTGCCTCGGTCTCGCGGAAATATTCCTTGAGATCCATGCCGGCGGACCAGGCATTGCCCTCGCCGCCCAGCACCAGGACGCCGACATCGTCGCGGAATTCCAGCTCGTCGAACACCTCCGCCATGCGCCGGTTGAGCGCGGGGTTCATGGCGTTCCGCTTTTCGGGGCGGGCGAAATAGACCCAGGCGATGCGATCCTCGACCCGATACGACACGCCGTCCTTGCTGATCATCCGATTCCCTCCATCGATTGCTCTTTGAATGTATCATTGGCATACAATAATCCATTCGGAAAGGGGCAGTGTCGATCTGCCCGAAAGGAGCGATGCCGATGTCCAAGCCGTTCCCAAGCTTCGTTTTTCTCTGCGGATTGCTGAGCGATGCGCGGGTCTGGTCGCCGGTGACGGAAACGTTGCCGGGACGGATCTTCGCCTTTCCCGGCTTCGATTCGCTGGCCGCCATGGCGGAGTCGCTGCTGGCGGCGACCACGGGGCCGCTCGTGCTGGTCGGCCATTCGATGGGCGGGCGCGTCGCGCTGGAGGCGGTGCGGCAGGCGCCGGGGCGGATCGCCGGGCTGGTGCTCGCCAATACCGGGGTGCATCCGCCCGCGGAAAACGAGGGGGCCGGGCGCCAGCGCCTGATCGACATCGCCCGGACACAGGGCATGGCGGCGCTCGCCGCGGCCTGGCTGCCGCCGATGATGGGCGCGGCACCGGCGCGGGTCGAGGCGCTGATGCCCGGCCTGCGCGCGATGGTGGAGGCCTATCCGCTGGACGCCTATCTCGGCCAGATCGCCGCGCTGCTCGATCGTCCCGATGCGGGGCCGATACTGGCGGGCTATGGCGGTCCGGTGCTGTTGCTTTCGGCCGACCGGGATCGCTGGTCGCCACCCGCCCAGCACGCGGCGATGCACGCGCTTGCCCCGCAGGCCATGCTGCGCATCGTCGACGGCGCGGGCCATATGCTGCCGGTCGAGGCGCCCGAGGCGACGGCGGCGGCGATCGCCGACTGGGCCGCCGCCCATGGCCTGATCGATCCCGGAGCCGCCCCGGCGTAATGGTGGTCGGCGGTCGGCGGGGGCCAGGGTGGCCCACGCCGACCGCCTTCCGAACGCGGCTCAGGCGGTGAGGATCAGCGCGTCGAGCGCGACCGCGCCGTCGGGACGGGCGATCACCGGATTGAGGTCGATCTCACGAATGGCGGGCGTGCCGGCTAGTATATGGCCGAGCGTCTGCACGATCGCCGCGACCGCATCGAGGTCGACCGCCGGTGCGCCGCGATAGCCGTCGAACAGCGCCGCACCCTTCAGCCGGCGCAGCGCCGCGACGATGCTGTCGCGGGTCAGGTCCGGGGGCAGCAGGCATACATCCTTCATCAGCTCGGCGGTCACCCCGCCCAGGCCGACCAGGATCACCGGCCCCCATTCGGGATCGTTGCGCGCGCCGACGATCAGCTCGACGCCGCGTTCGCCCATCGCCTCGACCACCGCGCCTTCGAGCACGATCCCGGCATCATAGGCCGCGACATTGTCATGGAGCCGCCGCCAGGCCGCCCGCAGCGCGGCTTCGTCGGCGATGGAGAGGATCACGCCGCCCGCATCGCTCTTGTGGCTGAGCGCCACGGCCTGCGCCTTCAGGGCGACCGGATAGCCCACCCGCGCCGCGATGGCGACGGCCTCGTCCGGGGTCTGGGCGAAGTCGCCCGGCGGGAACGGGATGCCATGGGGGGCGAGCGCGCGCTTCGCCCGATATTCCGGCACCACGCCACGCGGCAGATCGAGCGTGATCGGCATCACGGCCTCGACCGCCTGGTACCGCTCGGGCGCGAGCAGGCGGGTCAGCGCGCGAAAGGCGCGGTCAGCGGTGGGGAAATAGGGGACATTCTCGGCATGGAGCGCCGCGATCGTCTCCGGCGGCACCGGTGCGCCTTCGTCCAGCCCGGCGAGGATCACCGGCTTGGTAGGGGCGAGCGTCCGCACCGCCGCGGTGATCGGCGGGAATTTGCGGGCGCAGGTGCCGATATCGGTCTGGATGATGCCCAGCACCACCGCGGCATAGGCCGGGTCGGCGAGGAGCGGGGCCAGCGTGCGGCGGTACAGGTCGGGATCGACCAGCGCCTGCGCGGTCAGGTCCATCGGGTTGGAGACGCCGATGAAATCCGGCAGCGTCGCGCGGATCGCGTCATGGGTCGCGCCGCCGATCGCGGGGAGGGGCATGCCGATCCGCTCGGCGAGGTCGAGCGTCAGCGCCTTGAACGCGCCCGATTCCGCCAGCACCGCGACGCCGCCCTGCGGCAGCAGCGGGGTGCGCGCCAGAATCTCGGCGACGTCGCCCAGTTCCTCCAGGCTTTCGACCACCACCACGCCCGCGCGGGTGACCTTGGTCTTCATCAGCGACCAGTCGCCCGCCATCGCGCCGGTATGGGTGGCGGCGCTGTCGCGCGCGGCGCTCGACGTGCCGGGGTGGAGCAGCACGATCGGCTTGCCCGCCGCCTTTGCCCGCGCCGCCAGGTCCAGGAAGCGCGCGGGCTTGCGGAACTGCTCGACGATCATCGCGATCACGCGGGTGTTCGGCTCGTCGATCAGCCAGGCGACATAATCCTCGACCCCGGAGGCTGCTTCGTTGCCGGTCGAGATCCAGGCCGAGACGCCGAGCTGCTTGCCCGTCAGCGTCGTGCCCAGCACCGCCGCCATCGCGCCGGATTGCGAGACGATGCCGACGCAGGGCCGGCCCGTCACGTCCAGCGGCGGCATCTCGACAAAGGTGAGCGGGACGCCGGCGATATTGTTGACGAGGCCGAGGCAGTTCGGCCCTTCCACCACCATGCCATGCTCGCGGGCGATGCGTGCCACTTCGGCCTGCGCCGCCAGCCCGTCCGCGCCGCCCTCGGCAAACCCTGCCGAGAAGATGATCGCCGCGCCCACGCCGCGCGCGGCCAACGCCCGGATGGCGTCGAGCACGGCGGGGCCGGGGATGGCGAGGATGGCGGCGTCCACCCCGGGCGGCAGCTGGTCGATCGAGGCGAGGCAGGGCCGCCCCTCGATCGTGTCCCGCCTGGGGTTGATCAGGTGGATGTCGCCCGCGAAACCGTGGCGGACGAGGTTGGCGAGCACCGTCGCGCCGAGCGCGCCGGGTTTCTCGGAGGCGCCGACGATGGCGACCGAACGGGGAGTAAGCAGGCGGGCGAGATCCATCGCTGGCGTCCGTTCCAAGAGGGCAGGGGAAGATCAGGCGCGGGTGCGATCCTTGTCGTACGCGCCGAGACCGGGCTTGTAGCTCTTCTCGTCGATGAACTGGCGGATGCCTTCCTGGCGGCCTTCCTTGTCGAAGCTGTTCGCGGCTTCCTGGGCGCGGACCAGATAGTCCTCGGCATCGTCATAGCTCATGATCGAGACGCGGCGGATCGCGTCCTTGGTCGCCTTGAGCGCCACCGGGTTCTTCTTCAGAAGCACGTTGGCCACGTCGGTGACGCGCGCCTTGAGCCGGTCGAGCGGATGCGCCTCGTTCACCAGGCCCCATTCGGCGGCGGTCCTGCCGTCGATATTCTCGCCCATCAGCGCGTGGTACATGGCGTTGCGGAACGAGGCGAGCTCCACCGCCACCTTGGTCGCCCCGCCGCCGGGCAGGATGCCCCAGTTGATCTCGGAAAGGCCGAACTGCGCGTCGTCCGCCGCGAAGGCGAGGTCGCAGGCGAAAAGTGGGCCATAGCCGCCGCCGAAGCACCAGCCATTCACCATCGCGATGGTCGGCTTCTGGTACCAGCGCAGCCGCCGCCACCAGCCATAGCTCTCGCGCTGCGCCTGTCGCACCGCCCCCAGGCCGCCCGCCTCGGTCTCGCGGAAATATTCCTTGAGATCCATGCCGGCGGACCAGGCGGTGCCTTCGCCGCTCAGCACCAGCACGCCGACATCGTCGCGGAATTCCAGCGCGTGGAGCACCTCCATCATGTCGCGGTTCAGGGTGGGCGACATGGCGTTGCGCTTCTCGGGACGGTTGAAGCGTACCCACGCGATTCCGCCTTCGACGTCGTAGGCCACGACGCCGTTGCTGCTCGTTTCGGTCATGTGCAATCCTTGCTTGGGTTCAGATCGGATAATGGCCGGGCTGGGTCTCGATCGTGATCCAGCGCAGCTCGGTGAAGGAATCGATACCGGCCCTGCCGCCGAAACGGCCATGGCCGCTGGCCTTGACGCCGCCGAACGGCATCTGCGCCTCGTCGTGCACGGTCGGCCCGTTGATGTGGCAGATGCCCGACTGGATCCGCCGCGCGACCCGCAGCCCCCGTGCCGTGTCACGCGTGAAGACGGAGGCCGACAGGCCGTATTCGCTGTCGTTCGCCAGCGCGATCGCGGCCTCTTCGTCGGCGGCGCGGATGATGCCGACGACCGGGCCGAAGCTCTCCTCGCGGAACAGGCGCATAGAGGGGGTGACGCGATCGACGACATGCGCGGGCATCAGCACGCCGTCCGTCGGACCGCCGGCGACCTGCACCGCGCCGTTCGCCACGGCATCGGCGACGAGCGACTGGACATGCCCCACCGTCTTGCGATCGACCACCGCGCCGAGCGGCGCCGTGCCCTCGCGCGGATCGCCGACGCCCAGCGTCGCCACCTTGGCGGCGAACATCTCGACAAAGGCATCGGCAACGGCGTCGAGCACGATGATCCGTTCGGTCGACATGCAGATCTGGCCCTGATTCATGAAGGCGCCGAACGCGGCGGCCTTCACCGCCTCGTCGAGATCGGCGTCGTCGAGCACGATCAGCGGGGCCTTGCCGCCCAGCTCCAGCAGCACCGGCTTCAGATGGCCGGCGGCGCGCTGGGCGATGATCCGGCCGACATGGGTGGAGCCGGTGAAGTTGATCCGGCGGATCCTGGGATCGTCGATCAGCGCGCCGACGATCTCGGCGGCATCGTCCGGCGCGTTGGTGACGATCGACACCGCACCCTCCGGCAGCCCCGCATCGGCAAAGGCCTCGGCGATCAGGCTGTGGGTGCGCGGGCATTGTTCGCTTGCCTTGAGCACCATGGTGTTGCCGCAGGCGAGCGGCACGGCGATGGCGCGGACGCCGAGGATGATCGGCGCATTCCAGGGCGCGATGCCGAGCAGCACGCCGACGGGCTCGCGCACGGCCATGGCGATGCAGCCGGGCTTGTCGGACGGGATCACCTCGCCGCCGATCTGGGTGGTGAGCGCCGCCGCCTCGCGCACCATGGCGGCGGCGAGCATCAGGTTGAAGCGGGCCCATCCCTCGGTGGCGCCGATTTCCCCCATCATCGCGTCGACAAAGGCGTCCGCGCGGGCCTCCAGCGCGTCGGCGGCGCGCATCAATGCGGCACGGCGGGCGGTCGGGCCCATGATCGACCAGCTGGCAAAGGCCGTGGCCGCGCGTTCCACCGCGGCATCCGCATCGGCGATACCGGCGGCACGGCTAATAGATGCAACCTGCCCGGTGACCGGGTTCAGCCGTTCGAATGTGGCGAATTCCGTCGCCTTCTCGATGACGATCGACATCGTCCCTCTCCCATTATTGTTATCCCATATAACTTAATGGAGGAGGGGCCGCAAGCCGGTTTGCGTCAGTCCGCTCCCGAGGCCTGAATCCTTTTGAGAAGCGCGACGAGCGTCTCGCGCTCTCCCACGGAGAGGTCTCGCAACAACCGGTCTTCGTGCAGGCGGATGCGGGCCAGGCCATCGGCAAAGGCGGCCGCGCCGCGATCGGTCAGCTGGAAGACGAAGGCCCGGCGGTCCTCCGGGGAGGTGGTGCGCGAAACATAGCCCGCATCGGTCAGCTCGCCGATGAGCGACACCATGTTCGCGCGCTGAATCCCCAGGACCTTGCCGATCTGGCCCTGGTTTATGCCGGGGTTGGCGGCAATGACCGAAAGGACGCCAAAGACGACCTGCCGGATCCCGGTTTCCGCCATCGCCGCATGGAAATCGACAGACATCCGGGCGGACGCACGTCTCATGTGATAGCCGACGAACGAATCAAGCGGTCCAAGTGTGGCGGTGTCATTGGCAGCGGCCATGCGTCCTCCTTTGTGCAAGTACGCGCCTAGCGACTCTGCCGATGCGGCCTCAAGCCCAAAGGTCGATCCACCACATGGCCGGGCGATTGTCTCGACGCAGGCGTCGGCCACCGATCGCGATTTCGATGATCGGACGCTGTCATGAAGACCATCCCCCGATCGAAGGACAGAATGGGTTGGCCGGTGAGGTGGAGCGAACTTTCGCCGGGGTCGACCGGCGCTATACCGGCGCCGTCTTCACCATGATCGACAAGCATCCGGCTGGCATGGACGGCGGTCTCAAAGACGAAACGGGATTTTGGGTGTCGGCGACCACCCAGTCGCGCGCGCTGTATCTATCGAGGAAGAAGGACTATTCGGGTGGGTCTTGATCCCGCCCGCGCTCTTGCTGTCGAAAATGTCAGTTGTTCGTTATCGGAAGCGAATATGGCATTTGATACGCCGTGCCGATCAAAGACCGAACGGGGGGTGGCGTGAGGGGGATGAAGGACGCTGGCGCGATCATATCATTGGCGCTGCTGGGCATCGCGGCGATGACCGCACCGGTATCGGCGGCATTGGCTGCCTCGACGTCGTGCAAGGCCTCGCTCATGGCGAGTATCCCGGTCACGATGCAGGGCCTGCGCCCGGTGGTCGAAACCAGCATCAACGGCAAGCCCGCCGCGTTCCTGCTCGACAGCGGGGCTTTTTACAGCACCATCTCTCCTCCCGCCGCCAAGGCCCTGGGCCTGGCATTGCGACCACTGCCCTTCGGCTTTCGCTTGAACGGGGTCGGCGGCAGCAGCGAGGCCTGGGTCACGACGGTCGAGCGCTTCTCGCTGGCCAAGCTGGACGTTCCGCGCGTCGAATTCGTCGTTGGGGGCACCGATATCGGCCAGACCGGCCTGCTCGGACAGAATGTGCTGGGGCTGGCCGATGTCGAATATGACCTGCCCGGCGGCATGGTTCGCCTGTTCCGCGCCAATGACTGCGGCAAGGCGATCATGGCCTATTGGACCGAGGGTAAACCGTATTTCGTGATTCCGATCGAACCGCGCAGCGACCGTCAGCGTCACACCGTCGCCACCGTCCAGCTGGACGGCGCGAAGCTCAACGCCACCTTCGACACCGGCGCGGCGCGCACCGTCATCTCGCTGCGCGCCGCGGCCCGCGCGGGGGTGCATCCCGGCGATCCGGGGGTGGTCGAGGCGGGCTGGAGTACCGGGCTCGGACATCGCGTCGCCAGGGAGTGGATCGGCCGCTTCAACCTGCTGAAGATCGGTGAGGAAGAACTGCACAATGTGCGGCTGCGCATTACCGATCTGGGCGCGGTCGATACCGACATGCTGCTGGGCGCGGACTATTTCGTATCGCACCGGCTCTATGTCTCGAACAGCCAGCATCGCATCTATTTCACCTATAATGGCGGTCGCCTGTTCGACACGAGCACGCGGGTCGATCCGACCAGCGCCACCATCGTCCAGAACGACGCGACCTCCGGCCCCACCGCGCCCGCCAATGACGCCGAGGATTTCAGCCGTCGCGGCGCGATGTTCCAGACGCAGCACGACATGCCCCACGCGGTCGAGGCCTTTTCGAAGGCGATCACGCTGGCCCCCCAGGACCCGCGCTTTCCCCGGCAACGCGCGCTGGCGTATCTCATCCAGCGGCGCCCCGTGCTGGCGCTCGATGATCTGAACACCACGCTGACGCTCGATCCCAAGGACGTCGAGGCCCGGATGCTGCGCGCCGACCTGCGCCTGCGCTTCGGCAATCCCGGTGGGGCGATCGCCGATCTCGACAGCGTGGCGGGGCAATTGCCGCGCGAGGACGCCACCCGGATGCGCGTCGGCCAGCTCTATTCGCGTGCGGACGCCTTCGACGCCGCGATCGGTCAGTTCGACCTGTGGCTCGATACGCACCGTGACGATGCCCACCGGGCGGAGGCGCAGAACGGTCGCTGCTGGGCCCGTGCGCTCGCCAACAAAGACCTGGACCAGGCCCGTCGCGACTGCGACGCCGCCATCCGCGAGGTGCCCGGCAATGCGTCTTTCCTCGATAGCCGGGGGCTCGTCGCCTTTCGTCGCGGCGACGGTCAGGCGGCCATCGCCGACCTGAACGCTGCCCTGGCGATTCATCCCAGCCGGGCCTGGCCGCTCTACATCCGCAGCCTCGCGGAGAAGCGACTGGGGCAGGCGGAGGCCGCCAGCCGCGACCAGGCCGCCGCCCTGGCGCTGGACCCGCATCTGCCCGACCGGGCCCGCAAATACGGACTGGCCTGAGCCGGGCCGTCAGCGTCGCGCATATCGCGCGCGGCCCAATCTGGCGGCGGCCATATCGCCGATCCCGGCCAGCAAGTGTCCGGGCAATCAGGTCTGGGGCGTGACCACTTCGCCGATCATCGGAGCGGGGGCGGCCCGACGGCGCAGGACATTGCGCATCACCCGGATATAGTGGTCCGCACCATGCTCGATCGTGAAGCGTCGGGCCTGGTGCAGCGTACGGCGGGCGTCCTGGCTCTGCGGCCGCGCGGTTCGGATCGCGGCGGCGAACCCTGCTTCATCGCCCACCGGCACCAGCGTGCCCAAGGCCCCCTGTTGCAGCAAGGAGGCCATGGAGCGGCTGCAATCGGTGGCGATGATACCGATATTGGCGGCCAGCGCCTCCAGGATCACCGCCGGCACCCCTTCATAGTGCGAGGACAGGAGCAGCGTGTCATATTGCGACAAAAGCCCTGCCGGATTGGTGACATAGCCGCGAAACGCGACCCGCCCGGACACGCCCAGTTGCAGCGCCAGCGCTTCGAGCATCGCACGCTCCGGCCCGTCACCGAAGATGGTCAGCGTATCCGCGGCATCACCACCTTGCGCGAAACCGCGCAGCATCAGCGCGAGGTTCTTCTGCGGGGCCAGCCGGGCCACCGTCACGAAACGATGGCCGCCACCGGCATGCCGGGGCAGGGCGGCGGCGTCCTGGCGCAACCGGACGATCTGCGCCTCGGACAGGGCAGGATCGGGAATGACCGCCACGCGCGCGGGCGAAACGCCGACACATTGCACGATCTCGGCGCGCATCGGCTTTTCCATGCCGACGAAATGGTCGATCGCCAGACCCTGGATGCGCAGCCATATCCGATAGAAGACGCGGTAGAAGAGCGAGGCATCCGCCCGGTCCAGATTGTTGCTGATCTTGGCCACGATCGGCGGGCAGTCGCGCCCCAGGATCAGCTTGAGCATGACCGCGACAAAGGCATAGGTATTGCCTGCGCAGAACAGCATGTCCGGTCGCAGGATCCTCACCGCGCGCGGCAGGGTCAGGACCATCCAGAGGGTTTCCCAATGCGCGATGCCGGGCCAGCGCCGCCGGGGCGACACGAAATCAAGGCCTGCCCCTACATCCTCGGCCATCGCGCCGTCGGTGCGTCCCAGGAAAAGCGGCGCATCCAGCCCCGTGTCGCGCCAGCGCCGCACAAGACGCAACGCTATCCGCTCCACCCCCCCGGGCTCGAAGCTGTGCAAGAAGGTCAGAACGCGCAAAGTGGCGTTCGCTCTGATCGTCGAGGATGTTGCCCCATGGCTGCGCCCATAGAGCGCGCAAATAGCACGGTCGAGTACGAAATATATAGGGTGGATGACGGATGCGTCATGTCGATCGACGATGACGCCCCTTGCCTTCGGAGCCAAAGCGACACATCGCACCGCGCGATGGAACCGGGGCGGGACATGGGACGGATGAAAGCGATCGGGCCGATCGGCCTGGTCATGCTGTTGGGGCTGGTCGCGCTGATCGTGCGGGCCCAGACCTTTGCCAATCCGGTGATCGGGTTCGACGAGCAATTCTATCTGCTGGTCGGCGACCGGATGCTGCACGGCGCCTTGCCCTATGTCGACATTTTCGATCGCAAGCCGATCGGGCTGTTTCTTCTCTATGCCGGTGCGCGCTTGCTGGGCGGCGACGGCTTCCTCGCCTATAAGCTGGTCGCGACCGGCTTCGTGATCGCCACGGCCTATGGCGTGCAGCATATCGCGCGGCGCTTTGCCGGGCCGGTCGCCGCGACGGCCGCCGCGATCCTCTATATCCTCTGGCTGAACCTGATGGAAGGCGAGGGGGGGCAGTCCCCCGTCTTCTACAACGCGCTCGTCCTGGTCGCAGCCGGCATGACCCTGCGCGCGGTCGAGCGGCGCGGGCGGCTCTTTCCCTGCGGCGTGGTCGCGATGGCGGCGATCGGGCTGGCGCTCCAGATCAAATATTCGGTGTTGCCCGAAGGGTTCGCCTTTGGTTGCATCCTGCTCTGGCTCGGCTGGCGCGCGCGGACGGGTATCCTGCGGTTGATGGGCATGGCGCTGGTCTGGGTCGGGCTGGCGTTGCTGCCTACGATCGCCGCCTATGGCTATTATCGTGCGATAGGGCAGGGTCCTGCCTGGATCTTCGCCAATTTCCTGTCGATCGGCGGACAGGCCGCGCGCCCCTGGACCGCCGAGCTGGAAGGGCTGGCCACCTGTATCGGCATCCTGTCACCGCTCGTCCTGGTCATAGCATTGGGACGTCCCTGGCGCTGGATGACGCCCGATCGACGGTCCGGGTTTCGCTTCCTTCTGATCTGGCTGGCGGTGACGGTTGCGGCGATCCTGCTCTATGCGCGGTTCGGCAGCCCGCATTATGCGATGCCCGTCCTGTTGCCCGCGCTCATCGTCGCCGCGCCGGTGCTCGACCGCTGGCGACGGGGTTGGATCGCCGTCCTCCTCCTGGCGATCGCCTTGGCCGGACAGATGGTGCTGGCCTTCAGCGAACGCGCCAAGGGCGGTCGCGCCGCAGCCCTGGCCGTGGCCCGCGCCGCGACGCCGACACCGGGCTGTCTCTATGTCTATGACGGCTATCCGGCGCTCTATATGCTGACCCATAGCTGCCTGCCCTCGCACTGGGTCTTTCCCGGCCATCTGAACACCCGGGACGAAGCCAGCGCAACCGCGATCGGGACCGAC
The DNA here is from genome assembly GCF_040560405.1 of Facivitalis istanbulensis. Lineage (NCBI taxonomy): Bacteria > Pseudomonadati > Pseudomonadota > Alphaproteobacteria > Sphingomonadales > Sphingomonadaceae > Facivitalis > Facivitalis istanbulensis. The sequence continues at coordinate 20,514 of NZ_JAVSCQ010000032.1, forward strand.
CCGGCCGAGGAGATCCGCCACATTCTGGCCCGGCAGCCGGGCGCGATCGTCGACGATTATCCGCGCTTCGCCTTTGGCAACCGGGCGACGCGCGCGATCCTGCGCGATGCGCTGGCGCGCCGCTATCACCTGGCCGCCTGCGTTCCGACCGGCCCCGGCCGGGTACGGCTGGTCTATCGGCCGGGACCGGGGGCGACGCCAGCGCATTGTCCGTCACCGGTCGACCTGGGGACTGCGAATTAACCCAAGCGATGTCGCGCGTGATCGCTGTCCGTTCATAACGGCGTCGTGGGCGCGTGTCGGAGGGCCGTCAGGGAAACGGCCGCGCCGCTTCGTATCTCCGTGGACTGACCAGAACAGCATGGCGAGGAGGCATGTCGCTATGTCGACAGGCCCGGCTGCTGTCCTGTTTCGAGGGATATCAGGATCGGGCAAGGCCCTGCCTGACCATTGCCGCACTCCTCCGCCAGCCTGGTCAGCACGGCGCGCGCCTTTTGCAGTTCGACGATCCGGGCATCGAGCGCTGCGATCCTTTCCCGTGTCAACGCCCGGACTTGCATTCGGTCATTGGTGGCATCCAGTGCGAGCAACTCGCCGATCTGCTCAAGCGTGAAACCGGCGCTCTGGGCTGAACGGATAAACCGCAAACGGCGTAGATCGGTTTCGCCATAGCGGCGGATGCGCTGCCCCGATCCCCGAAGTTGCGAACGTTCGGGCGTGGGCAGAAGCCCGCGGCGTTGGTAATAGCGGACCGTTTCCACCCCCACGCCAACTTTCTGCGCCAGTCCTGCAATCGTCCAGTTGGCCACGCCCTTGACTCCGTACCATGGTACGGACGGCATATGGGTGGCGTACCCCGGCCGGAGAAGATGATGGTGACCGCAGCGCCCAAGACCGCGATCCTTTACCGCATGGTGCTGGACAAGCATGTCTGCCCATATGGACTGAAGGCCAAGGACCTGCTCCGGCGACAAGGCTATGTCGTCGATGATCGGTGGTTGCGGACTCGGGAAGAGACCGATGCCTTCAAGGCCGAACATGGCGTGAAGACCACGCCCCAGATCTTCATCAATGGCGAGCGGGTGGGGGGGTATGACGACCTGCGCCGCTTCTTCGGCAAGCCGGTCGCCGATCCCAAGGCGACGAGCTATCGCCCGGTGGTGGCCTTGTTCGTCATGACCGCGTTGATGGCGCTGGCGGCGTCGCAGGCGGTCTATGACAGCCCCTTTACGGTGCGGGCGGGCGAATGGTTCATCGCATTCAGCATGGCGGTGCTGGCGTTGTTGAAGCTCCAGAATGTCGAAAGCTTCGCGACCATGTTCCTGAATTACGACCTGCTCGCCAGACGCTGGGTTCCCTATTCCTATATTTACCCCTTTGCGGAAGGACTGGCGGGGGTGCTGATGATCGCGGGCGTGGCGATCTGGGCATCGGTGCCGATCGCGCTGTTCATCGGGAGCATTGGCGCGGTGTCGGTGGTGAAGGCGGTCTATATCGACCGGCGCGATCTGAAATGCGCGTGTGTCGGCGGGGCAAGCAACGTGCCGCTGGGCTTCCTGTCCCTGACGGAGAATGTCATGATGATCGCCATGGCCGTCTGGATGATCGTCCGACATGCATGAGTGTTTGGTCATCGCTCGGTTTGGCGGGCATCGAAGATAGGTTCTGCGGAGCCGGTTGAGCTGGTCCGGCCGTCCCGGACGGTTTGGCGGCGGCGCCAAGCTCTACCCTGTCGCTGTTCGCCGCCATTTTTGCGAGTGTCCTGTCCGGGGCATGCCCCGGACGTCGCGCTGCGCCACCCCGACCATAGCCTCGTCCGCCGCCTTCGCCGCTTTGTGGGGGGCCGAGACGATCGCGGCCGCGCCATCGATCCGTCGGGCTGCGCGCCCTCTGCCTGCGTTGCGGATCGGGCGAGGGCGGCGGTGAGGCCGGGGACCCAATAGACCTGAGACAGCACGGCGCGCGCCATCGCAGGCGGTTCTCGATTATCACTTGGTAATGCGAACTATTTGCGTTAGTCGGCGCTCCCACAGGGGCCAAATGGTTTCGAGGGGGGAATGAAGATGCTGGTTCGATCGATGTCACGGCGCGGGTGGTTGAGTGGCGTGGCGCTGGGGGTGATGACGCTCGCCCAACCGGCGCTGGCCGAGACTGTCGATGGCGAGGAAAAACAGGGCGATCCCGACATCGTCGTGACCGCGGCACGCACAATCCTGCCGCCCAACGCCCTGCCGCTGACGATCGATATCATCGGCAAGGCCGCACTCGACCAGCAAATCGCCATCTCGGGCAGCGTGACGGACGCGGTCGCAGTGCTGACGCCCAGCTTTTCCCCGACACGCGGGAAGCTGTCGGGCGCGGGCGAGACGTTGCGCGGCCGCTCGCCGCTATACGCCATCAACGGCATCCCCCAGACGACGCCGCTGCGCGACAGCGGTCGCGACGGCTTCACCATCGATGGTTTCTTCGTCGATCGGGTCGAACTGATCTATGGCTCCAACGCCTTGCAGGGCGTGGGCGGCACTGGCGGTATCATCAACCAGGTGACGGTCGGCGCACCGACCGTCGAGGGCTTGTCGGGACGCGCGCTGTTGCAAGGCACCGCTGGCGATAAGTTCGAGGACGACTCCCTGGGCGGTAAGGCGGCGGGCCTTGTCCAGTACAAGGCCGGGGCGTTCGACGCGACGGTCGGCGCATCGTTCGAGCGGCGCGGGGTGTTCTACGACGCACAGGACCGCCGTATCGGCATCAACCTGACTCAGGGCGAAACGCAGGATTCGCGCGCGCTGAACCTGTTCGCGCGGATCGGGATGACGGTGCGCGGTACCGGGCGGATCGACCTGATCGCCAACCGCTACGAACTCAACGGTTACGGGAATTTCGTGCCGCTTGCCGGCAAACGCACCGCCGGCATCCCGACCAGCGCGGTGCGCGGCAACCCGCCGGGCAAGCCCGCGGCCAACCGCGCCGAGGCGCTGTCGCTGTCCTATACCGACAGCGACGTCGCCGGCGGCAACCTGACCGCCCAGATCTTCTTCAACCGCACCTATGACACGTTCGGCGGCGAGCCGAACCCGATCCCGACCTTTCAGGACCCGGCGATCGCCCCGCTCGGCACGTTGCTCGACCAGTCCGAGAATCGTTCGCGCAAGCTGGGCGCGCGCGCCAGCTATGAGCGCGCGGTGCCGGGGTTCGAGGCGCTGACCGCCACCATCGGGTTCGACGCGCTGTACGACAAGAGCGAACAGCGGCTGATCGCCACCGATCGCGTGTGGGTGCCGCCCGCCGATTTCCAGAGCCTCGCCCCGTTCGCGCAGGCCAATCTGAAGCTGTTCGACGGCGTGGTGCGTCTGGCCGGCGGGCTGCGATGGGAAAATGTGAAGGTGAGGATCGCCGATTACCACACGCTCGCCTCCACCACCTATAACGGCACCAACCCGGCCACCTATGGCGGCGTCGCGGTGAAGGGCGGCAAGCCCGGTTTCAACCGGATTATGCCAAATGGCGGCGTGATCGTCGAGCCGATGCCCGGCATCCGCGCCTATGTCAGCTATGCCGAAGGCTTCACGATGGCTGATATCGGGCGCATCACCCGTTCGGTCAGGACGCCCGGTACCGATCTGTCCAGTTTCCGCGCGATCGATCCGGTCATCTCGAACAATCGCGAGGTTGGGGTCGAGGTAAAGCGCGGACCGCTCGATGCCAGCGCGACATATTTCTGGTCGTCGAGCAACAACGGCCAGGTGCTGCTCGCACTCGGCAACGGCATCTTCGAGGTGCAGCGCCAGCGCGTCGAGATCCAGGGCCTGGAGCTGAACCTCGCCGTGAAGACGCCGCTCGATGGGCTGCGTGTTTCGACCGGCTATGCGCATATCCTTGGCCGCTATGACAGCGATACGCGCGCGCCGGACGGGATCGTCGATACCGATCTCGACGGAAGCAACATCTCGCCCGATCGTCTCAACCTCGCGGCCGATTATGTCGCAGGGCCGTTGACCGCGCGCGTGCAAACCCAATTCTATCTGGCGCGCAATTTTCGCGGCAAGGCGAATCCGGATCCGCGCAACAACTTCGCGGGCTACAATGTCACCGATGCATTCCTGCGCTATCAGACGCGCTTTGGCGGCTTGACGCTGAGTGCGCAGAACGTCTTCGACCGCTTCTATATCGACTATAACAGCGACACCCGCCTTCCCAATGACAACCTTGCCTTCTTCGCGGGACGGGGGCGCACGTTCACGCTGGGGTGGGACTATCGTTTCTGACCGGATCCGTCATCCAAACTGGCCCTTGAGGCTGGATGACGCACGGGTAGAAAATGGGCATGGCGGCGCGATGGCAACGGGCACCGTCGGTGCAATTCCTGCGGCAACCAGCCCGATGGAATGCGCGTTTTCGTCGGGGCAGCCTTGGTTGCCCTGACGAAAAGAGAGATGGTCTCTAAAGACCGGACCAGGGAAGCGGTGAGGCTCATCACCTGATGTCCTTCCCATATCCTCGGGCCATCGGAGTGTGCGGGATGACGACGGATTGGTCCGCAGGCTGGGATTCCGTCGCCGATGTGTTCATGGCGATCCGCTCGCGCACTGGAGAGGTGGCTCGGGAAATCTGGACATCAGGGATAAGTGGATTGCCGATCTGACAGCGGCCATGGTGGCCGCGAGCAGGAGGCAAGATGAGCAAGCGACCGCGCCGGAACCATAGTCCGGCGTTCAAGGCCAAGGTGGCGCTGGCTGCGGTGAAAGGCGAGAAGACGCTGGCCGAACTGGCGCAGCAGTATGACGTGCATCCGAACCTCATCAACCAATGGCGGGCGCGGCTGCTGGAGGGCGCGGCGGATGTGTTTGGCGGGGAACCCGCTCCGGCCGGGCCTGTGGTGGACGTCACGGCGCTGCACGCGAAGATCGGCGAGTTGACGCTGGCGAACGATTTTTGGGCCAGTGCGCTCGGGAAGGCCGGTCTGGCCCACGCGCAAGGCGATGATTGACCGTCGTCATGCGCTACCGCTGGCGGGTCAGGCGCGGCAACTCGGGATCAGCCGCGGCAGCATCTACTATCTGGCGCGCGCCGTGCCTGACGCCGACCTAGCCATCATGCGACGGATCGATGAGTTGCACCTGCTCTACCCGTTCGCGGGCAGTCGGATGCTGCGCGACCTGCTTTGGCAGGAGGGCATTTCAGTCGGCCGGCTGCATGTCGCGACGCTGATGAAGCGGATGGGATTGGAGGCGCTCTACCGCCGCCCGAAAACGTCGAAACCGGCGCCGGGACACAAGATCTATCCTTACCTGCTGCGCAAGCTGGCGGTGACGAGGCCCAACCATGTCTGGGCGACGGACATCACCTACGTGCCCAGGGCCCGCGGCTTCGTCTACCTCGTCGCTATCGTGGACTGGTTCACCCGGCGGGTGCTGGCGTGGCGGGTGTCGATCTCGCTGGATGCCGAATTCTGCATCGAGGCGCTGGAGGAAGCGCTCGCCCGCTACGGCAAGCCGGCGATCTTCAACAGCGACCAAGGCTCGCAGTTCACCAGCACCGCGTTCACCGCCGTCCTCCTGCGCGAGAAGATTGCCATCAGCATGGACGGCAAGGGATGCTGGCGCGACAACGTCTTCGTGGAACGCCCGTGGCGCTCAGTGAAATACGAGGAGGTCTACCTCAACGCCTACGCCTCGGTCCCCGAGGCTCGCGCCGGCATCGACCGCTACATGGCGTTCTACAATGCTGTCCGGCCGCATTCCGCGCTTGGCGGTCGCACACCCGACCAGGTATACTTCCACCAGCCGCTACTCACAGCGGCGTGATCCACAAGCGGCAATCCACTATCCGAGCCGCGAGCCTGTCCAGACAAACCGAGCCACCTCTAAGGGCCTCGCTCTTGTATAAGAGTGAGGCATATGGACACCTCGAAGAACCGCATGATTTCGGCATGATCGGGCTTCGGTGGAGATAGCAGACGCGATGGCGTCGTCCAGTTGGCTGATTTCGGCTGATTTTGCGGTTCTCGCCAGACTTTCTTCGCCGTTTCGGCGTCAGTCGGACGCAGTTCTCCCTTCGTGCCAGACGAGCCGTTTGAAGTTGTAGGCCAGGTTGGCCATGCCGATTTTCATCCTCGCGCGCTCGATGCCGATGGTGCGGACGGACAGGGCCAACGGACAGGGCCATGCGCGATTTCTGCACGGCAAAGACATGCTCGACCGCGGAGCGCACTTTCGAGCGGGCGGCGTTGGCACGCTGGTGCCGCCGGTCCATCGGCTTGCCCCTGGGCTTGCGGAAATGGATCATCGATTTGAGCCTGGCTCGGCGGATCGCGGCCTCGTTCTTGGCCGAGCGATAGGCGGTGTCAGCCCAGACCGACTGTGCGATATTCCCGGTGTCGAGCACGTCCTCGAACGCGCCGCTGTCATGGCGCGCCGCGTGGGTCACCGCCCATTTGCGGATGAAGCCGAAGGTGCGCTCGATCCCGGCGTGGTTCTTGTAGCCGAACATCGGCACCATGATCTGCGCCGGAGCCGCCACGCGCGTCTCGCCGGCCTCGCTGCGCTTCAGGCTGCCGCGCTTCATCGTCCAGCGTGCGTCGATGTCTTTCTGGCTCGATGCTCCTCGTAATCCCAAAACCCTGCCTGCCGCGCCGTCACTGCCTCCGACCGTCGCAATGGTCAGTCAATCACGGCGCCGAGTTCACCGCCAGGGGTTTTTCGAGGCGTCCGTTGGCTCCATCTGCAACATGTATGACCCAGATGAATGCCGGAACTACTTCACCGCCGCAGGATATGCGTTCGATTAAACGCTCGATGCTCTATCTGTTCGACGTGACGGTGAAATACTGATCGCGCGAGTCCAGCCTGCCCGGTCAGCCTGACGACGGAGCCGGGCCGGACCCGGCGGTCGGTCGGTTGGGCCGCCAGAGGGATGCTGTGGGATGATCGGACCATAGAGACATGATCCGATCATCCGTCACACCGGGATCACCGCCGCGAGGATGCGCTCGGGTCGCGGGCGAGATGCTGGCCCGTCAGGCTGCGGCGTCCGCGCTCATCGCGTTGGATCGTGCGGCGACATGCCGGCCCGCGCGTCGTCCCGAAAAGATCGTGTCCGCCAACGCCATGCCGCTTACATCTGCGGCGGACATCAAGCCGACGGCGGTACGCCCGGCGGCATAGAGGCCGCGGATCGCATGACCGTCGCTACGCGTCACCTCGCCGGTCTCCTCATCCACCGTCAGCCCGCCGAGCGAGAACATCATCGTCACGGTAAAACGATTGTCGAGATCCATGTTGATCGCGTGAAACGGCCCCCGCGCGATCCGCGCCACATTCTCCGGCGCCTTGCCACCGGGGTCGCTGCCGCGCTGGGCGCCAAGGTCCGCCGCTTGGACCTCGCGCTGAAGCGCGGCTGGATCGACCCCGATCCTGCGCGCGAGCGTCGCCATCGTGCGCGCCTTTCTGGCGCCGCCGAACAGCATGTTGAGCAGGGTGGGCATGGTATAGAGCCGCAACCCCTTGCCGGGAAAAAGCGCCTGTTTGCGGGCGAGCCGATAGGCATCGTGGTCGAGGATCAACCAGGCCTTGCCGCCGGTCTGGTCCCCGATCGCTTCGCCCAGAAAGGCGGTATAGGCATCTTCGTTGATGAAGCGCTTGCCCTCGGCATTGATGATGATGCCATGCAGCAGCGCGGGCGGCGGCGCGATCGAGCGGGCGACGAAGAAATTGTCCAGATAGTCGGTGTTTCCGCCGACGGAGCGGCCGAGATCGATCCCGCTCCCGTCGCAGCCCATCGATCCCAGGCGCATCACGGTGCGGTACGCCCGCGCATAGGTCGGGCGCTGTTGTTGCAGTTTCGCGAGATTGTAGATGAAACCGCCTGCGGCCAGCACCACCCCCGATCGCGCGCGGATCAGCTTGCGCGTGGTGATCTGGTCCTCGAAGGCCCGGGCGGCCTTGATGGCCTTTTCCGCCCGCGCGCCCCCCATCGGCCGCATGGGTGATACGCAGGCGTTGAGCGCTTCATGGGCCTCATGCAGCTTGGGCGGGATGGCGAGCACCTCGATTCCAATGACGCTATCCGATTCGTCGACGACAAGACGGCGCGCCGGCGCGTGGGCAAGTACGCGCACGCCCTTCGCGATCGCCGATTCCTTCAACGCGGCATAATGGGCGTAGCCGGTGAAGCCCGCGCCGAATGCCCGGTGACCGCGCGCCGCCGGACGGGCATTCGCCGCGTAGGAGGGCACCTTCTCGTTGCCGGAATAGTAAAGATAGCTGCCTTCGGGCGGATAGGTGGTCTTGTGTTCGAACAGCGTCGAGTCGTACCGGACGCCCTGCGCCTCCATCCATTCTATCTGTCCCGCACTCTCCTCGCAGAAGCGGCGCAGCGTTTCAGGGCGCACCGACATTTTTTCCTGCGAAAGATAGGCGTACATATTGTTCGCATCGTCGTGGATGCCGGCTGCCTGCTGGTGTCGGGTCGCACCGGCATAGGTGACGCCGCCCGACCATTTCGTCGCGCCGCCGCCCGCGAACCGATCGACGACCAGGACGTCTGCACCGCGTTCGCGCGCCGTGATTGCCGCGACCGCGCCCGCGCCGCCAAAGCCGACCACGACGACATCCGCCATATCGTCCCAGCGGACATCGTTGGCACTGCGCACGCGTAGCGGCTGTTCAACCGGCGTGTCGTTCGAAAAGGCTGGAGCTTTCGCCATGTCGTTCCTCTCTCGTCGCCGGCGCATCGCTGGTCGGCCGTTATCCGCTCTTGCCAAATAACTCTAACAAGTATTAGATAAAATGACAACGCTTCGAAGATGGGAAGGCGGGTAGCTTTCCCGGTCGACGGAACCGGCAGGCCTGCCAGAATTCAACGAGGGGCCGCTGTGAAGGAGAAGATGACGATGGCGCTATCTGACGTCGCCGCACGCGTGCGGCCGGCACATGTTCCGGATCATTTGGTCACCGATTTCGATCTGTACGACGTGCCCATCATCGATGCCGATCTCGGCAAGTCATGGGCGGCCTTGAAGAAGCGGGTGCCCGGCTCGACCTTCTGGAGCGACCGTCACGAGGGATATTGGACGGTCCTGGCCGGGCGCGATGTCGAGCAGGTTTATACCAGGGCGGAGACGTTTTCGAGCGCCGACATCTTCATTCCACCGAACGGCTCGCGCGAGCATGCGCTGATCCCGCTGGAACTCGATCCGCCCGAATCACTGAAATATCGGCGCGTCATCCAGACCCAGCTCATGCCGGCGGCGCTCGACGATCTGGCCGAGACGGCGCGTGGCGAGATGATCGATCTGATCGACGGCCTGGCGGCACGGCAGGGGTGCGACTTCATCCGCGACTTTGCGGGTATCCTGCCGATCATCGTGTTTCTCACGCTCATGGGCCTGCCCCGGGACGATCGCGACCATCTCGTGCCGCTAGCCGAGATGTCGACACGGCCCGCCTATCCCGAGCAGCGGCTGGAAGGGCACCTGGCATTGCGGGCCTATCTGCGGGACAATATCGCGAAGCGGCTTGCGAACCCCGGTGCCGACCTGCTCAGTCGCATGGCGCTGGCCGAGGTCGATGGCGAGCGGATGACCGAGGACGAGCTGCTCCGCTTCACCTCGACGGTGATGATCGGCGGCCTCGATACGGTGACGAACCTGATGGGCTTTACCGCGCTGCATCTTGCACGCAATCCTGACAAGCGTCGCGAATTGATCGCCAATCCGGAACTCGTGAACGCGGCGGTGGACGAATATGTGCGCCGTTTCGGCGTTGTCGGCGTGGCGCGGCGGGTGATCCGCGACGTGACCTTGGGCGATGCGGACATGAAGGCCGGGGACATGGTGCTTGCCCCGACATTCCTGCATTCCATCGACGACACGATCTTCGATCGTCCGCTGGAAGTGGATTTCCATCGCAAACAGGCCAGGAACATGACGTTCGGCGGCGGTGCCCATCTGTGCCTCGGCATGCACCTGGCGAAGCGGGAACTGCGGATGTTCCTGACCGAATGGCTGGCGCGGATCCCCGACTTCGCCGTGACCTCGGAAGACGACCTGCACGTCGCCACGGGCATCGTTTCCGGCCTGACCACGCTCCCGCTGCGGTGGAGCAGCGCCTGCTGATCGCCGCGATCTTCGGCATGGCGTCCCGCCGGACGACAGGCCGACCCGACCTACAAAAATGACACGAAGGACATGATTGATGCCGACCTTTTCGGTGACCAAGCGCGACGGAACGACGGTCGAAGTGACCGGCGAGCAGGGCCTGACGGTAATGGAGGCGATCCGTGACGCTGGGATCGACGAGCTTCTGGCACTGTGCGGTGGTTGCTGCTCGTGCGCCACATGCCATGTCTATGTCGACACGGCATCCGCCGCGACGATCCCGCCGATGAGCGGGGACGAGAACGACCTGCTGGAAGGCTCGCCGCATCGCACCGAGCGCTCGCGCCTCTCCTGCCAGATCGTGCTCGATGCCGCGCAGGCGGATCTGCGGGTGACGATCGCCCCGGAGGATTGAGCCGACCCGCCGCGGCCGAACACCCGGCCCGACCCCATCGCACCACGGCACGGACGCATCCATCATGACGGCACAGATTCGAATCGGTATCATCGGCGCCAGCGCGGAACGGGGGTGGGCGCATGACGCGCATATCCCGGCCATCGCGGCGTCCCCGGACCTCGTCCTTAAGGCGGTGTCGACCACCCGGCAGGAGACGGCCGACCTGGCCGCCAGAGCGTTCGGCGTTCCGGCGCATGCGACGCCCGATGCGCTCGTGGCACGCGACGACGTCGATCTGGTCGTCGTGACGGTGAAGGTTCCGCACCATGCAGAACTGGTGACAAAGGCGCTCGCCGCGGGGAAGAACGTGTTCTGCGAGTGGCCGCTTGGCAATGGCGTGGATGAAAGTATCGCGCTTGCGGAGCGGGCCGATGCGGCAGGCGTGCGGGCCTTTATCGGCCTGCAGGCGAGTTCGGGGCCCGAATTCGATCATGTTCGCGCGCTGGTCGCCGATGGTTTCGTTGGTGAGGTCCTGTCCTCTTCGATCGTGGCGTCAGGCGCGAACTGGGGGCCGGCGGTCATGCCCTTTGACGCCTATGTTCTCGATGGTGCGTCGGGGGCGGGCATGCTGGAGATTCCGCTGGGGCACACGCTCGACGGCGTCTGTGCATGCCTGGGCGAGATCGAGTATCTCGTCGCCGAAACCGCACAACGGCGCACCCGCTCCGCCATCGTCGGCACCGATCGCGTGCAGCAGATCACGACGCCCGACCAGATCCTGGTCGCGGCCCGGTTGCGGTCGGGCGCGCCGCTGTCGATCCATTATCGCGGGGGTATGTCGACCGGCACGAATTTCCTTTGGGAGATCAACGGCACGAAGGGCGACCTGAGCATGACCGCCGCCCATGGCCTGGGCGAGATGACGCCCTTGTCCGTCAGGGGCGGACAAGCGGGTCAGGAGCAGGTTCCGCTGGCGACTCCGGAGGAATGCTTCTGGGCACCGGGCAAGCCGGATGGCGTGGCGCGCAACGTGGCGCAGCTTTATGCCCGTATCGTCGCCGATCTGCGCACCGGCACGCGAACGGCGCCGGATTTCCACCATGCCGTTCGACGGCATCAGGTGCTTGCCGCGATCACGGAGGCGGCGGTCACCGGACAGCGGCAATATGTCTGACCATGGTGTCGGATCGCGGATAAAATCTAATAGGCGTTTGATTTATCTGGTGTGGGGTCGCGGCTTGCGCTACAGTCGAGGCACGATTTGATCATCAGCGACTCCGTTGCGGGTTGACGGCGATGACAAGGAGGGGATCAGCATGATGGAAGCGGCGAAGCGTTTGGACGGCAAGGTCGCCATCGTGACCGGCGGCGCGTTGGGGCTGGGCGAAGCCTGTAGCCGGTTGTTCGTCGCGCACGGCGCGCGCGTCGTCATCGCCGATATCAACGACGAGGCAGGAAGCCGGCTGGCGAGCGAGCTTGGCGAGCAGGCCATGTTCGTCCATCTGGACGTTAGCAAGGGTGAGGAATGGACGCGGGCCGTGTCGGCGGCGGTCGACCGTTTCGGGCCGGTGACCGTTCTGGTCAACAATGCCGGCATCGTCGCGGTGCAGCACCTTTCGGACATGAGCGAGGCGGATTATCGCCGGCTCATCGACGTCAACCAGGTGGGCTGTTTCCTCGGCACCACGGCGGTGATCCCGACGATGCGTGCAGCGGGCGGCGGATCGATCGTCAACATCGCCAGCGTCGCGGCGGCGTTCGGCATGAAGCATTTCGCGCATTATACCGCGAGCAAGTGGGCGGTGCGCGGCTTCTCGCGCGCGGCAGCGATGGATCTCGCCGACTTCAACATTCGCGTGAACGCGGTGCTGCCGGGTACGATGCAGACCCCGATGAATGCGGGGCTGCCCGCGCCCACGCAACAGGCGATTGCGCGCTTCGGCCGCCCGGAAGAGGTGGCGGCCATGGTGTTGTTCCTCGCCTCGGATGAAGGGTCGTTCTGCACCGGGCAGGACTATGCCGTCGAAGGTGGTTTCCTGAACCTCATCGGCGAAATCGTGATGGACGATCAGCACGACTGATCCCGGCTGATAAGGCGGAGCCAGCGCAAGACACCATACTTGCCCTCCGGGAGGGCAGGGACGGTCGCGCCGTGTCTTGCGGGATTTCAGATTCTTCGGTGCCGCGGAGAAAGGTCCCGGGCGATCCTGTCATCGACATGATGACCGACATCGATCGGTGTCGAGGCGGTCAACAGCAGATCGATAAAATAATAAACATCATGGAGGGGTTGTATATGGTTCCCAGGATTATTCCCTCACGAGGGATTCTGCTGTCGACGCTGTGCATGATTCCCTTGTGGTCCCAGGCTTTCGGACAGGAACGGCCGGCTGAGGGCGCGAAGCCGTTCAATACGCCGGTCGCGCAGGATCAGGCGGGCAGCCAGGAGATCGTCGTGACCGCCAACAGGGTGACGCAACGGCTGACCGACGTCGGTGTCGCCGTCGCGGTCCTGGACTCGCAGGCGCTCGAAACGCGCAATGTCACGTCGGCGGTCGATCTGCAGAACGTGGTGCCCGGACTTTCGGTCAGCACCTCCGGGTTCGCGACCCCGATCTACAGCCTGCGCGGTGTCGGTGTGAACGAACCTTCGATCGCCTCAGGATCGAGCGTGGCGGTCTATACCGACGAGGTGGCCTATACCCTGCCGGTGATGACCCGGGGTGCGGTGCTGGACCTTGAAAGGGTCGAGGTGGTCAAGGGGCCGCAAGGAACTTTATATGGCCAGAACGCCACGGGCGGGGCCATCAACTATATCGCGGCCAAGCCGACGGACGTGTTCCACGCAGGGGTGACCGGGACATATGGCCGGTACAATCAGACGGCGCTCGAAAGCTATATCAGCGGTCCGCTGGCCGACGGGCTCAAGGCACGTCTGGCATTCCGCGTGGATCGTCAGTTCGACGGTTGGCAGGAGAGCGTGTCGCGGCCGGGCGACAGGCTCGGCCAGACGCGCAAGGTGGCGGGCCGCCTGATCGTCCAGGCCGATCCGACGAGCGCGTTGCGGCTGACCTTCAACGCGAATGGCTGGGTCGACAGATCCGATACCCAGGCGACGCAACTCGTGCAGTTCGTGGGGCAGAGCGGGAACGGGCTGAACCCCAATGGTACGCCCGCCGGCTTGCCCCAGGTGGTCACCGCGCCCGCGATCCTGCCCCCCGCCAACCAGGCGGACCGGCGCACATTGCCATATCCCGAATCGCCGCGGGGCGCCGACTGGAATCGGTTCGACCGCTTTCGGGCCGACGACTGGTTCTGGCAGGGATCGGTGCGCGGCGATCTGGACGTCGCCGATCGCGTGACGCTGACCTCGATCACCGCCTATATGCGGACTCGCATCCGATCGAACCAGGACAATGACGGGATCGGGACGAGCCTGCTCTCGGGAGCGACGCTCGGGCGTGACGTCAACAACGGCAAGTTCTTCAACGATGGCGAGACCCGGACCTTCAACCAGGAGTTGCGTCTGACCGCCATCACCGATGCCTTCACCTTTATCGTCGGCGCGAATTACCTGAACGAGCGGGTGACCGACATCCTGAAGCTCTCCGCGACGGACTTTCCGCCGACGAACAACCTGCCCGGCGGGGGCTTCGCCAATACGAATACCGGCGGCACGCACCGTGTCGACAGCTACGGCGTGTTCGGGAATATCGACCTGAAGCTGACCGAGCAGCTTTCCATTGCCGGCGGCGTGCGGATCAGCAAGGAGAAGCGACGTTTCGCCGGGTGCGCCGCGGACAGCGGTGACGGCCGCGCCGCCAATGTGTTCAATACGCTCTACAGGCTGACCGGCACACCGAGGGCGATCCAGTCGGGGCAATGCTATTCGGTGAACAGCCCGGGCAGTCCCGGCCTGTTCACCTCGACACTGACGCAGGACAATGTCCCCTGGAACGTCAATGTGAACTTCAAGCCGACGGTGCGGTCGCTACTCTATGGGCGGATCAGCAAGGGCTTCAAGTCCGGGAATTATCCCACGATCCTGACCAACAACAATGGCTCGTTCCTGCCGGTGCGGCAGGAATCGCTGCTGGCGTACGAGGTCGGCGCGAAAGTGGATGTGCGCCGCTTTTTGTCGGTCGAGGCCGCGCTGTTCTATTACGACTATAGCGACAAGCAGCAGCGGGGGCGTGAGGATACCGGCCCGTTGTTCGGCCTGGTCGCCAAGCAGGTGAATGTGCCCAAGTCGCGGATTCAGGGCGCCGAGCTGAGCCTCTCGCTTCGTCCGGTCGAAGGCCTCATCCTTGCGGCGGCCGGTTCCTATCTCGACTCCAAGATCCAAACATATGTCGGCTATAATATCGACGGCGGCTTCGGCGATCAGTCGGGCGGCCCCATCCCCTTTGTGTCCAAGGAAAATGTGAACCTCGACGTGAATTACGAGCGACCGATCACCGACACGCTCGCAATATTCATGGGCGGCAACATGGCCTATCGCAGCAAGTCGGTGGCGCAGATCAATGCCGCACCGGTCTGGGACCTGAATGCCTACACGACGTATGACGCGCAGCTTGGGCTCTCGTCGGATCGCGACGGATGGCGTGTCTGGATCTGGGGCAAAAATCTCGGCGACGAACTCTACTGGACCAATGTGATCAAGGCGTCCGAAGTGATCACGCGCTTTACCAATATGGGGCGCACCTATGGCTTGACCGCGGCGTTCAAGATGTAGGGCATGACCGAAGCCGGCCCCGCCTCGCGGGGCCGGCTTCACGTGCGGATATCAGCCGTCGCAAGGCGGACGGCCATCCGCCCCGGGACGCTGAACCTGCGTCAGGGGTGATAGCCGTCGAGTTGCGCCTCGGCGATCATGCGAATGCCCTCTTCGGGTGGGCGATGGGTCATGCAAACCGGGCGGTTCTCCCGGATCGCCCGGACGACCATCGGCCCGACGAGTTCCGGTTCGATCGCGACGCTGGTATGCGTTCCGCCAAGTACGCGAACGGGGCCGCGCCCGGCACCCCCCGCGATCAGCGCCTCGCCGCGTTCCTCGGCATAGCTGGCGAAGGGCTTGACCGCCGCATCCGCCGCCCGCTCCTCGGCCGACCGCAATTCCCCGCTGCGGGTATGCGCCGCAGTGTTGATCTGGCCGGGATAGAGAATGGTCGTGTTGAAGCCGTCGGCGCGCAGTTCCTCCGCCGTCACGCGGGAGAAGCCATCGGTCGCCTCCTTGCTCATCGTGTAGATTGCCATGCCCGGGATGGTCAGCATCGACGCCATGGAGGAGGTGTTGACTATATGCTTCTCGCCGGTCTGTGCGCGCATCCGCGGCAGAAACACGTGGTAGCCGTGCAGGAGGCCCCAGATGTTGATGTTGATCATATATTGCAGGTCGGCATAGCTGGTGTCCCAGATCGCGCGCATCGGCCGCACTGCGACGCCGGCGTTGTTCACCAGGATTTCGATCGTGCCGAACGCGTCGAAGGCCGCGTCGGCGAGTGCCTGCATGGCGTCGAGCCTGGACACGTCCGTCTGGATTGCGATCGCCTTCCGGCCCTTCGCGACGACTTCGTCACGCACCTTTTCGGCATCGTCCTTGCGAATGTCGGCGATGACCACATTGGCGCCCGCATCCGCCAGCGCATGGGCGATCGAGCGGCCGATGCCGTTGCCGCCGGCTACGACCACCGCGTTCTTTCCAGTGATGTCCGTCAAATCCTCTCTCCTTCGTGTCCGGGGGCCGCCGCAAGGGCGCGGCCTGAACCCGGGTCATTGTCCTGACGTGGGTTGCCGCGCGGCTATTTGGTCCATTGGACGCAAAGGGTCTTCGGTCCCCGGGTGCGGCCCTTTGCCTCCCAGTCCGGATCGAATTCCATCGGGCTGAGCGAGGTGAAGCGTTGCGTCACGCCGCGAAGGATGACCTCGATATCCATCCGGGCGAGTTGCGACCCGACGCAGAAATGCGCGCCGAACCCGAACGCCAGATGCTGCGCGGGCTTCTCGCGATCCAGATCGAACTGGCGCGGGCATGCATAGACCTTGGGGTCGAGATTACCGGCATGAGGAATGGGCAGGACGGATTCGTCCTTGCGGATGAGCGTGTCGCCGAACTGCACGTCTTCGATGGCGACGCGGGCGCGGGGCGGGGCGACGCCGACCGGCAGGAACCGGAGGAACTCGTCCACCGCCTTCAGGATCAGGTCGGGCTCCTCGCGCAGCCGGGTGAATGTTTCCGGGTTGTGCACCAGCCAGTAGAGGCAGTTCGAGATGAAGGACGCGGTCGAATCGTGACCAGCCATGAGCAAGACGGTGCCGACCCCCTCCAATTCCTCCTGACTCCACAATCCGTTGACCTCCGTATCCAGCAGGAGCGCGCTGATCAGGTCGTCGCCGGGCTTCTCCCGCTTGCGGCAGCAGAGCTCCTTGAAATAGGTTTTGATGGTCTCCAGCGCTTTGCTGGCATCGGCGGCGGTGGCGTGGCGCGTCGCGACGAAATCATGCGCGTGCTTGACGTAGATGTGCCGTTCCTCCGGCGGCGCACCGAGCAGTTCGCACAGCAGGAACAGTGGCACCTTGTAGACGAATTCCGGCAGCATATCGACGCCCGGGCCCTGCCGCTCCATCTCGTCGAGGCAGTCCTCCACCAGCCGTTCGGTGAACGGCCGTAGCCCGTTGACCCGTTTGGGCGTGAGATGCTTCATCAGGGTGCGTCGCCGTTCGGATTGTGCTGGCGGATCCATGACGATGAAGCTGTCGGGGAAGGGGGCCCCGATCTCGAGCGCGCGGGCACGCGGATAGTCGCCATGCGCCTTTCGCGCGACGCTGAAGCGGTTGTCCATCAGCACCGCCTTCACTTCCTTGAAGCCGGTGGCGACCCATCCCTGGCCGTTGTTGACCGTGCCGTAGGGGAGTTGCGCCCAGGCAACTGATCCCTCGTCGCGCATGACGTCGAACTGGTCCTGCAACGCCCGGCTGTTCACCTCGTCCTGCTTCATGGGGATCTGGAACGGACAGACTCCGGTGCGCGCTTCGGGTTCGGGCGATGTACGCAGCGGTTGATCCGCCACGACGTCGGGGGTGGTCGCCATGATCCTCTCTCCTTGTTCAACGCGGCCGTCGATCGATCGGTCGGTTGGCGCATCGCGAATGCCCGGCTCCGCCTGATCATATCGGCTCGAATAATATAACGGCCGTTTGATAATGGCCGATCGAACGATCATGGTCCAATGCGTGATATTGTCGATTCGATGCCTTCAAGGTATCGAATGGCGATGATTAATCTCCAGCGGCTGGGCTATGTGACGGCGATCGCGGAAGAGGGGAGCTATGCCGCCGCCGCCACGCGGCTGGGCCTGTCGCAGCCGGCTCTGTCGCGCAGCATCCAGGGGCTGGAGGAGGAATATGGCATCCGGCTTTTCGACCGGGGCCGTGCGGGGGCGCAACTGACAGCGGACGGCGCCGCCTTTGTCGGCATTGCCGGGCGCCTCCTGAACCAGGCGGATACCGCTAACGAGCAACTCATGGCGCTTTCCGCGGGCGGTGGCAGTCTGGTGGCCTTTGGCCTCGGCCCTGTATCGGCGGCGGCAATCCTGCCGCGCCTGTTGCCCGCGCTGTTGTCCACCGGCGCGCGGCTGCGGATCAGGGTGGAAGCGCTGAACACGCTGCAACAGCTTCTCCGTCAGGGCGAGATCGACTTTTTCATCAGCGGATTGCCGGTTCGGGACCGTTTGTCGCGGCTGCCCGATGACTTTCGGGTGCGTCGCATCCCGCTGACCTCGGTCAATCTGCTAGTCCGGCCGGGGCATCCGCTTCTCGCGGGCGATTGCGAGCCCGACGACCTGCGCCGTTACCCAATTGCCGCGGGCAGCTTCCTGCGCGAGCTTCTGCCGTCGGCGCGGCTGGCGCAACTGGGCGTTGCTCCCCCGATCGTGGAGCTGGACGATTATGCGACCCTGAGCGCGCTGGCGCGGCAGAGCGAGTTCATTGTCGTCGCGGTTCGCGGGCTTGCCGATGTGCGGCCTGATCTTGGCCTCGTGCCGCTGCCGGTCGATCTCGCGGTGAACGAGGTCGAATATGGCTTTGTCTCGGCGAGCTTCAACGATCTCTCAGCCGAGGCGCGGCAGATCGCGACGATGATCCTGGACCAGCTCGCGAGCCAGATGGGCCGCGCAAAGCCGCCACCCGGGATACCATTTTCTAATAAGTGATAGACTCATGGGCCGTGCGGCCGTATTTTTGCGGGCCTCTCAAAAACACATCGGAGGCCGCGGAGCATGATCGTTCACTGTTCGCTCTGGAAGTTCAAGGACGGCACCTCCCCCGAGCTGGTCGAGGACATTGTGCAGCGTTGGCGGGCGCTGGAGGCCATCGTCCCCTCCGTGCGCAAGATCGAGGCAGGGCCCGATCTCGGCAATTGGGACGAGAATTACGACATCGCCGCGCTCATCTATTTCGACGGGCCGGAGGGCTATGAGTCCTATCGCACCAACGAGGATCATCTCGCCTTCGCGATGGAGTTCCTAGTCCCCAATATCGACGGGTTGCACATGCGCGCGGCCGTGCAGTTCACATTGCCCGACATGGCGGCCCAGCGGGACATGCGCTATTAAGTTGACATTCTAAGTCAACTTATAAAAAATGCCGAAACCGACCATGTGAAGTCGGTGCAGGAGAGTGTCATGACGAGTGCGATCACCGCAGACGCCGCCGTGGAAGGGGGCGAGGTAGCAGCCGGGGTAGGGCACGGGTCGACGGATCCGCTGGAACGGGAGATCTTCCGTTACACCGCGGCGTCGATCACCGAGGAGCTAGAGGGCAACATCACCCGGACCGCCTACAGCCCGCTGATCCAGGAATCGCAGGATTACTGTGTTTCGCTGGTGTCCGCCGACTACCGCCCGTTCATGCAGTCCGAGGCCTCGATCCCGATCTTCGTCTCCGACATGGGCGAAGTCGTGCGCGATGCGGTCGCGGTCATCGGCGTGGATACGTTGTCCCCCGGCGACGTGTTCGTCACGAATTATGGCAGCGGGCAGCACCTCAACAACGTGGTGCTCGGGGCGCCGCTGTTCCATGGTGACCGGCTGACCGCGTATATCGCCATCCGCGCGCACTGGGCGGATGTCGGCGGGCTGGTGCCGGGCGGTCAGACGATGGCCGCACGCTCGATCTTCCAGGAGGGCACACGCTATCGCGGGCTGCGATTGATGCGCGCCGGGGAGATCGTGCCGGAGGTGCTGGCGACACTCCAGGCCAATACCTATCAGAGGGAAGCGCTGACGGGCGACATGATGGCACAGCTCGGCGCCTGCGTGCTCGGCGCGCGGCGCTGGACTGAGCGCGTCGTCGCTCGTTGGAGCGCCGACGAGACAACCGCACTGATCGCCGCGCAGCTCGCGGCGAGCGAGGCCTTTGCGCGGCGCGCGATCCGCGACCTGCCCGACGGCGTCTATAGCGACGAGCGCCGCTGGCAATTCGACTTTGGCGGTGTTGCGGTCGACATGGCGTTCCGGCTGGAGATCCGGATCGAGGGCGATCGGATGATCTGCGACCTGTCGGGCATGCCGCCGCAGACGACGCTGCCGATCAATTGCGGTGCAATCGGCGGTGCGATGGCGGCGGTACGGCTGGCCTTCCGCTACCTGATCGGCGGCGATGCGCCGACCGATGGCGGCTTCTTCGCGCCGCTGGAGGTGATCGTGCCGCCGGGCACGATCGTCAGCGCGGGAGAAGAGGCGCCGATGGGCTTCTGGAACATGACGATGCCGTTGCTGATCGACATGTTCGTGGCGGCGATCGGCAACACGCATCCCGAACGCGTTCCGGCCTCGCACTTCGGATCGATCGGCGGCCTGATGATCAGCGGCCGGCGCGAGAGCGGGGAACGCTGGCTGATGGTGGAAGGGCTGATCGGCGGGTTGGGCGCCGAGTGCGACGCCGATGGCTATGGCCCGGTGAAATGCCTGATGCTGGGCAATATGAAGGGCATTCCGCTTGAGATGGCGGAGGCGCGCTATCCGCTCCGCTACCGCTCGATCAGTCTGGATCGCGAGTCGGGGGGCGTGGGAAAGTATCGCGGCGGACCGGGCGCGGCCAAGGTGATCGAGCTGCTGGCCCCTTGTTCGGTCGACACCTATCCGGAACCGGCCGTCCCGGCCAAGGGGCTGGCGGGCGGGGGGGCCGGCAAATTGAGTTCGGTCAGGGTGCGGCGGCCGGGAAGCGACGAATGGCTGCCGCTCGCGGGCAGCAGCGCGCAGATCGGCCCGCTCCCGGCGGGAACGCTGATCCGGCAGATCAGCGGTGGAGGGGGCGGCTGGGGCAGGCCCGATTCCGACAGCGGACAGGAGAAGGTGGCATGAGCATCCCTGGTTCCCATGAGGCGTTCGCCCGCATCGGCTGCGACATTGGCGGGACCTTTACCGACGTGGCCGCGGTCGATGCGGAGGGGCGACTCCATATCGGCAAGCGGCTGACCACCCATGGCAATGAGCATCAGGGTGTGATCCAGGCGATCCAGGATACCGCCGTCGATCTCGCCTCGCCGGACCTGATCGTCGCGCACGGCACCACGCTCGTCATCAATTCGCTGCTCGAACGGCACGGCGCGAACGTCGCACTGGTGACGACTCTGGGCTTTCCCGACGTGATCGACGTGGGACGCGGCAACCGCAGTGACATCTTCAACATGCGTTTCCGCCGTTCCCCGCCGCTGATCGCAGATACGATGCGGTTCGAGGTGGACGAGCGGATGAATGGCGACGGGTCGCTGGACAGGGCACCATCCAACGAGGCGCTGGCCGCGCTGGCCGAGCGGCTGAGGCAGGCGGGGGCGGAAGCAGTCGCCATCGGCTTCCTCAACGCCTATGCCAATCCGGCCAATGAGGATGCGGTCGCCGCGTTCCTGCGGGCTGCGCTGCCCGATGTACCGGTCACCACCTCGTCCTCGATCAGCCGGCAGTGGCGCGAATATGAACGGTTCACTACCGCCGCCGCCAACGCCTATATCGCGCCGGTCTTTCAACGCTATCTGGGGCGCCTGACCGGCGGGCTGGAACAGGACGGCTTCTCCGGCGAATTCATCGTCCTCGATTCGAGCGGCGGTGCGATGACGGTCGACAGCGCGCGGCGACAGCCGGTGCGGGCGGTGGAATCGGGGCCGGTGGGCGGCGTCATCGGCGCACGGAGCCTGGCCCACGATCTTGGCATCGCCAACCTCGTGGCGCTCGACATCGGCGGCACGACCGCCAAATCCACACTGGTCGAAAATGGTGACTATGCGACCCGCGACCTTTACTGGATCGGCGGGGAGAAGCAGGGCTTTCCCTTGCAGGTCAGCACGGTTGACATCCTCGAGGTCGGTGTCGGCGGCGGTTCGATCGCGCGGATCGACGAGCGCGGGGCGCTTCAGGTTGGTCCGCGTTCGGCCGGGTCGAAGCCCGGGCCGGCCTGTTATGGCCTGGGCGGGACACAGCCGACGCTGACCGACGCCAATCTCTATTGCGGGCGGATCGACAAGGATCATTTCGCCGGCACCTTTTCGCTCGACATCGCGGCAGCGGAAACGGCGATCGCGCGGGTCGCGGCCGAGGGGGGCATGTCGCCCGATCGCCTCGCGCTGGGGATCATCCGGCTCGCCTGTCTGCAGGCGGCGTCCACTGTGAGGCGACAGACGCTGGAGCGCGGCAACGACCCGCGCGATTATACGCTGCTGGCCAGCGGGGGCGCGGGGCCGCTTCATGCCTGCGAGGTGGCGGTCGAGGTCGGCATCGATCGGGTGCTGATCCCGCGCTTTCCGGGCCATTATTCGGCGCTTGGCATGCTGAGTGCGAATCTGCGGCAGGATCGTCGCGAACAGATGGTGCAGGATATCGACACCCTGAGCCCGCAGGCGGTGCGCGAATTGCTCGATCGCGCGGCGTCCGACCTGACCGGCGAACTGGGCGGCACGGGCGAAATGCGCGGCGAAGCGCTCGCTTTCCGATATTCGGTCGCACTGCGTTTCGCCGGACAGGAGCATGTGCTGTGGATCGCGCCGCCAGCGGCCGGCCTGGACGTTCCCGACGACTTCGCGGCCTGTTTCCGTCGCGCGTTCGAGACGGAATATCTCCGGCGCTACGGCCATCTCGACAAGCTCTCGCGGGTAGAGACGGCGGAGGTCCAGGTCATTGCAGAGCGTCCGTTGCCGCCGGTCTCGGTCGATTTCACCGACGCGGCCGATGGAACCTGGGGCGAGAATCTGTCCCTCTGGGGCGAGGGCGAGGGGGTGCGGATCGCCACCCCGATCATCCCGCGCTCGACGCTCAAGGAAGGGGACCGGTTCGCCGGCCCGGCGGTGCTGCACGAGGTCGGCTCGACCACCGCCATTCCGCCGGGGGCGACGGCGGAGGTGCTGCGCGGCGGCGCGATCCTCGTCGATGTCCGTCATGTGCGCGGCGGGAGTGCGCCGGCATGACCCATGGCAGCGTGGCAGCGGCGCGGCTGAGTCTGCGGGGCACGGACGTGCCGATCGGCATCTATATCTCGTCCACCGATCCGACGACGACGGAGATCGCTGCCGCGGCGGGGCTCGATTTCGTCATGATCGATGGTGAGCATGGGCCGCTGGATCGGCACCTGGTGCTCGGCCACGTTCGCGCGGCAAAGGCGGCGGGGATCGTGCCGATCGCGCGGATGCTGGAAGGCAGCGACACGCAGATACAGGCGCTACTCGACGTCGGTTGCGCCGGGGTGGTGGTGCCCAAGGTCGAAACCGCCGCGGACGCGACGCGGATCGTCCGCGCGTCGCGCTATGCGCCCACCGGCAGGCGCGGCATGTGCCCGGCCTGTCACGATGGCGGCTATTCCGTGAACGGCTTTCGCGATCGGATGACGCAGCGCGACCGGGAGACCTTGGTCATCCCGATCATCGAAACGCGCAAAGCGCTGGATAACATAGCTGAGATCGCGGCGGTCGATGGCATCGACGTGATCCATTTCGGCCCGGGTGACCTTTCTGCGGACATGGGCCTCGATCTGGCGATCGACCTGCCTGTTCTGCGTGACGCCTGGGTAACGGTGCGGGATGTGTGCCACGCCGCGGGCAAGGCGCTGCTGGTGCCTGACAATATGGGGTTCGAGGGCGGCGACCTTTATATCTGGCCGATGGAATTGATGCTGTTGCGCAGCACGCTGGAGGCGATGATGCGCGATCGCGCGGCTGGGGCACAGTAGCGGGCGCACGGCGGCGTTCCGCCGCCCCCTCGCGCGGCGGCGCGGCGGAAAAGCGTAAGCCTCTTCCCGCCTTTTCCAATCCCCGCATTTCGCCCTGTCCCGGCCGCGAGCATCGGCCCGGGCTTTGGAGTATGCAAATGGAACCGGTCTACCTTATGGCGGGCGGGCGCACCGCCATCGGCACGTCCGGCGGCAGCCGCAAGGACGTGCCTGCGAATACGGTGGCCCGCGTCGTCCTCGCCGAGGCGATCGCGCGGGCCGGCCTCGCGCCGGACGATGTCGGGCATATGGTGGTGAGCCAGGCGATCCCTGGTACGCTGAAGGATGCGTACATCGCGCGGGTCGCGGCGGTGGAGGCGGGCGTACCGATCCATGTGCTCGCGCTCACGGTGAACCGCTTGTGCGGTTCGGGACTGCAGGCGATCATCTCCATGGCGCAGATGATCGCACTGGGCGAGTGCGACGTCGGGGTCGCCGGTGGCGCCGAGTCCATGTCCCGCGCGCCGCACCTGTCCTCGTCCACCCGCTTCGGGCAGAGGCTGAGCGATGTGGCGATGGTGGACGCGCTGGTCGGAACCCTGAGCGATCCGTTAGATGGCGTCCATATGGGCGTCACTGCGGAGAATGTTGCCCGGGATCACGGTATCGCGCGGCAGGCCCAGGACGCGCTGGCGGTGGAGAGCCACGCCCGCGCTGCCAGGGCACTGGCCCAGGGACGGTTCAAGGCGCAGATCGTCGGCGTAGAGGTGCGCGACCGCAAGGGTACGCGGCTGTTCGACGCGAACTCGATGGCGCGGTTGAAGCGGGTCTTTGCGGTGGAGGGTAGCGCAACCGCCGGAAATTCGTCCGGGATCAACGATGGCGTGGCCAGTGTCGTGCTGGACGCGCGTGGCGATGCGCCCTGGGCGCGGATCCTGTCCTCGGGGTATGCGGGGGGCGAGCCGCATGGGAATCGGTCCGGTCAAGGCCGTGGCGGACGCGCTGCCACGGGCGGGCCTGACGATCGGGCAGATCGAGGTCATCGAGGCGAACGAGGCCTTTGCCGCGCAGGCCTGTGCCGTGGCCGCAGCGCTTGGCTTCCGCCCGGACAGGGTCAATTCGAACGGATCGGGGATTGCGGTGGGGCATCCGATCGGCGCCACCGGCGCGATCCTGACGGTCGAGCTGCTGTACGAGCTGGAACGGATCGGGGGGCGCTACGGCCCGGTCACGCTGTGCATCGGCGGGGGGGCAACTGTGATGCTCATGCGAGAGCGATAGGCTGTCGCTTTCGGATCATGGCGTTGAGGATGACGAGGAGTTGCCGTGCGACGGCGATGAGGATCGTCTTGGGCGCCTTGCCCTTGGCGCGCA